>DQRJ01000120.1 GCA_015663855.1 Flavobacteriales bacterium | reverse complement strand
GTTTATACGAAAAGTGAAACATCTGATCTCGCTGATGTACTTCGTAAATATGACAATGTTTACACGATTAGTGATGAGATTTACGAACTCATTAACTTCACCCCTAAGCACGCAAGTTTGGCTGCGGAACCTGGTATGATGGAGCGAGTAATTACCGTTAATGGAGTCTCTAAGGGATTTGCAATGACGGGATGGAGATTAGGATATATCGGAGCTCCGAAATGGATTGCAGATGCCTGCACGAAAATTCAAGGTCAATTTACTTCTGCCCCTTGCAGCATCGCTCAAGCGGCGGCGGCGGCGGCTGTAGAAGCTGACCCTTCGATAGCTAAACCCATGGTAGAGGCTTTCCTTAGAAGACGTGACGCTATGTATGCAAATCTTTCTGAGATTCCTGGAATTAACTTAAATCTTCCGATGGGAGCTTTCTATTTGTTCCCTGATGTAAGTGAGCTTTTCGGAAAAAGTTTTAACGGAAAGATGCTCAACAATGCTGACGACGTTGCAATGTATTTCATTGAAGAAGCTCACGTTGCTACAGTTAGTGGAGCCGCTTTCGGAACACCTGAATGTATTCGCTTTAGCTATGCTGCATCTGACGAAGTCCTAGCAGAAGCTGTAAGGAGAATCGACGTCGCTGTTAGTAAGCTTTCATAGACAATATGACGAAAACTGAAGCATTAAAGAATATTTCTAACCTATCGGCTTTGGTCGTGGGTGATGTTATGATTGATGCTTACTTATATGGTGTAGTGGAAAGGATGAGTCCCGAAGCACCTGTTCCCGTTGTCCTTATGAACGGAAGGGATGAAAGAGCTGGAGGAGCTGCAAACGTTGCACGAAACGTCCAAGCATTAGGGGCAAGTGTACACATCGCTACAGTGGTGGGAGACGACGCTGCAGGAACAAGATTAATAGACTTATTTCAAGCTCGACAAATGGGGATTACGGCGTGCCTCAGATCTCCAGACAGAATCACTACGATTAAGACTCGTATTATTCGCGATAACGAACACATGCTTCGTGTCGACGAAGAAACAGAAGAGGAAATTTCTAATGAACTTTCGAAAAACCTACTTGCTTCCTGCATTTCTATTCTCGACAATTTTAATATCGACGTAATAATTTTCGAGGATTACGACAAAGGAGTTCTAACACCCGATATTATTGCAGGCCTCACGCTAGAAGCCCGCAAACGAGACATCCCCGTGACAGTAGACCCCAAGCTTAAGGGATTTCTAAACTATCCTGGAGTAGACCTATTCAAACCAAACCTCAACGAACTCCGCGAGGGACTTTCGACAGAGATCAATCTCGACGATAATAATTTCGATTCTCTAAAAACGGCGGTCCAGTCTCTTCACGAAAAGGTGTCCCCAAAGATTTCTCTCACAACTCTTGGGTCTTATGGAGTCTGGGTTTACTCGCCAGAACTAAAGGTCGACCATCTACACACAGCTGCCATACCCTGTAATGTAATCGACGTAAGTGGTGCTGGAGACACCGTAATTGCTACGGCATCATTAATGCTCGCTTCAGGAGCGACGCCAGAGATCATTGCCGAAGTAGCAAATCTCGCAGGCGCTCAAGTATGCACACAAAGTGGAGTGGTTACTGTTGATTTAGAATTGCTAATCAACGAATCATGACTTTTAATGATTTTCGTGAAATAGGAAACGTTTACCTCTATAAATCGAAATCTAGAAATCTCGGTATACTAAAGCTTCTTAATCTAATAGTATCATTAACGGCTCTTGTCGTTCTGGCTATTTACTACGGTTATCCTAACACAGCGCAAAGCGACCAAAATCTTATGGATATCATGAGATTAAGTTTTGGTTTTTACGTTGTTCATTACCTCATAAAAATCCTATACGACTTCCATCCTGCTGAGTTTCTTAGAAGAACTTGGATAGAAGGAATCGTGATGATAGTTCTTATTATAGAAGGTGTCAGTCATTTATTTTTTGATACACTTATTCATGAACCGGTTTTCCGAGCATTGAACATTTCAAGTGGAGTTGATCTTAGCCTTGTTTTTATTCAAATATATTTCTTCATTGTTGTGATTGCTGAGCTCCTAAGAAAGGGCAGCATTATTCCAAGGGTGAAAATGCATCCTGCGATAATCTTCATTTTAAGCTTTCTCGGGATAATAACCGTAGGCACCTTACTCCTGATGATGCCCGAGATGACCACTAGTGGTAATGGAATGCCCACTCTTGACGCTTTATTCACTAGTACATCTGCAACTTGCGTTACTGGACTGATGGTTGAGGACACGATGGTTTTCTTCACTTTTAAAGGCCAAATGGTACTTCTTGCTCTCATCCAATTAGGAGGTCTTAACGTTATTGCCTTTGCCTCCTTCTTAGCCCTGGTTGCGCGCTTCGGTGTAGCTATAACCCAACACGATGTTATCGAAGATTTTGTAAACCGAGATAGTTATTTGAGTGGGAAGAGCATGCTAGGTCGTGTCGTATTATGGTGCTTAGGAATTGAGATGCTAGGGGCGATTGCTTTAGGTTTGGTTTGGTCTAGCGACATACCATTTAATGGGCTAGGCGATAGGATATTCTCATCCATTTTTCACAGCGTATCTGCCTTTAACAACGCGGGAATAACATTATTTACTGACGGGATGGCACATCCATGGGTCGCTACGAATTGGTTAGCGCACTGGGTTATCACTATTCTAGTATTTTTCGGCGCCTTGGGAATGATAGCTCTATTCGACTTATTCGATCCGGCTCAATTGCGATCACGTATGCGCTCTCCATGGAAAACTATAGGATTTGCTACAAAAATCGCTCTTTATTTTTCTTTTATTTTAGTGTCTATAGGAGCGATTTCATTTGCGTTTCTAGAGTGGAATGGCGTATTGGAGGGTATGTCTGGATTCGGCAAATTCACAACTGCTATATTCCAAAGTGTGACTCGTACTTCCGG
>DQRJ01000132.1 GCA_015663855.1 Flavobacteriales bacterium | reverse complement strand
TGATGAACGACTTTATAAAATTTGAATAAATAACTAAATCCGAGATAATAATAAACCCATTCTCATGAAGAATCTTTTTGCAATGACCGCCGCCCTTTTGATGGGCTTTGGAGCTAACGCTAACAACGTCGAGTTGGTAGTAGAGGCAGTAGATAATGGAGGGCTTGTACCTGGTAACACTTTCCGTGTTTACGCTGTACTTCCTTCTGCACAACACTCACTTCACGCGATTTTCGCTGCTGAGGAGCACGTATTAAACGTTGCTACAACTGGATCTTTCTTCCAGCACCAGTACGGATCTTCTTCTTCACTTGATGTGAACGAAGCGATTGTAGGCTTAGAGCCAGGTCTAGCTTTTGATAGCTGGGTAACTGTTGGAGCTGATAACAGCGAGAACAACAACCTATGGACTATTGGTATCGATTACACTAACTTCCTTGCAGGTAACGAGCTTACTGTTACTGACGGAGCTTGGTTCGTAGTTCCTACTGACGTTCAAGCTGCTGCTGCAGTTGGTAACAAAGTGCTTTTAATGCAATTAACTACTGACGGTACTGCAACTGGTGTTATCAACCTTCAAGGCCGTGATGGCGAAGGTGGAACATGGCGCGCTCACGACTTGACATTCTCTACAACAGACGCTCAAGTTTTCGGTTGCACAAACACTAACGCTGCTAACTATAGCACTGAGGCTACTTACAACGACGGTTCTTGCGAAGGTGCAGCAACTGAAGGTCTAGTAGGTATCGCTGCTGACACTAAGTTTAACGTATTCCCTAACCCAGTATTCGAGTCTTCTTTCAGCATGCAGTTTGATGCTGAGCTCGTTCTAGGTGACCAGAACATCATCGTTGAAGCTACTGACTTAACTGGTAAGATCGTTCTTACTAGCGAGTACAGCCAGCAAAACGTAGTAGGTGGTAACCGTCTAGTTATCAAGCACTCTTTAGCTGCTGGTACTTACACGTTGACTGCTATTCATAAGGATTTCTCTCAAGCAACTAACTTCGTGGTAACACGTTAATAGTAGCTGAGTAGTATAAGACTTAAACTTTTTAAGTTGCAAAAAGGGAACCTTCGGGTTCCCTTTTTTTATGCCTTAATTTAGCGAAATGAATAAATACGTTTCTTTAATTTCAACTGTCATTTTGATCAGTTTGAGTATTGTCGGTTGTAAGCCCCAGGTGAGCGTTAGTGAATCTGAGACGAACTTGATGAGTGGCCCTATGATAGGACATGTTAGTATGAGATCGGCTAGTGTTTGGGCTCAAGTCGACATGAAGGCTGAATTGTGCTTGTTGTATTGGGAGGAGGGTGCTGAAGAGCCTGCGAAATGTTCGGAAGTGGTTGAAGTTGATGCAAGCACTGCATTTAGTACACAATTCGATTTAGGATATCTTGAGCCAGGTAGAGATTATGAAGCTGTTCTAGTTGCAAACGGTACGGCGATAGGAGACACTATTACGATAACAACTCAAACTCTATGGGATTATAGAATGGACCCTCCGGCTTTTAAGGCCGTTGTGGGAAGTTGCGCATTCATAAACGACTCTATCTATGATAGACCGGGTAAAGGGTATGGAGGTGAGTATGAAGTGTTCGAGTCTATTACGACGGCTGAGCCAGATATGATGCTTTGGTTAGGGGATAATATTTATTTGAGAGAAGTAGATGTACAGAGCTATACGGGATACTTATATCGTTACTCTCATATGAGGTCATTGCCTGAGATGCAGGGGCTTTTGAAAGCATGTCCTAACTATGCAATTTGGGATGATCATGATTATGGACCAAACGACGCTGATATGTCTTGGATTCATCGTGATTGGGCTCAAGAGGCGTTCAAGGCTTTCTGGGCTAATCCAAGTTACGGAGTTCCTTCGGGCGCAAATAATGTCGGGACGGCGTTCAGGTTTAGCGATGTTGAATTCTATCTGCTAGATAACAGATCTCATAGAATTCATCCGAATAATCGGACTCAGGATATACACGTTTTAGGAGACGAGCAAATTGATTGGTTGATAGCTGTTCTTAATAAAAGTAGGGCGCCATTTAAGATGGTGGCCGTGGGAGGACAGTTCCTGAACGACGTCGCTCGACATGAAAATATGGCTAACTTTCCTGAAAGACAGGAGATAATAGACAGGATAGAGGAGGAGCATATTCACGGAGTTATTTTTCTGACAGGTGATAGACATTGTACGGAGATGAGTCGGTTAGAATTAGAGGGAGGAGCTGTGATTCACGATTTAACGGTATCCCCACTTACGAGCCATACTTACGATAATTTGGACGAGAATAATACGCTTAGGATTGAAGGCACATCTACTCCTGTAAGGAATTTTGCAGAATTGAATTTCTCTGGGCCGAGGAAGGATAGATCTTGTGAAATAGTGGTGAAAAACGCGATGGGGGAAGAGGTTTGGTCTAAGGTGTTGAGAGCGAAAGAATTGTAGGAAATTTCCGCAAAGTGATTCTAATCAAATGCTATATCAAGAAAATAAAGTAAGTTCGTAGTTATGAAAAACATGCACTCCATAAGGACTGACTATGTGAAAGGCGAGATGCGCATGCAAGACTTGCTGTCAACTCCTGAACAGCAATTGTCTGTATGGCTCGATGACGCAATTAAATCGGATGCATTGGATGCGAATGCGTTCTGTCTTTCGACAGTAAATGCTGAGGGATGTCCGACCGGGAGAATTGTTTTAGTTAAAGAAATAAAGGGCGAGTCGTTAGTTTTTTACACAAATAAATCAAGCTCTAAGGCCCAGGATTTAATGTTGAACCCGAGAGCTGCCGCAACGTTCTATTGGCCAGAACTGGAGCGCCAAGTGTGTGTGCGTGGGAATGTGTCAGTTGTTTCTGACAAGGAAAATGATGAGTATTTCGCTACTCGACCTCGCGAGAGCCAGTTGGGAGCTTGGGTTTCAGACCAAAGCAAGACTATGGAATCCCGTGAAACTCTCGAAAAAGCGCTCAAAAAGGTGGAGGAGAAATATAGTGGTGCGGACAAAATTGATCGTCCACCCCATTGGGGAGGGTTCCGAATCGAGTTCGAAAGTGTTGAGTTTTGGCAGGGAAGAGCTTCGCGTTTACACGACAGAGTGGTTTACACGAAAGATGGTAATGGCGGCTGGGGCAAGTCTTTACTTCAGCCTTAAGCGTTCGTAGAACGACGGAACGTTTAGATCCTAATCAACTCTTAATACGAGCCCCTTTAAGTACGCTCCCTCAGGATGGAATGCGCTCACAGGGTGATCAGCGGGTTGGTGTAGTCTATGAAGAATTCGCACAGTTCTATTTGCCTGAATTGAAGCAGCAATAATAGTATTCGTAAATAGCTTTTCATCAACAGCCTGGCTACACGAAAAAGTGAAAAGCAATGATCCGGGCTTCATCGATTCAATAGCACGAAGGTTAATTCTCTTGTACCCTTGGACTGCGTTGTGTCGTGCAGAGGCTCTCTTAGCAAAAGCTGGAGGGTCGAGGATGATGATGTCGTAATCACTCAAGTCGCTTTTCAAAAATGCTACTGCATCTTCTTGAAGACATTTGTGATTTTCTACAGGCAAGTCGTTTAATAGAACGTTTTCATCACAAACTTCTAAAGCCCTCGCCGAGCTGTCCAAGCTGTGAACTTCTGTAGCTCCCGCTTTCATCGCGTAGATAGAAAATCCACCTGTGTAGCTAAAGACGTTGAGAACTTTCTTGCCCTTAGAATAATGGGCGAGGAGGTTTCTGTTTTCTCTTTGGTCGATGAAGAAACCTGTCTTCTGTCCTTTCTCCCAGTCTATGTTAAATTTATGGCCTAGCTCTGTCGCGTAGTGGTTTTTCGGCATTTTGCCCCAAACTAGCCCATCCTCACTGACAACACCGCCATGTTTGGCTAAAGACTTAGAGCTTTTATCGTAAACAGCAATAAGTTTATCTCCGAGTGCGTCAGAAAATGCGCTGCAGAGGAGTTTTATTTCGTTGTGCATGCCAGGGGTGTGGCATTGAATTACGAGGACGCCTCCGTAGAAATCGGCAATGAGGCCGGGCAGTCCGTCTCCCTCAGCAAAGACCAAACGACATGTGTCGTTGTTTTCATTGTCGAGTAATCCCAGCCCGTGACGTACATCGATAGCTTCGTTTATTTTCGCTTTCCACCAATCTTCATCTGGCCTGTCCTCGCCGAATGTGAGCATACGAACGGCGATAG
>DQRJ01000174.1 GCA_015663855.1 Flavobacteriales bacterium | reverse complement strand
GAACATCGAAATCGAAATTATCCATTTTAGCAGCCAGCGGTGCAAAAGAAAGCACTTCATTTTTCGTGATAGTTCTATCAGAAGGTCTTTTCCCAGCCCAAAATGAAACGGGATCAGGAATTCTCTTCACTCTGAACTTAGAACTTCCTAAGTTAGAAATTGATCCATCAGGCATCTCACCTTTAACACTAATAACAGCTTCTTTATTCGAAGTAGATTTAGCTGGTTCAACGATATATGTCCCGTCTGATTGCTTTTTTATTTTATGACCTCTAGAAATTGAAACTCGCAATTTATTATTAGCAACACCAGGTACACTAACCTCTACAGGGTTTGGAACACCTCTGTAGAAAACATTCATTTTAGTTGGAGAAACAACAAGAGCAGCTTCAGCAACGGTATAGATAGGGGTTAAAAAAGGTTGCATTTGCATATCACCTTCTGGTCCCTGATATCGGATAACACCCTTATATTGATATTGACCTAGACTTAGCCCTTTTGAAGACATTGCAAGTAATCCTTGTCCCTTCTCATTAACTGATAAAGGCTGCAATCCAAGGCCTTCGTAGTCCAAAACAGTAGAATCCTTTCCATCCCATTTGATAGGGTCAACATAAACTTCAGGAATACGAGTAGGATCGAAAGCAGCTAAGAAAATATCTGCTCTTAATGTATCACCTCTGAGTATATAATTTGATTGCGGAATCGATAATGGAACTACTTCAGAGAATTTTAAGCTTTTCGCCTCAATTCCTCCTAGTAACCAATCAATAGCATCTTCTTCAGCATCTTGAATGTCAATTATCATTTTAGACATAAGTGGCATAACAGCCGCTAACGGCACATCGTAGAAATTAGCAGCTTCCCAAAGAACTAGCATTCCATCTTCTAATTCTTCTTCAAAAGAGAAACGCTCCATTAAAGACTTTATAGTACTTGCGGGTAGTGTTCTTTCAATGCCCAGGTTATCAATAACACTGATTCCAGTCAAGTAATCTCTATAAGCTTCAATTGCAAGTTTCAATCCGTTAGCTGTCCATTTGCCCTTTTTAGGTCTCTGAGGCTCAGATCCCATCATGTAAGTAGTTAGAGCCTGAAATTCATCCTTCTTATGAATGTATTTCAAATTTAAAGTGGTGTCTTGACCCCTCTCATTAACTCCGTAATACTTTGAAAAGTCGACAGCTTCCTGCTGAGAGTAATCCCCTTCGGAAACTGATAAGCAACGTGCTTTTAATTGTGTAATATATTTAACTAGGTCATCGGAATTTTTGACAATAGCTTGCGCTTTATCGTAAAAAGGTCCAACTTTTTCCTGGTTACTATTATATTTTAATTCTAAGGCAGTGTATGTATCGTGAATCTTAGCTGATAATGTTTCTTGCGTAGTGCGAAGACTATTTTCAACTTTCACGAAACCATTAAGAACTTCCTTAGAAATGTTTAGGGCTAGTAAGGCTGTAAGGACGAGGTACATCATCCCTATCATCTTCTGCCGTGGTGTTTCTTTTACTCCTGACATGGTTTAGCGTTTAATAGGTTGTCAAATCAACCTTTGTTTCCGCCCATGGCGTTAAGCATATTACCGTATACCGTATTAAGAGAAGCAAGATTCTGAGCTAAAGCAGCAATATGCTCTTTGTAAGCTTTTGTATCTTCAACACTGTCGTTTAGAGTTTTAACTAACTCACCCATTCCAGCATATAACTCTTTGTTCTCTTCTAATTGACTTAGTTGCATTTCATACATAGTATTCAATGAATCTAAGTTTGAATTCATACGCTCTAAGTTCTTACCTGCTGAATTTCCAGCATCTTGTGATCCTACAAGACCGGTTAATGATGTCGATACTCCTTCATAAGTATCAGCCATTTCATTAACTCGATTTGACGCTTTTACAAGTGAATCGCTAAATTCTTGTGTAGCACCTGCTGAATCAGCCATATCACTCATTTTAGAGGCCTGGTCTCCTAGATTACGCATTCCGTCACCTAGATTTTTCAAAAGCTTTGCATCAATATTTGCATCTGTAAGTAGTGCGTCTAGTTCTGCAACAGCAGTTTTAGAATCCTCACCGGTAGCTAATTGAGGGTAAACCAACGTCCAATCTGGATCAGAGTAGGGAACTGGTTCAAAGGCTGAGAAGAAGAAAATTAATGCTTCTGTCCCAAGACCAGCAATCAACATCTCAGAAGCATACTCCCAGTGTTGGATTTTAAATAACGCACCTATAATTACTACTGACGCTCCAATTCCGTAGAGCTTAGCCATTAGATTTTTCCAACTTTTACTTCCTGGTTTCATATTGTAGATTATGTTAGTTTCAATTTGATGTTATGAGATTTTCTCATAAACGATTTTCTTGTAATTCTTTTTTAATAAACTCTAGTCAATAGATGATCTAGTTCCACTCTTCTTTTGGTCCAGATTTTCCACGTCCTAAGTAAGACATTACAGATCTGAATCCTATAAATGCTTTCGCAGTATCGCTGTACTCAAACGCTCGAGTTCCAGTTTGACAATAGTAGCCTATGTCCTTCCATGAACCACCTCTTGTAACTTTTCTGTGAAGTGCAGGGGGGTCATCAACTTTTGCATGATAAACGTAATCAGGTGCTAAATCGAATGCAAAGTCATAAACAGTTTCGTCAAATGCTGTATTTGTCCACTCAGCAACGTTACCAGCCATATTGTATAGACCGTAATCGTTAGGGCTATACGACTCTACTGGAGCAGTGTAAGCGTTAGCATCCTCAACGTAGTCACCACGCATAGGCTTGAAGTTAGCAAGTACACAACCCTGTTCGTTACGAATATACGGACCACCCCAAGGGTATGGAGCTAAGTTACGACCACCACGAGCAGCGTATTCCCACTCAGCTTCTGAAGGAAGTCTGAACTTTTGGATATAAGTCTGATCTTCCTTTTGCTTCCACTCATTCATAATCTGAGTGCGCCAAGCGTTAAACGCTACAGCTTGTCCCCATGTAACCCCTACAACAGGGTAGTCGTCATAAGCTGGGTGCCAAAAGTAATTTTCAGCAAGCGGCTCATTGTATGAGTAGGCATAATCGTGTATCCAAACTAAGGTGTCAGGGTATACGTTGATAGTCTCCTCAACAACAAACTGTGATCTATCAGAATAACGCCTAACTGAATGTAGTTGGTTTAGTTCATTAACTTCACCATACTCTTCGTCTCTAGCATCTTTACTTGCAGCCTTTGCTAAGTTGAACCAGTAGTAACGATAGTTAAGTCTACGTGTGTCGATTTCTTTTCTGTTATAGAAACGGTCAGACCCTTGCAGGAAATACTCGTCATAGAGTAAATCGAATACATCTTCGTCGTCCCAAGCTATAGGCTCTTCCCAATTTAGAACGTATCCCTTATCAATAAATCGGTCAAGCTCTTGACCGCTTTCATTTTCAGCATAGAAGTAACGATCATCATCGTTTTCTGCCAAAGTATTAAGGAATAGCGAATCACGTACGTAATTAACGAATTGACGATATTCATTATTCGATATTTCATGCACATCCATATAGTATGCAGGAATTGTTACGGTTTTAGATTTAGTGTTTAAGGCGTAAGGAACGTCTTGATCACTAGGCCCCATGGTGAATGATCCGAAGTGGATGTAATTCATGCCATAAGGGTTCGGTTGATCCCAGTACTCACGGGGGTGGACCCCTACGAGCTCACCCTGGGGTCCCATATAACATCCAGCAAGCAGAAGTGGTGTCATGAGGGTCAGAAGGAACTTATTCATATAGAGTATTTTCTTGTAGATTTATTAGTAGGGTACGCTAGAAACGTATTAAAAGTTCCTTTTATTATAGGAATCTTGGATTAGCATACCTGTTTTGGATCGGAGTTGACTCAAACTTAAAGCTGTATGAGAGGAAAAACTCATGTGATCCTGACGAATATGTTTGTAATTCAGATGTGGTTGCATCGAATGAATAACCCACTCTGAATAGTTGTTCTTTATAGCTTGTTGCATCTTTATTGATCATGCGATATTGGAATCCTGCTACTGGAGCAATTGCGTCTCCGGGTCTCCAAGAAACCCCAGCCCAAACCATTTGGTCATATATCACATTCACATTAAAGTCAATTGCAGTAGCGTTAAGGTCAGACTTGGCAAGCAGGTTCGTCCTTAACACAAGGAAGTCTCCATCAATAGCGTAATTGTAACCTCCCATTGCGTAAAAGTGTCTTGCCGGAGTGATACTCATTTGGCTTAACTGAGTTTCAGCAATGTGAGTCACAGACAGACCTGCGTAAAACACACTTGGTTTTTCAACATAAATCCCTAAATCAACATCCATAGCTGATGAAGATGAATTATCTTGAGGTATAGCATTGTCTTGAGTCCAGTCATCAATTGCAATCCAGTCAACACCAAATTTCTTGCTGAAATAACTAGCAGACAACCCTAGACTCATAGTAGTACCTCCAGAAAATGGAGATAATGTATAAGCATACCCGAGCTTCATCATAGTGTTGCTCTCGAATCCTAACTCATCTTGATAGAACTGTACACCAAAGGCTCCTGGCATAAAACCAAGTTGTCCGTTTGCGTTTAGCAAGGATGTAACAGGAGCGCGGTCTAATGACACCCACTGATTACGGTAGAAACCGTTAATCTGAGTGAGATCAGAATGTCCTGCCGCAGCAATATTAGACATAGCATGGTCCATATACCATTGCGTGAACTGTGGATCTTGTTGAGCGCTTAAAGAAGCTGCCGTTAGAACCAAAACGAACATAGATAAATAACTACGAACCATGTTAACTCGTTGATTTTCAGGGTTTTCACAGGTTTTGACTCGCGTCAAGAGTGGCAAGATAAGAAATTTTGAGAAAACACCGACTTTATTATTGAATAACATCATGCAAGTTTTTGATAAGTACGCCACCATTTGTCTGGTAATTGACCTTCTGAGGCCTCTTGATAGTCTTCGTAAGCACAAGGAACTAGGTGGTGCTGATCCTTATTACTTTTCTTAGAAGTTGGAATCGGAACATCCATCCACCACCTATCACTTCTAGATGATTTAAAGAATGCTACTTCATGGTCATTTCCCGGTAAATCTACCACATACCTGGTGTATTCTTCAGAACTGCACTTAGGGTAATCTCCGGTTTGGCTAAATATTCCATCTAGCATATGCCAAACCACCTGAGCCGCCAAGTGCCCCCCGCGTCCTCTATCATCAAGGTCGGGATTGTGCTCAAAAATGCCGAGCGCCATCATTCTATCGCTAAGTCCAGCATAACGAGCTAATTGGCAAATCTGAGATGACGAAAGTCCGTTAGGTCCAGCATGTGTTGATGCGGGATGGTCTGATGCTCGAATCGAGGATGTGTCTATCGAGATGAGATCGGCATTTCTAAAAACGGGTTCTAATAATTTAGGGTCCGTATGGACTGTACCAAGTCGAATCGACTCGAACTGTAATCGTTCAAGTAGCTCTAACGTGTCGGGATCTGTCATATAGCCTTGATGCCCTACGTTCGTATAGTCGAACAGAAAGTTCGGTTCGTGAAGAACGATTCGATTCATGAAATTTCGTGACGTATTAACTTCGGGATCACCCCCGAAATCGAGCCTCGAATCTATACTGACAACGTTCATAGGTCGTCCCACAGACTCTAACGCTGAGTACATAGCGTATGTTAAATCTTGACCTCCTCCTAGCATAATTGGGATTATCCCCATCTGTACAAGTTCGGATACAACCGCTTGAACAGCGTTCTCGGTATCGTCTTCTTCATAACCCTGTTTAATATCACCTAAATCTACTACCGGCGCCCATCTTGTGGGTGGTGTTAGTCGATACAACCAAGATCTTATTGCGTCGGGAGCTGCTGAACATCCTTCATTATCACCACTATTTCGACCGTCGTTGACTCCGAAAATCGCTACACGACATCCTTCAATTGACGGCTGGTAGTCAAATCGGTGTATATCTATCCTGTCTGCAATTCGGGCTGTCCCTTCGGCATTGCTGAAAACTGGTTGGTCAACCGGTTGAAAAAGTTCAAATATTCCTTGGCTCATGGTTCGAGGTCAATGCGACTTTAGTGCAGTAAATTCAATTCAGCACAAGTTTAGTTAATCGAGTAACTGAAAAAACCTCAACGATAAACTATCAGTTCACACTGAATTGTTATTACCGATTATTTACTTCTTTCCGCGAGTAGTTCTTTTCTTTTTAACCGGCTTGTTATCGTGCTCGATGATAAGCTCTTGAGCTCGCGCCCAATCGATCTTTTCATGGTCCTCGCCCTTAGGGATCTTCACGTTTTTCTTCCCAGCCTTGATAAATGGTCCCCATCGTCCATTTATGATGCGAACTGTTTCGTCCTCTTCGAACACTTTAAGAAGTGCCGCTGCATCTGCTGCGAGTTTTTCTTTAATAAGTTCGATTGCACGTGGAAGTTCTATCGTGTAGGGATCGTCATCGGTATCTTTCTTAATCGACACGAATTTACTGTTGTGGACTATGTATGGACCGAAGCGACCTATTGAGGTAGAGACCACTTTGCCTTCGTATTCGCCCAATTTTCGTGGAAGTTTGAATAGAAGTAAAGCATCGTCTAGGGTTATCGACTCTAGGGTTTGGCCTTTACGAAGAGAAGAGAATTTCTTGTCGTCATCATCAGCCTTTCCAAGCTGCGCCATAGGTCCGAAACGTCCGATTCGAACTAAAACCTGTTTACCCGTATTCGGATCTGTTCCAAGTATACGTTCTCCAGAAGCCCTTTCAGCGTTTTCTAGTGTGTCTTCTACTTGCTTTTTGAAAGGAGCGTAGAAAGCCTTAATCATATCTTGCCAATTCTGATTTCCTTCAGCAATAACATCGAACTGCTCTTCAACGTCAGCGGTGAAGTTGTAATCGACAATAGATGCGAAATGCTTTATCAAAAAGTCGTTTACGACAATTCCTATGTCTGTAGGTGCGAGTTTGTTGCGTTCTGCTCCAGTGTTTTCCGTTTCAGTGCTCGAAGAAAG
>DQRJ01000151.1 GCA_015663855.1 Flavobacteriales bacterium | reverse complement strand
TCATGATATGCTTTATCTGCCCTATTTAGATGGTCGCCGATAGATTCCATAGATTTAGAGAAGCTCACAAACTTTTCGTATAATAGTTTACCTCTGGCAGAGATTTCAACAACATTTGTACGTTGCTGATCTTGTCTCCAGATATAACTCACTGTCCTTAAGGTAGCCAAAATAGTCGTGGTTGAAACTAACAGAACCTGTGCTGCAAGTCCCTCTTTTTGAATAGATTGCAGCTCGTTTCCTGCTGCGAAGAAAGCGGGTTCTATAGGCACAAACATCAAAGTGTAGTCAACAGATTGATTGTAAAGAGATCCATAATCCTTTTTCGCCAACCCTCGAATATGATTTCTTAAACTTTGAATATGCTCTTTAAGGTGGGATTCTCGGTCAATATCATTATCAGCATTTACGTATCGTTCGTATGCTGTTAAACTTACTTTTGAGTCAATAACAAGCACTTTTTCATCGG
Organism: Flavobacteriales bacterium; assembly: GCA_015663855.1. GTDB lineage: Bacteria > Bacteroidota > Bacteroidia > Flavobacteriales_D > Sanyastnellaceae > UBA974. Next base: position 4,041 of record DQRJ01000151.1, on the reverse strand, counting down.
GTAGTGAGACCAAAAAGTCAGGTCTATAAGTTTTCCCTTCTTCCGACGTAACGGATGATTGTGTTGTGAAATGTATTCCTTTTTCAAGCCCCACATCTTCTAAAATTCGCTCTAATTGATACTCGCCCCAATCTCCTTGCACTTTAGAATCGCCCTTCAAAGCTCTTGCTAAATTCTCAGCTTGTTTATTGAGCCCCATATTCATTTCAGCCAGTTCCTCGAGCTCTTTGTTCAGTGCACCTCGCCATTGTTGCTCTTCACCATAATATTTCTCTACTTGCTTCTGGAATCCCTGGAATTGTATACGAACAGGTTCAAGAAGTTGCTTTAATCGTTCTGCATGCACTCCTTCCAATTGGGTTTGAGAACGTTTCGTAGCATCGTCCAAAACTTCTCTAGCTACTTTTTCAAGGTTTTCGCGTTGGCGATTTACTTCTTCCTTCCATTTCACCTCTGCATCTTCTCGATATTCTTTAGTATCCTCTAATTTTTGTTCCAAACGCCCTAGTTTGATTCTTAGTTCTACAATTTCTTGATCTCTAGTTGAAACTAAATCACGCAGATCTATGACATCTATATCATTAGATCCTAACCCTGCATGAGACTTATTAGGAATTAAAAACTTAAATGCAATCCATGTAACGATTGATCCCACTGCGAGGCAAATAATTATAAGAGGTAGTTCGTTCAAAATGTTTTTTATGGAGTGTGGTATTCTGTGAAGGTAACCAAGGATTGTAACCTTTTAGTATTCGCTCTCGTATAAAAATGTACCTATCAATTTTTTAAACCTTACGTTATGAAACATTTCCTACGAATTTCAGCAGTAGTACTCCTTTTAGGAGCAGCTTTGGCTTCGTGTGCTCCGGCATACACAGCTTGCGGTGCCTATACTTGTGTAGACATAGATGCCTGCGAATAAGAATATTTTAGATTAGTTGTCTATAGTGAGTCCCCGTTTGTTTTACAAGCGGGGATTTATGTGTTTAGTCGTTTTGTAGATCAAACTCAAAGGTCAAGTTTTGATTGATTTCACTAGATAATGACTTGGCAACTGGACAGGCTCTAGCCACACTTTCAAGGCGTTTAGCCTCTTTTTCATCGGCGTTTGATAGAGAAACATGAATAGTAGCTATAATTTCAGCCACTCTTCGAGGGTGAGAATTCATAATTTTATCCACTCTGGCATTCATTGAAATTATCCTAACATCACTCTCTGAGCAAGCAATTCCTATAATGGTCATAACGCATGAAACAAGCGATGTCGCTAGTAAATCAGTGGGCGAGAAGGCCTCTCCTTTTCCACAATTATCTACCGGAGCATCGGTGATGATTTCGACACCAGATTTGATGTGCGTTGAGAAAGTTCTAAGTGGATTAGAATATGTTAATGTGTATTTGGGTTCCATGCGGTAAATTTGGGACAATGCAAGCGGAAAGAAAAATTTATTTTATATCTGTCGCGATCTATTTTATAGTCGTTTCATTGTCTAATAGTTTTTCAGCCCAAACAACTGATGGTATCGCTACGGATAAAGATGTTGTGTATGGAGAAGAAGGAATAGATGTGTTGTTCAGCCATACATCTGGAGTCCATTTATCGGTTCACAGTCAAGGAGCTGGAATAGGAGCCAGGTACGGATATTTCACAACATCGAAAAAATCGAGCTCTTTAGCTGTAGACCTGAGGTATTTTCGTCATGAAAAGGAGGAGAAGACTGCTAATCCAGTTTACAATGATGGATTGCCATATGTTTTCGGAAAATTGAATAGTTTTTTGGCATTAAATATTGTTATTGAATCTAAAAGAGAGCTTACGCCTAAACTTAGGAAGGGGGCAGTTCAGGTCTCTACTGTTAAGAAAATTGGAGGTAGCTTAGGTGTTGAGAAACCAGTTTATTTAGTAATTGGATATCCTGAAATTCCGTATGAATATTTCGCGACTGAGAGATATCTTCCGGAGGAGCATTTTTATAATGATATTTTCGGTAGGGCACCATGGGTCAATGGTTTAGATGAAATAAAAATTGTGCCTGGTGGGAGCGTTAGTTATGGATTGCTTTTTGAATATGGTGATCAAAGGGCTAGGACCAAATCCGTTGAGCTCGGTATGACTTTAGACGTCTTTATTAGGCCTATTGAGATTATGGCAGTGCAGTTTGTTGACAGGAAGATGGCGTTTTTGAATCTATACTTGAGATTAGAGGTCGGTGCAAAGTGGACACAAGCAAGGTGATTTTCAGTCTAAAGTCACGAACTTTACGCCATGTCAGATTCTACAACAAAAGTAAAGCGAGTACCTAAGCCAAGTTGGCTTCGGGTAAAGCTACCTACAGGCGAAACGTATAAAAACGTTCGTGAGATTGTATCTGAGCATAAGCTTCATACGATTTGCGAAAGTGGGCATTGTCCTAATATGGGCGAGTGTTGGGGAGAGGGGACAGCGACCTTTATGATTCTCGGTAATATCTGTACCAGATCTTGCGGATTCTGTAATGTCGCTACAGGAAGACCGGAGCCAGTTGACCATTTCGAGCCTGCGAAAGTTGCGAATTCCGTCAAATTAATGAACGTAAAGCACGCCGTGATTACTTCTGTCGATAGAGACGAACTAAAAGACGGGGGTGCTGAAATTTGGGCCGAAACTGTTCGAGCTATACGTCATCAATGCCCCGATACTACTCTCGAAACGCTCATTCCAGATTTCGCGGGGAAATGGGATAATTTGCAACTCATTATTGACGAAGCGCCAGAGGTCGTGAGTCATAATTTAGAAACGGTTCGCCGACTTACGAAAGGCGTACGTATACAAGCTAAGTACGACCGTTCATTGGAGGTTCTGGAAAGACTAGGGGAAGCCGGAATCAGAACGAAAAGCGGACTAATGCTCGGTTTGGGAGAGACAAAGGAAGAGGTGATTGAATCAATGGAAGACCTTAGAAATGTCGGAGTTAACGTTCTAACTCTAGGCCAATATCTACAACCTACCCCCAAACATTTACCGGTTGCAGAATTCATTCATCCCGACCAATTCGAAGAGTACAGGCTTATTGCGCTGGAAAAGGGGTTCATGTATGTTGAGAGTAGTCCTTTAGTACGCTCATCATATCATGCAGAAAAACACGTAAAATAACGCGTATTGTCGTAACTTCCGCCGGCAATTTAGATTGAAAAACAAGTTATATGGTATCAAAATATTTGACCCTAGGAGCCCTTGCGGCTATCACGCTAGTTTGGAGTATTACTCCAGAGAGCAATTCTTCTGAGTCTTTATACTCACCACGTGAGTCTGTGGAAGAGGTTTCTCGAGATGCAAAAGGCGCTGCTGAGATCACGAGAATGATGTTAGGCGATGTAGAAACCGGAGAAATTAATTCTGACGGTTTAGCTAAGCTCAGAAGTAAAGTTCTCAAATTCGCCTCAGCTCAATCTCAAGCTCAAACAAAGAGTACAGATATTTCATGGGTCGAGATGGGGCCTGATAACGTAGGTGGAAGATCAAGAGCGATTGTTCCTGTTAATGAAGATCTCATTTATACAGGTGCCGTTTCCGGTGGTCTTTGGAGGTCTTTAGATGGTGCAAATACTTGGAACCAAGTTACTTCTTTTCCTAATTTAATGGTTGCTTCAATTGCAGTTTCGAATAACGGTGATATTTATGTAGGTACAGGATCTCAATTTGATGGAGCAGATGGTAATGGCGGGTCAGGGTTTCGTGGGAGAGGTATTTACTGGAGTAACGACAATGGCGAAACTTTCAATATTGTTGAAGGAACTGATCCTGGAGCATTTTCTGGCGGTTCTTGGTCAGCAAACGATGCTCTTGCAAAGCACCCGTTAATTGATAATAAGGTTTGGTACGGATCTAATTCTTCATTCGGAACTATTGCAGACGGTGTAATTAACATCAACCCTGCAAGTGGTGGTCCTTCAGGAGGAGTTTCGGACATTGCTATCGCGCAAGACGCTAGTTACATGCTAGTAGCTGCAACTAATGGACGTGTGTATAGATCTACAAACGCTCAGTTTTCTAACTTCGAG
>DQRJ01000106.1 GCA_015663855.1 Flavobacteriales bacterium | reverse complement strand
GTCTATCATTGGTCGCCCAAGTGCTGTTGCCGGAGTAAGCACGCCTCCGTACGCTTTGCCGCCTGGAAGATTTTCAATGTCACTAGCCAAAAGCATTGCACTTTCACAAATAAATCTTGTGGTAAGACGATAACCTGGATCCCCACTGGCATACATAGAAAACACTCTTCTTTCCCCATCTTCAGCTTCAGCAATTAATAAACATTTAAAATGTCCATTGAGCATTGTTTTTTCACTTGGCCCTTCGCCAGGCTTGGGTAACAAACGCCTTATTACCTGGCGCAAGGGGGAGGTGATCAACATAACCATGAGCCCGGTAAAGACTGACATCTTAAAGGCTTTTAAGTATCTTTTAAAATAGCTCCCCTCATGGTAAACAAACCCAGGTCCATACGCCTGACCTTGCCCTTCCATCAGGGCTGCACTCCTGCGAACCACACGGGTATTCGCAAATGCCATCATAAAAGGACCTGTCCACCGGTCTATCAATATATTCTTTTTAACGGCCATGGTATCCCGGCTGTGCTTCTTTTGATCTTTAGAATAAGAGCCCTCTGGGTTAAGTAAAAAGGGATCACGAATTTTTTTGCCTAGTTTTAAGTCTGCAATAGAAAATATGGTCTCTATCGTTCCGCCGGAGGCACCGCCTTTAGCAGTATGAAAGCAATCAACACGTATGACAGGCTTACCCATTTGCTCGATAGCATATAATGTCGCTAGGTCTGAAGGAAGTGAGTCATATCCACAAGACGGTACAATCCTTATTCCTTTTGAAGCGGCCTCAATATGATGCTTATCGATCAAGTCTCTTACCCAAAAATTTTCCCCTGTAATATCTGCATAATGGGTTGAGTTTTTAACGCAAGAGGCTACCAGCTTTGATCCATACCTGTGAAAAGGCCCGGCTGTTGAGAGCACCACTTTAGTTTTTGTGGTTAATTTGTCTAGGGCTTCAGTATCATTTCCATCAGCCACAATTATCTCAACATCAAGTGACAAAGCATTAATGATTTCTTTAAGCTTTACTTCATTTCGGCCGGCAATGGCCCAGCGAATCCCAGACCCTGCATTTTCTGCAAAATAACGAACACACAACTGACCTGTAAATCCACTCGCTCCGTATAAAACTATGTCAAGATTTCTATCCATCCCGGATCAATAATTAAATTAACTTATGTGTGAAGGAACTCAACAAAGTTATTGTTTTCAGGGTATTCTTATCAATTGTATTGATAATAAATATTAGATATGCGGCGGTAGCATTAATTCTTGTTGCTGTACATCTATAAATCTTAGCCCTTAATGTCATGAAAATACTTAATATCCTTCTTCTCTTATTATTTGTCCAACTTATGCTGACGACTTACAAGCAAAAAAAGAAGAATTGGATTTTTCTACAACATCAGAGTTGATAGAGAAAATCAAATTAGCGCAAGAGTAAATTCCACCGTACTGAAATCACATCTCTTTTCTTATTAACCCAATTTACGAGGATTTTTCCATTTCAGAAGTCCCTAAATGGGGTAATCGCAAAAAATCCGCTCGAGTTAAGTTTACTCTGAGTCACAGGTGGGGTGCATCATTCACATGCTGTATCGTAGTCCCCAATTAGAGCGAGCGAATTCTTTATCTATTGAAAATAGTTAATAATTCGGTTTAAAACCATTCGATAACAATAGCGATCTTCTCACCTGAGCTGAACAGCCTTCTAGATTTACGTTTAACATACCGAAGTGAGTGCGCTATTTTTTTGCGTGTCTACATCTGGGTCATCTTTTACAGTAAATCGTGATATTAGATTTGATGTGGATAGCTAAAAATAAAATAAAAGTGAATATCGTTGATAAAGCGGTAATATATGTGATTATCGTAATTATGAAATCTACGAATGTGTAAAAAAACCGTATTCACAAATCACACTCATTTATTACTTGGATTCCTTTGTTTACTGATGTTTATGTTGATTAGGGTTAAATATATTTTGTCTATATTTGAAGAAATTCACTCAAATAAGGGGTTAATATAAAAATTCAAATTCACATGAAAAACATCTTTTTATTAATATTTGTTCATTATTGTATTCCTCTAAGTGCTCACGAAGAAAGTAATCTAAAATTAGATTTAGGTGCTTATTTACTTTCTGGAAATATCATAACACAGAGAGTTGCCTATTATTTCTTCCTGGATGTAATTACGTCAGATAAGTATCTATCATATCAGCTTGATTCAACAAGGCATGTATTATAGGAAAACATCACTTTTACAGGTACCGATGTATTCCCTTTCAGTTAACAATTGCAGCGATTTCTCTAAGGCCTATATTAGGTTAAACAGACATTGAGTTACGTTACTCAATAACTAAAGAAGAGATTTCTTGTACATGGTTTGCTGATTTTTTTGTGTGATGATGATGACTACGATCTGTTCACAGATGAAGATGGAATAATTCATCTAGGAGTGGGTTTATCCAAAAATATGCCACTAAGCAAGTCGCTTAGTTTACCTGTAAATACTTCACTCATAATTAACCCCGATGCCGGGAATGTAATCTTAACATCCGGCGTCACATTAGAATAACGATGAAAAAAATTGAGACGATTATTCGAAAGTCGAAATTTCATGCTGTAAAAGAGGCACTACATCAGGTAGGCGTCAATTTCTTTTCCTATTGGGATGTTACAGGACTTGGCAATGAGAAAACAGGTCAAGTATATAGGGGTGTGTCTTATAGTACAGGAGATATTCAACGTAGACACATATCAATTGTTGTAAACGATGACTTTGAAGAGATTACTATACAAACGATTCTAAAATCGGCAGCTACAGGAGAGATTGGAGACGGGAAAATTTTTGTTTCTGATATCAACGAAAGTTATAGAATTAGAACAGGCGAGAGTGGACAAAACACACTTAACTAATCATCCAAAATAACACACATGAATAACTTAGTTGAGAACAACATTTGGATGATGATATGTACTGCATTAGTATTTTTCATGCACCTGGGCTTCTCTTTACTTGAGATTGGCTTAACCAGACAAAAAAACACCATTAATATTCTCTTCAAGAATATCTTTATAATTACTGTAGGCCTTCTTCTATATTGTCTTGTCGGATTCAATCTAATGTATCCCGGAAATTTTAATGGTTTTATAGGATTTGCTGGATTCGGGCTAGATGCCCCATTGAGCGCTGATAACACCTTAGATCTAGCTTATAATACAGGATATACGTATTGGACAGATTTCTTATTTCAGGGTATGTTTGCTGCGACAGCAGCAACCATTGTTTCTGGAGCGGTAGCAGAACGAATAAAACTGGGGCCGTTTATGATATTCGTCGTTATTTACATTTCCGTCATATATCCAATAGCTGGATCGTGGAAATGGGGTGGTGGTTTTCTAGATGATCTAGGCTTTTATGATTTTGCAGGATCAACATTAGTTCACTCTGTAGGTGGTTGGGCAGCACTTGTGGGTATATCATTGTTAGGAGCGCGTACTGGGAAATTTGATAAGGATGGCAATACGTTGGTTATACTTGGTCACAACATCCCATTGGCTACTGCTGGCGTATTAATATTATGGTTAGGATGGTTTGGGTTTAATGGCGGCTCTGTACTTTCCGCAGATCCAGAACTAACTTCATTAACACTTGTAACTACATGTTTAGCTGCGTCAGCAGGTGGAGTAGCTTCATTTATATTTTCTACAATTCTTTATAAAAATTACGATTTAACCATGTTTCTAAATGGTATTTTAGGGGGATTGGTAAGTATTACAGCGGGTGCAGATTTGATGAGTCCTTCAGAAGCTATAATGATTGGGGGTATTGCAGGTGTAATTATTGTGCTTGGCGTTGCTTTTATCGACAGGCTCAAATTAGACGACCCTGTGGGAGCAATTGCGGTACATCTGATTTGTGGTGTTTGGGGAACTCTAGCTGTAGGCATCTTTGGCAATCTAGCGGGATGGTCACAATTCTCATCGCAACTTATAGGTGTTGCTTCTTATGCTGCTATATGCATCAGTTCTTCTTTTATCATCTTCTTTACCCTAAAGAAAACAATGGGTATTCGCGTGAGCGAAAAAGAAGAGTTAGAAGGATTAGACCTCCACGAACATGGTATGAATGCTTATTCAGATTTCAGACTAAACGAACACTAGTTTTTACATTTTGAATTACACAACAGACTAGTTAATAAATCCATAAAGCTAAACGAATGAGAGATCAAGGGTTATACTCTAGTGAATTTGAAAGAGATAATTGTGGGGCTGGATTTATCTGCAACCTACATGGGAATAAATCAAATGAGATTATTCATAATGCTTTAGAAATTCTTGTTAAGCTAGAGCATAGAGGAGCTGTTAGTTCAGATGGAAAAACGGGTGATGGTGCGGGTATTTTAATGGATATTCCTCACGATTTTTTCAAACGAGTTTGTGAGTTTAATCTCCCAGAACCGAAGGAATATGCTGTAGGGATGATTTTTTTACCAAAAAATTTAAATCAGTCTAAGTTGTGCGCTGACATGTTTGAACAGCAACTCCAACAACAAGAATTACAAATATTAGGTTGGAGAGATGTCCCTACAGACTCCTCAAGTTTAGGGAGTATCGCAGCAAAAACAGAACCTAGAATTCGTCAAATATTTGTAGCGAAAGGTGAAAAAGGATTGAATGATTTTCAATTCACGGCAAAATTATTTGCAGCAAGGAAAACAACAGAGCACTTGGTAGGAGAATCAAAGCTGGTGGAAAGAAATTTCTTCTATGTATCAAGTTTGTCCACAACCACGGTTATTTATAAAGGGTTATTGATTCCTGAAGACATAGGCAGATACTACATCGATTTGAAAGCCTCAGATGTTGTAACGAGACTGGCCTTGGTTCATCAACGCTTTTCTACAAATACTTTTCCATCATGGGACCTGGCACAACCCTTCAGGTACATGTGCCATAATGGTGAGATTAACACACTCCGTGCTAATGTGAATAGAATGCGAGCGCGAGAGGAATTGATGCAAAGTGAATTGTTTGGCGAAGACATTAAAAAACTCTTTCCAATTGTATTAGACGGAAAATCAGACTCATCTTCAATGGACATGGTTGTAGAGTTACTACTTATGACCGGACGATCTTTGCCAGAGGTTATGATGATGATGGTTCCAGAGGCATGGGAGAAAGACACGACAATGTCTCCTGAAAAGAGAGCCTTTTATGAATACAATTCATGTATTATGGAGCCCTGGGATGGTCCAGCCTCTGTGCCGTTTACTGATGGGAATTACATAGGAGCTCTTTTAGATAGAAATGGTCTACGTCCTTCTAGATATACAGTCACGAAGGATGGGTTTGTAATAATGGCATCTGAAATTGGAGTAATCGATGTAGCTCCAGAAAACGTAGTAAAACACGGCAGGCTTGAGCCAGGAAAGATGTTCTTAGTTGACATGAATGGCGGACGAATTATTGAAGACCAAGAAATAAAAACTAAAGTAGTGTCAAAGCACCCATATATGGAATGGGTAAAACATCACACGCTACCCTTGGTCGACGTGCCGAATACAAGTTGTCAAGTGCCAATTGAGACTGTCGATTATAACACTAGACTACGCCTATTTGGTTACACAAGAGAAGATATATCAACGATTATCTCACCCATGGTTACAGATGCAAAAGAAGCAATCGGTTCAATGGGAAGTGATATCCCTCTAGCAGTTTTGTCAGATAAGCCGCAATTACTTTATAACTATTTCAAACAACTCTTTGCACAAGTTACCAACCCTCCATTAGATGGGATTCGAGAAGAAATCATAACCGATATTAGCTTGGCAATAGGTAGTGATATAAATCTGTTTGACGTTATTCCGGAACAAGCTGAAAAACTCCGCATTCAAAACCCCGTGATTTCAAATGGTGATTTAAATAAAATAAAAAACATAGATCATCCCAACTTCAAATCTATTTCAATCTCAATATTGTATGAGATGGAAAAAGGGGTTAATGGATTGGAAGTTGCTCTAGAGGCAATGCTTTCTAAGGCAGAAGTTGCTGTAAAGAATGGAGTAAATATTGTGATTCTTTCTGATAGGGGAGTGAGTGAGAAAGTTGCACCAATACCGGCTCTATTAGCATGTTCATATCTCCATCATACACTAAACAAAAGAGGGGTCAGGTCAAAATTTGGAATTGTAATAGAAACGGCAGAAGCAAGGGAGCCACATCATTTTGCTACTCTTTTTGGTTATGGAGCGAGTGCTGTTAATCCGTATTTGGTCAATGAAATAATTAAAAGTCAAGTAAAAAATAATCTTGTTAATATTCTTGATGAAGGTCATGCCGTTAAAAACTATAACAAAGCTATTGGGACTGGGATTTTAAAGATTATGAATAAAATAGGGATCTCTACTTTACATTCTTATAGAGCTTCACAAATCTTTGAAATACTAGGGTTGAAGACGACATTTACAGAGAAGTACTTCCCCTATACGCCCTCTAGAATAGGAGGGATCGGTCTGTTTGCTCTAGAAAAAGATATTAGAAAAAGACATGAAACAGCCTTTATTAAACCAGTTGACAGCAATGATTTAACACTTCCAATAGGTGGTGATTATCGATGGAGAAGAAATGGAGAAAAACACCTATTTAACCCTACAACAGTATCTAAATTACAACAAGCTGTAAGAACTAAAAACAAACAAAGCTACCAGGTATATGCTGACGAAATAAATAAGCAAAATGAGAACTTAATGACAATAAGGGGCTTGTTTGAATTTAATAATTTAAATCCCATTTCTATTGAAGAAGTAGAGCCCTGGACAGAAATTGTAAAGCGTTTTAAAACGGGAGCAATGTCATATGGTTCTATAAGCCAAGAAGCACATGAAAATTTGGCAATAGCCATGAATAGAATTGGTGGGAAAAGCAACTCTGGAGAAGGAGGCGAAAATCCAGATCGTTATAAAAGATCATCTAATGGAGATTTTAAAAACAGTGCCATCAAGCAAGTTGCATCTGGTCGTTTTGGAGTCACGAGTAATTACTTAACAAATGCTGTAGAAATACAGATTAAAATGGCTCAAGGAGCAAAGCCTGGTGAAGGGGGGCACTTACCGGGTGAAAAAGTATTTCCTTGGATTGCGAAAGTTCGCAATTCGACACCTTATGTAGGTTTAATATCGCCACCGCCTCACCACGACATCTATTCCATCGAGGATTTAGCACAGTTAATTTATGATTTGAAAAACGCTAATAGAGAAGCTCGAATTAATGTAAAGTTAGTTTCGAAAATTGGGGTAGGTACGATTGCGGCAGGTGTTACTAAGGCAAAGGCAGATGTCATTTTAATTTCAGGATCCGATGGCGGAACCGGCGCAGCTCCCTTGACATCTCTTAAACATACAGGTTTACCATGGGAGTTAGGTCTTGCAGAAGCTCAGCAAACGCTAATATTAAACAATTTAAGAGGTCGTGTAGTTTTAGAATGCGATGGTCAATTAAAGACCGGTAGAGATGTCGCTGTAGCGGCCCTTCTGGGAGCTGAAGAGTTCGGTTTTGCTACAGCTCCTCTAGTCGCTTCAGGATGTATTATGATGAGGGCTTGTCATCTTAATACCTGTCCTGTTGGTATAGCGACACAAGACCCTGAATTGCGTAAAAACTTTAAAGGGACCCCAGAGCACGTTATTAATTTCATGTACTTCGTGGCAGAAGAATTGAGACAAATTATGGCTCAGCTAGGGTATAGAACTGTGAATGAAATGGTAGGGCAAGTAGATAAAATCAACGCCAATAAGGCAATTGATAAATACAAAGCAAGGGGGATTGATTTATCTGCAATATTATACAGTCCTAAAATAGAAGGGAGCAAAGCGCTACGCAATGTCGAAAAACAAGAACATAATTTAGACAATGTTTTAGATGTCACAATTTGTCGAGATGCTAAAGCAGCGATAGAGCATCAAGTAGAAACCGAATTACATTATCCTATTAATAATACAAACAGAACCGTAGGTGCGATGATATCTAATGAGGTTTCAAAAATATATGGTGAAACTGGTTTGGCAGAAGATACCCTGCGTTTAAATTTTAAAGGTTCAGCAGGTCAAAGTTTTGGGGCGTTTACTGCCAAAGGAATTACGATGACTGTAGAAGGTGAGACTAACGACTATTTAGGGAAGGGTCTCTCGGGTGGTAAAATCATCATTAAAAAACCGAAGAATGCAGATTTCATAGCTGAAGAAAATGTTATTACTGGGAATGTCTGTTTTTATGGAGCTGTTTCAGGAGAAGCTTATATAAACGGAATAGCGGGCGAGCGTTTTGCTGTTCGTAATTCAGGAGTTGTAGCTGTGGTTGAGGGTTTAGGTGATCACGGATGTGAATATATGACGGGTGGTAAAGTAATTGTCTTAGGTAAAACAGGAAGAAATTTTGCAGCTGGAATGAGTGGAGGAATTGCATATGTCTACGATAAAAGAAAAATATTCGCAGAGGCTTTATGTAATCTGGAAATGGTGGATTTATATAGTTTATCAGCGAGTGATTCTGAAGAATTAAAGAGTTTGATAGAAAATCACCATAAACATACAGGGAGTTCACTAGCAACAAAGCTCCTTATGGATTGGGAAAATGAAATAGAAAATTTCGTAAAAGTCTTTCCAACAGAGTATAAAAAAGCGTTGGAGAAATTAAAAGAAGAAAATGAATTGATAGAACATCCGTAGTTATGGCACAAAGATTAAGTTTTAAAGTGATTAAGAGGCAGATTGAATGCAATGAGCCGGTAGACACACGTGTAAAAAGTCACAAGGAATTCACAATTTCTCTGGATGAAGAGAGGTTGCAAAATCAGAGCTCTCGATGCATGGATTGTGGTATTCCATTTTGTCATAGCGGTTGCCCACTTGGAAATTTAATTCCAGAGTTTAATGAACTTGTATATAAAGGGGAATGGCAAAAAGCTCTTCGGATTTTACATTCCACGAATAATTTCCCAGAATTTACTGGAAGACTGTGCCCAGCGCCATGTGAGAAATCTTGTGTTTTAGGAATTATAGATCAACCTGTATCTATAGAGAATATCGAAAAATCTATTGTAGAAAGAGGTTTTAAAGAAGGTTGGATAGTTGCAAGTCCCCCAAAAACACGCACTGGAAAAACAATTGTAGTTGTAGGTTCTGGGCCTGCAGGTTTAGCCGCGGCGCAACAGTTAAATAGGGCAGGCCATACTGTTACTGTTTTAGAACGAGATGATGCTATTGGTGGTTTGTTACGCTATGGGATACCTAGTTTTAAATTAGAAAAAGGAATCATAGATAGAAGAGTGTCTATTTTAGAAGAGGAAGGAATATTTTTTAAAACCAACACCAATGTAGGTGTTAATTATGATGTTTCTGAACTTGATAATTATGATGCTATAGTATTGTGTGGTGGAGCAACGGTTAGTAGAAGTCTTCCTGTTGCTGGCATTAGCAGCCAAGGTGTTGTTCAGGCAATGGATTTTTTAACCCAACAAACTAGACAATTGTTTGGTAAGAAAATAAATGGTGAGGTGATTAATGCAAAAGGCAAAAATGTAATTGTTATTGGTGGAGGAGATACCGGTTCAGATTGTATTGGAACATGTAATCGACAGGGAGCAAAATCGGTCACTAGTTTTGAGATTATGCCTAAGCCACCTGTTGGTAGAAGTGAAAAAACACCCTGGCCTTTTTGGCCCATACAATTAACAACAAGTTCATCTCACGAAGAAGGATGTGATAGGAACTGGTTAATGAATACAAAAGAGTTTGTCACGAACGAACAAGGAGCGCTTATTGCTTTAAAAACAGTAGAGGTAGAATGGCTGATAAAATATGGGGAAACCCCTCAATTGGTTGAAAAACCAAATACTGAAAAAAGCTGGGACTGCGAATTAGCACTATTAGCTCTAGGCTTCACGGGGCCAGAAGACACTTTAAGTAACGAGTTAAATCTAGAGCTAGATAAAAGTAGCAATTATAAGTCTGACACTAACCATCAGACCAGCAACCCTAAGATCTTTACAGCTGGCGACATGCGCAAAGGACAATCCCTTATCGTTTGGGCAATTTCTGAAGGTAGAGAAGTTGCACGTTCTGTTGATGTTTATCTTATGGGGAGTACAAGTTTGCCTACAAAAGGAGCAGGAGATTTAATAGGTGTATAAAGAATAATTAGTTGTAAGTTTATTGTTTTTTGTATCTATGATGATGGGAGATATTTGTTGTCAGTTAAATTAAACATAAGCGAATGAAGAGTAGAAAACTATTAATGATTCCCGGACCCATAGAGTTTGAACCCTCTGTATTAAGAGCCATGGGAGAAGTGACGACAAGTCATGTAGCACCTAATTTTATAGAAACCTTTAGTAATTGTTTAGGTTTTATGAAAGAAATATGGAAAGCTCCAAACGGACAGCCTTTTATATTATCTGGAAGTGGCACTTTAGCGATGGATGTTGCGATAGCGAACCTTATAGAGAAAGGAGATAATGCTTTGGTTATATCTACTGGATATTTCGGTGAACGATTCAAAGATATTTTAAACTGCTACGGAGCAAATGTAACCTTCATGAAGTCGTCATTAGGTAGTTGTGTTTCGTTATTAGAGATTGAAGCTGAATTAAAAAGAAAAGATTACAAACTAGTCACAATGACACATGTAGACACCTCTACAGGAGTTATTGTAGATCCGCAACCCATTGCTGAACTAGCAAAAAAATATAATGTTTTAAGTGTTTTAGATGGCGTTTGTTCAGTAGCTGGTGAAGTGATAGAGCAGGAGGATTGGGGATTAGATATTGTATTTACAGGGACTCAAAAAGCTATTGGAGTACCTCCAGGTTTAGCTCTATTAGTAGCGTCAAAGAAAGCCATTGAAACATGGTCAAACAGAAAAACGCCAGTACAGAGTTATTATTCAGATTGGAAAAACTGGCTACCTATAATGGAAGCATATGAAAATAAGAAACCCTCATATTTTGGTACACCGGCGGTTAATTTAATAAGAGCCTTAGAGGTGAGTTTAAAAATCATTCTTGATGAAGGGGTAGATGCGAGGGTACACAAACACAATAAATACGCTCACGCTTTTCGTAAATCGATTGAATCTATAGGTTTGAAAATCATTCCTGTATCCGAAAAAGTAGCGTCAAACACCCTAAGTGCGGTCTATTACCCTGAGAATGTTGATGGGAATCAATTTTTAAAACATGTATCTGATTATGGTGTTATTATAGCAGGTGGTTTACTCGCTGATATTAAAACTACTTATTTTAGAGTAGGTCATATGGGGTCAGTAAACACCTGTGATATTATTGCTGTATTAAGTGCTATAGAGTATAGTCTATTAAAAACAGGTTATGATTATACTCAAGGAAAGTCTCTTGAAACTTTCCAGAAATTAATATAATTATGGCTTTATGAAAATAGAATGATTACTCAAGAAAGCGGTGTTTTATTTGATAATTCTCTTATTTATTAAAAGTTTTAGTGGTTTAGAGGCAATTAGTTGTTTATTTCGTAATAATAAATCCCTAATTGTGGTAGTACTATGAAAAATGAAATAGATAAAGTTGATCTAGAAATTCTAAAGCTTTTGTCTTCAAACGCTAAAATTTCTTACACCGACTTAGCTTCAAAAATTCTAGTGTCACCCAGTACTATTCATGTAAGAGTAAAAAAACTTGAAGATTTAGGAGTCATAAAAAACTTCACCATAAATATTGATTACAATAAATTAGGCCTTTCATTCACATCTTATTTAGGTGTTTTTTTAGATAAAGCGAAAAGTTTTGATATGGTCGTTGAATCTTTAAGACTGATACCACAAATTACAGTTATCGATTTTACGACAGGTCAGTTTAGTGTATTCTGTAAAGTGAGAGCAATTGACTCCTCGGCAGCTAGAGATGTGCTCAAAAACGTTCATTCTATAGAGGGAATTCGTAGGACAGAAACATTTATTTCAATGGAAGAGTTGCTCAATGATAAGGATTCGTTAATGGATTCTATTGAGATGTAAGTAAGCCTCTAGTCAATTGCCCTTTCCGCCGAGTTTTTTTGTTGCACTGCGGTTCAGCCCGTACAGTATCCATTTTTATTCCCGACTCGCTATATTTGGCCTTTAAACTTAAGAAAAACTAAATCATGAGATTCGTTGCTAACCTCGGTTTCCTGCTCCTTTTTATGCCAACTGTGCTACTTGCTCAGAATCCTAATCCTAGCTCAGAACTTGATGCATTTATACTTGATGAGATGGGTTATGAAAATATCCCAGGGATGTCTACTATAGTTGTGAAAGGAGGGGAAATAGTTTGGGTGGAGTCATACGGAATGGCGGACATTGAAAATAACATTCCGGTATCCGATAACACGGCTTTTTTAATGGCTTCTGTTTCTAAATTATTTACGGGCACGACATTAATGCAACTTCATGAGAATGGCTTAATAGATTTGGATGAGGACATAAATACCTATCTGCCGTACAACGTTAATAATCCCAATTTTCCTAATGAAATCATCTCGCCTAGGATGTTGATGACTCACACGTCTTCGATTAGAGATAATGGAACAGCTATGGACGGATATTATAGTGTAGGTGATCCAATAATTTCACTGTCTGATTGTATGGAGATGTACTTTTCTACGTCAGGAGCAGATTATAACGCTCAAGCTAATTTCAATAACAGCACTCCAGGGACAAGTTTTGATTACTCCAATATGGCTACAGCATTAGCGGGATATATCGTTGAAGTTGTATCACAGGAACTTTTTAGTGAGTATAGCAACACTAATGTTTTTGATGTGCTATGTATGGACAATACTTCTTGGTATTTATCTGATTTCGATACGCTCAACGTAGCTCGCCCATATAATTTCCAAGGGGGACAGTACACTCCCTATACGCATTATGGCTTCGCAGATTACCCAAATGGACTTCTAAGGTCTAGCGTTCTTGATTTGGCTAACTTCATGATAGCATATCTGCAAAACGGCTCATTCAATAATAATCAGCTCTTAGAAGAATCTTCAATAAGCGAGATGCTTTACCCTCAAATCCCATTTATTGATAATACACAGGGCTTAAACTGGTACACTGAAGAAATATACCTTTCAGGAGGAGGGGTTTTAAATATGTGGGGACACAATGGTGGTGAGAGTGGAGCATCCACGGATTTATATATAAACCCTGAAAATGAAATCGGAATAGTGGTTCTTAGCAATGCTGAAGGTGAAAATCTATATGTCGTGGATGAATTATATGATTATGCCCTATCGCTATCCTTATCAGGTGTGGGCAATCCTTCCTGCACTGTGTCTGTAGGCGAAGAAATTCAAAATGAATCTAGGATAAGTGTATATCCTAACCCCGCTACGCAATCTGTAACGATTGAATCTGATAAAGGTGGACTACTGACGATACAATCCATTTTAGGAGAACAACTTATTAAACAACAAGTAAGCTCTACAGAAGATATAGATATATCAGAACTTTCGTCAGGCACTTATTTCCTCCAACTCGGAAACGACTTCATTAATTTAGTCATTCAATAGAATCATGATTTTCAATAAACTTAGATTGATTTTAATCGCCCTTTTTATTTCTAGCTCATCTCTTGTAGCCCAAAACATACTTGTTGATGAAACTTTCGACGATCTTAATCTGCCTGACGGATGGAGCCAGCAGACTCTTTCAAGTGATGGCGGATGGCTGAACGGAGAAAATACTGGATTGCAAAGTGATTGGTGGGATATCGAGCCACACGGAAATTTTATCGCAACAAATGATGATGAGTGTGACTGCAATAAAAGTGAGGATTTTCTTATCCTTCCGGCTCTCAATCTTGATGGCATAGGCGGTCTTATCATGTCATTTGCCAGCTATTATTCTGGAGAATCTTATCAAGGAGATACAGAGAGTGCTACAATTGAGTTTTCACTAGACGATGGAGCGACGTGGAGTGTGCTTGAAAGTGTTGAGGGCAATGGGAATTCTGACTACACGGTTTGGGAGAATGTGTCTATTAATTTGAGCTCACTTTCTGGAAATCCTAACGTATTAATCGCATTCCGCTATAACGACAATGGAGGGTGGATGTTCGGTTGGGGAATTGACGATGTCCAAGTCTACGAGCCCCAAGGTTTAGACGCGGAATTAACTTCACTTTCTATGCCCTCTAATGCTGCTATGAATAGCATTTTATCAGTTGAAGGTACTATCACGAATGTAGGAGCAGATTTAATAGAAAGCCTTGATGTGACTTGGATTTACGATACCCAAGAATATGCCCAAACATTTTCTATTATCCTTTATACAGGCGAATCTTTTACATTCACTCATCAAGATAATTTTACGCCTACTTCAGTTGGAAATTTTAATATTGAGGTCGTTGTATCCAATATTAACGAGGTAAGTGATGATAATGCTAGCAATAACTCACTCTCGGCAAACATTATGGTTGTAGAATACGGAGAGCTGTTAGGTGAAAATTATAATAGAGAATACATTTACTACCACCCCCTAGACGCTCCGGAAAACTGTCCCCTAGTTTTTGTTTGTCATGGATACTCAGGGTCTGCGGAAGGGATTATGAATTATTCTGAATTCAACAGCATAGCTGACGAGTACGGATTCGCCGTTTGCTACCCTCAAGGCATAGAGGACTCATATGGCTACACATTTTTTAATGTTGGATATGAATTCCAAAACAATGAAACTGTCGATGATGTCGCATTCCTAGAGGAGCTTACTGATCTATTCGTTGAGACAAATTCAATCAACCCAGATAATGTTTTTTGTACTGGTATGTCAAACGGTGGCGATCTCTGCTACCTCCTTGCATGTGAAGCCTCAGAAACATTTGCAGGAGTAGCTCCGATAGCCGGCATGATAATGCAGGATATTATGGATGAATGTTCACCATCTCATTCAGTGGGTATCCTTGAAGTACACGGCACAGAAGATAATGTCACCTATTTCGATGGTGATCCACAGAACCTTGATGATTGGGGAGCTTACCCAAGTATCCCCGCCACCATAGATTTCTTCACGGAACTCTATGGAATTGAGCTTCTGTCATCAGGCACCTTCCCCGACATAGCACCCAATGACGGTAGCGATGTGTCATTTGACAAGTACGGATTAGAAGACGCCTGTGCTGAAGTTTGGCTTTACACAGTGAATGGGGGAGGGCATGACTGGCCAGGCTCTTTCGGTAACATGGACATCAATTCAAGTCTCGAAGCATGGCTCTTCTTCTCCGAGCTTTGTTCTGAGCCCCTTGCCGTCGATCCCATACCGTCTAACAATTCTAGAGGCGAACTTATCAAGGTGGTTGATGTTCTAGGCCGAACAGTAGATCCCTCCACGAAAAACACTACACTCTTCTACATCTATTCCGGTGGGTTAGTAGAAAAGGTCATTGTATCTGAGTGAGGTAGGGAAGGATTATGTGTCAGTAGTATAGTTAACCCTCCATTGCTTGACCTCTGAGAAATTGTATTATTAAAAATCTCAGAATGGTAATTGTTGCTATTGGTCAAATATATATAGGCTCTAAATATTATTTCCCAGA
Organism: Flavobacteriales bacterium; assembly: GCA_015663855.1. Classification (GTDB taxonomy): domain Bacteria; phylum Bacteroidota; class Bacteroidia; order Flavobacteriales_D; family Sanyastnellaceae; genus UBA974. The sequence continues at coordinate 8,863 of DQRJ01000106.1, read as the reverse complement.
GGTTTTCATATAATCCAATGTGAGGTTAGACATAGTCTTTATTCCCAGTAGCATTCCTGAGTCATCAACGAAGAAGTATGGTGTGTGGTGAGGTGCTGATTCAGATATTTGAGTTCCAGCCGCGACACCTCCTAAGAAGAAGTAGAGTCCAGGAACTTGTTCTTGGAAGAATGAGAAGTCTTCCGCACCAGTTATAGCCGGTCCTATTATTACGTTATCAGAACCAGCGGTTTTTTCAAATGTAGGAAGCATTTGTTCGAAGAGTTCGGGGTCGTTATATGTGATAGGGTAGGAGACATCGAATTCTAGGGTAGCAGTAGCTCCATTAGCAGCAGCAATCGCTTCCACGATTTCCCCAAGGCGCTTCATTGCTAGTTCTCGCATGTCTTTGTCAAGAGAACGGAGTGTCCCTAACATATAAAGCTTTTCGGGGATGATATTACTCCTCACGCCTCCGTGAATACTTCCAATCGTAATGACTGTAGCGGCTTTTGTGAGTTCCATATTTCTACTAACAATGGTCTGCATGGAATTTATCATTTGTGCCGCTGTTATGATGGGGTCAATTCCCGTCCAAGGTGTTGAACCATGTGTTTGGCTGCCAGAAATGTCTATTCTAAATGAGTCAGCTGATGCCATGATAGCACCTGAGCGTGTGGAAATTTTCCCTACAGGATTCCCCGAACTTATGTGAAGCCCGAAGATGGCATCAACATTGGGGTTTTTGAGAACACCTTCCTTTACCATGAGTTCAGCACCTCCTTCTTCTCCCATGGGTGAACCCTCTTCCGCTGGCTGGAAGATGAACTTAATAGTTCCTGGTATTTCATCACGAATTTCGGTCATTATTTTTGCCACCCCTAATAGAATTGCGATATGTGTGTCGTGTCCGCAGGCGTGCATAACCGGAACGTTTTGGCCATTGTACGTCCCCATCATTTTTGAAGCCCAAGGTATGTTACATCGCTCGTTGACAGGAAGTCCATCTATGTCGGCGCGAAGTGCCACTACGGGTCCTGGTTTTCCTCCTATAAGAACGGCGACCACACCTGTGTGTGCTATTCCAGTTTGAGGGGTGAGGCCGATTTTCTCAAGTTCCTCAGCAATTCTTGCCGCGGTTTTGAATTCTCGATTTGAGAGCTCAGCATTTTGGTGAAACCAGTGGCGGAGTTCGATAACTTCAGTCTCTACGGAGTTTGCAAGGCTATCAACTATTTGTTCGTGCTGAGCATATCCTAGCTTAGGAGTGAGCATTAAGGTTAGCCAAACGAGGAGAAGAGTATAATTATGCATATGTATAGGTTTTGTCTAGGTGATGGTGATTTAATTAATAGGCATTACAAGATAGGTCAATAGTATTGATTTCATTTTTCACAAGATTATAAATAAATAATTTGAGCAACTCTCACGAGTTGAGTTGACTATAATGGCTCTAGTGACGTTTTGCAATTGTATGTTTATTATGTACCTTACTAATACTGAATGAATAAGTTAGACATGAAAAATCAAGTCCTGAAGTTGTTAATGGTGGTTTCATTTGCAATCGCATCTATTACTGCATTAGCACAGTATCCTGTTATCACTGCTACAAACCAAATCCCTCAGATAGGGGATGTTATTCAAATTTCTGATGCTAATACATTCGGGTTCGATCCTTCAGGGGGTAGTACTGGGGTGATAGATGTGGTTTGGGATTTTTCAAACCTAATATCAACTGCGATATACGAGCATTCATATGTAGATCCAACTGCCACAGCGCAATCCGCGATTTACCCGACAGCTACGGTAGCACAAGCCTCCACCCAGCTGGCCGGATACGCATACTGGGAGAATGGGACCGATTATAAGGCGATATTAGGGTTAGCTGGCGCACAGGCTATTATTTACACTACTCCCGTCGTGAAGGAAGTTTTTCCTATTACGCCCGGGATTTCATGGAGCACGATGGGGTATACTGGTGTGCTTACCGGATTGAATGCCGGTGAGGATTCGACTACGATTGTAAACGGGAATTATTTGGGTACTCCGGATGCTTTTGGAACGGTCATTCTTCCGCCACTTACTTTCGGGGGCGATCCTGAAGTATTCGAGGATGTGGTGAGGGTCCATGTAACGGAGTCGTTCCAGATTTTGGTCTGGATATTCGGAACCCCCTTAATGACGGTTAACGTGAATGACGATTATTATTATTGGTTCCATGAGGAGACGTTAGAGCCTATTTTAACATATGGAACCACCACTGATGATGCTGGAGGGGCACCCCAAACCACACTTAGCTACCAACTCATTTCCGGAACTCCCGTTGTGAGTGGTTGTGTTACTGACCTTAATGGTGATGGTGTAACGACCGTGCAGGACTTGCTGCTCGTATTAAGTGAGTTTGGATGCAACACGTCTTGCACTGCCGATATCAATGGGGATGGTTTCGTTACAGTAGCGGACATACTACTCATCCTCGGCGCCTTCGGAGTGGGGTGTTAGTGTTGATGTGAATTAATTTGGCAATCAAAAATCACCCAAATAGTAATATATATTTCTTCAAGTATGTTCTCATGTTTGAAAAATGTTGAGGAAGTTAATTTTTCTATTAATAGTCTGCCGTTGTCATCGAGCTTTTAAGTAGAAGGGGGAGAGGAGCATAATATCGTTAAAACACAAGATATATAAGTGTGTAACTTTTCATCTTACGACATCACAATTGTTGATGTAAACTTAAGACTCAATAGGGTTCAACAAAGATAATCTATTGTAAATTTCGAGAATGAGAAAATTATTGGGTATCGTAATTGTAGTGATAGTGTTTGTCTTTATTGCTGGTTATGTTTTCGTTATTAATTCGGAGACTAATTATGAATTTACAATAACGTCAAATGATGTTACGGAAGAGGTGAGGATCGTGTTCGACGATATGGCGGTTCCTCATATATATGCGGCAAACGAGTCCGATGCGATGTTCGCTTTAGGATATGTTCATGCATCGGAGAGGCTTTGGCAAATGGACTTGATTCGAAGAGCAGGAGGAGGGGAGCTGTCTGAATTGTTTGGTGTAGATATGATTGAAAATGATAAGTATCTAAGGACTTTAGGGATGAAGGAGTCGGCGGAGAAGTGTGCGAAGGAGTTTGAGGAAAATGGTCCTGAGGAGGTGATTGAGGCAGCGGTGGCTTATTTAAATGGTGTGAATTCATTTATTGATGAGGGAGACTTTCCGATTGAGTACACATTGTTAGGGAGTGAGCCCGCGAAATTTGATGTCGAAGATCTATATAAAACAGCGGGATTTATGGGATATAGCTTCGCTATGGCTTTTAAAAACGAACCCATTATCGATTGGATCCAGAGTAACTTCGATTCGACTTACATGGCTGATATCGCTGTGACGTTGTCGAATAACACGAAGATTCCTGTTAGTGGAGGTGATGCGGTGTCGATTTCGGATATGGTGATGGAATTGGATGAAAGACTGCCAGTCCCGCAGTTTATTGGTTCGAATTCTTGGGTTATAAGTGGTGAGAAAACGAAATCGGGGAGAGTGGTTTTTGCTAATGACGCGCATATGGTATTTTCGTCCCCATCGGTTTGGTATGAAGCTCATGTAGTGACGCCTGAATTGGAGTATTATGGGAATCATTTAGCAGGGATGCCCTTCCCTCCGATAGGCCACACTTTGACCCATTCTTGGGGAATTACGATGTTCGTTAATGATGATATCGATATGTACAAAGAGCAGATTGAGGGCGATAAGTATTTCTACGATGGGAAGTGGTTGGATCTTGACATTTCATACCAAACCATTGTCGTTAGGGACTCTTCCGACATCGTAATTCCGATTAAAAAGACGCATCATGGACCTATTATCATGGACGATATTTCTATGTGGTGGGCTTATACGAAGTATCCGAAAAACCTTCTAAACGAAGCTTTCTACGGGTTTTCCAGAGCTCACGATATCGTAGATGCGAAAAAGTCGGCATCTTTAATTCACGCTCCAGGACTTAATATCATGTATGGAGACAGCGAGGGAAATATTGCATGGTGGGCTTCTGCGAAGCTGCCTATTCGTGGAGATTCTGTCGATTGTAAATCATTTATTGACGGAACGAAAGCTTCAAACGATGTTCAGGGTTGGTATGATTTTAGTAAAAACCCTCAGATTGTAAATCCTGAGAGGGGGTTTGTGTTTTCTGCGAATAATTCGCCCGAAGATGTTGAAGGGGTTCACTATCCTGGATATTATTACAGTGGGAATACGAGAGCCTCGTCTATTCAGGCCGCTTTAAGCACGGATAAAAGTGATTGGACGATAGATGATGTGCACGCTTTGCAGCTAGACAACTACTCTCCGGTTTACGATAAAAATTCTAAGATGCTTGTCGAGTACATTCTTAATAACGACAGTGAAGATCTTGACCCTTCTAAGTTCGACGGTATTTATAAATCGTCATTCGATCTTATCAAAGACTGGCGTGGAACTCACGAACTAGGCGAAATAGCCCCAACGATATATTATCGTTGGATGTACAACACACTCAAGCTCGCTATGGGAGACGATATGGGTGACGAGAAATTCAAATCGTTTACCCCGACTTTCGTGTGCGAATACTCTTTCCCTATGCTTCTCGAAAATGCCGAATCGCCATGGTGGGACGATGTAAATACCGAGAAGGCGGATGGAGCATCGGAAATAGTAAGTCGTGCTTTTATTGCCGCAATCGACGAGCTGCAGGACGCATTGGGAGATAACCACGATGCGTGGATTTACAGTGATCTTCACACTCTAACCCATAAGCATGCTATGGGGGACGTTAAGTATATCGGGGATTTCTTTAACGTAGGCCCGTTTAAGGTGCCTGCTGCAAAAGATGCGTTAAATAAGTATGAGTTCCGCTTGAATGACGAAGTAAATTTCAAAGTGTTTTCCGGACCTTCTATGCGAATCGCTATTGATTTTGCAGATGTCGAAAACTCTGAGAGCGTACTCCCTACGGGTCAGTCTGGAAATGTCTTTAGCGATTATTTCGACAACCAAGCTGAGATGTATCACAGTGGAAATTACCGTCAACAGCGAATGATCGAATCCGACATCAACGCTCACGCTATAGGAATTTCTATAATAAAGCCTGAAAAATGAAAGTAACAGTACTAGGAGCGGGGCTCGTGGGTGCGCCTATGGCGTTTGATTTGGCCTTAGATGAAAAAATGAAGGTAAAAGTGGCGGATTTCAGCCCTAAAAACCTGAATAAATTTCAGGGAAGCCGAATCGAAACCGTTGAAGCTGACCTGAGCGATGAATCGCAACTTCTCAAGGTGATTGCGGATGCAGATCTGGTTTTGTGTGCTGTGCCCGGGTTTATGGGCTTCACGACCCTCAAGAGCATCATTATGGCGGGCAAGAATGTGGTGGACATTTCGTTCTTCCCAGAAGATGCTTTGGAGCTTAATGACCTCGCTGTGAAGCACGATGTCACGGCGATTGTGGACATAGGAGTGGCGCCAGGAATGAGCAATATTCTCCCGGGGTATGTGGACTCAATTTTAGACCAAACCTCATCCATCCTCATCTACGTCGGCGGCCTACCTAAAGTACGAGAGCTTCCATACGAGTATAAAGCGGTTTTCTCACCCATTGACGTTATCGAAGAGTACACGAGACCTGCGCGATATATTGAGAACAGTGTGCTTATTACAAAGCCCGCTTTATCTGAACCCGAACTCCTTCATTTCGATAAGGTAGGAACCCTCGAAACTTTTAATAGTGACGGTATTCGATCTTTAGCAAAGACGATGACTCACGTTCCTAACATCAAAGAGAAAACCCTCCGTTATCCAGGTCATATCAGGCTAATGGAGATTATGCGGGAAGCCGGCTTTTTTAGCTCGGAACCCACCGAAGTTAATGGCGTTACCATTCGACCCATAGACTTAACAGCGAAGCTTCTATTCCCGCAATGGGAACTTAAGCCCGGCGAAGTAGATTTTACGATTATGCGTATCGAAGTAGAGGGAGTCAAAGACAGAAAAAATCTAAAGTATACCTACAGCCTTTTCGACGAGTACTGCCCATCTACTAAAGTCCACAGTATGGCACGAACCACGGGCTACACCGCCACCACCGTACTTCGAATGCTATCAGAAGGTCTCTACGACGAAAAAGGCATCATCGTCCCGGAGTATCTAGGAAAACACCACAAATGCGTCGAGTATATCCTAAACGGACTTAAAGAACGAGGTGTCAACTACGACTTACAGATTGATGAACTTTAGATACGTTTTAGATTCAATTATTGCGCTCACGAGTTAGACCTTAAAACAAGTTTGCCAAATGATTTAATGGTAGCTGAGCGGTTTATCAAAGTTGCTTTGTCAGTCAGTGATTTGGATTTAAGTCTATTTTCAGATGGATGGGATAAATAAACCTTCGGGTAATGGGGGATTATGCAAAGAAGATTGGAAGCCAGTTTCTTTGAGATTGCACGACTCTGGCTCTTAAAGTTAACTCGGTACTAGTTTCAGGAGAGTTTAATTTCTTAATAAATCCTAAGCATCTGGATTTTGATAGTATAAAAGTTAATGGAGTTCGTACATTTATGAAATGACAAAGACGACGCATTTTATATACATCGCCACGATGTCTGCAATTGTCATTGCAGTAACTGTCTATCTCTGGGTTGAGGGGAGATCGTTTTATAGTTTGCCTTTAGAAGAGAGATTTTATCACTCAGAGTATGACTGGTTTAAGCCGTCAGGGCTGTTCGGTCAGGGGCTGGGAGTTATTGGAACGTTTATGATTGCTTTCGGTGTCGCTATTTATATTGCGAGGAAGAATCATGGATTTATGGAGAAGCACTTGAGAATTAAGTATTTGCTGGAATTTCATATTTTCCTATGTACACTTGGGCCTGTATTAATTCTATTTCACACCTCATTTAAGTTTGGGGGAATAGTGAGTATAGCATTTTGGTCTATGGTGGCGATAGTAGCCAGTGGAGTGGTGGGGAGGTTCATTTATGTCCAAATCCCACGCAACATCCAAGGCCAAGCATTAGGTCTAGAACAAATCAAGAACAAGCAAAGATCTATGTTAGAAGGGTTGAAGGATGGGGTAGTTCTCACAGGCAATCAGTTGCGTGAGCTTTTAGACCCTAAATTATCGAGTAAGAAACGCTTGACTATCGCAAAAGAATTTTTAAAGGAGAGTGCGGCTACGAGGAAAGAGAAGATACAAGTTCTTGATATTTTTAAAGAGGAGAGGCGCTTAGATTCTAAGATTGCGAACTTGAGTGTTATGAAGACTATGTTTAAGTATTGGCATGTCATACATAAGCCATTCGCTTTGATTATGCTATTTGTGGTGATAGTACATGTCGCTGTTACCGTAACTATGGGGTACACATGGATATTCTAGAAATGATATTTTTGTCTGTTTTACTTGATGAAGTTCTGATTTACGGAGCTACGGTTCTCATTGGGGGGTTGATTGTTATGTTCTATATAAAGAAAGAGAATAAGAAATCAAAAGCTTTTGCCGTCAAGGTGGTCGTTGCGAAAGAAGAAGGTCGATTCGAGCCAGTTTCACTGCACCCTCACATAGATGTTACTAAATGTATAGGTAGTGGGGCTTGTATCACATCTTGCCCAGAGCAGGATATATTGGGTATAGTTGATGGTGTCGCCACGGTAATTAACGCGTCAAGTTGCATAGGACATGGCGCGTGCTTTCATTCGTGTCCGGTCGAGGCGATAAGTCTCAGGATAGGCACTGAAACTCGTGGAGTGGATTTGCCTCATGTTAAACCAAACTACGAGACTAATATCTCCGGCATCTATATCGCGGGTGAGCTTGGAGGAATGGGGCTTATCAAGAATAGCACTGAACAAGGAAAGTACGCAGTCGAAAACATTGTCAAAAGCGGGAATTTAAATAAAGAGGGGATACTTGATATAATCATAGTGGGAGCTGGGCCAGCTGGAATCGCCGCAGCTTTGAGCGCAAAGGAGCACGGTTTGAGCTTCGAGATTTTGGAACAGGATTCTTTGGGCGGTACGGTATTCACGTTCCCTCGAGCTAAAGTCGTGATGACTCATCCTATGGACTTACCGCTTGTAGGGAAGATCAAGTTATTTGATACGAGTAAAGAAGAATTGCTCAAGGTTTGGACTAAAGTGCTGTCCGAAAACGATATCTCGGTTACGGAACACTCAAAAGTAGATAGGATTGTGCCACTAGAAACTGGCGAGTTTAAAGTGTGCGTGGAAGTTGAAGATGGCGCCGAGGAGGTGGAGTATCTCGCCTCAAACGTGGTGATTGCTATTGGTCGAAGAGGGTCACCAAGAAAGCTGGGTGTGCCTGGTGAAATGTCGCAAAAAGTAGCTTACAGATTGCTTGAACCAGAGAATATTAAGGAGAAAAAAGCCCTAGTAGTAGGAGGAGGAGATTCTGCTATTGAGTCTGCAATGCTATTAATGGAAGAAAACGAGGTGATTCTTTCGTATAGAAAAGATAAGTTCGCGAGAATTAAGGCGGGCAATAGAGATTTGATAGAAGCAGCCATTGAGGAAAGAAAATTGAGAGTGATTTACAATTCAAATTTGGTAGAAATAAATGAGGATGTTATTTCGTTAAGTGTTGAAGGAGCTGATAATAAAAAGGAAGTTGAGGAGATAACTAACGATTTGGTTTATATTTTTGCTGGAGGAGAGTTGCCGATAAAGTTTTTGAAAAATGCCGGCATTAATGTAGAAAAGAAGTTCGGCAAAATTGTCCGAAAATACTAGCCCATAAATAGTATAATCAAAGCGAATGGCTTGTGTATAACATGCCAATACTTAAACATCGTCTTCATAACACTCAAGTTAGCGATCT
>DQRJ01000144.1 GCA_015663855.1 Flavobacteriales bacterium | reverse complement strand
TCGTGAATCTCAAAGTATATACCCTTATGTTTTATTAGCTCATCGTGAGTTCCCCTTTCTGTAATTCCCCCGTCCTCTAAGACCAAAATCACATCGGCATCTTTTATGGTGCTGATTCGGTGACTTACAATTAAAGTACTTCTTACGTTTTCGCCTTTCTTCAGTCTGTTCTTAATATGTTTCTCAGTAATAGTGTCTACAGCAGAAAGGCAATCATCAAGTACTAGAATTTCTGGGTGGCGAACTAAAGCTCGCGCGATACTAATCCTTTGTTTTTGGCCTCCACTAAGGTTTACTCCACGCTCTCCTAAGATTGAATCGTACCCATTTACAAACCCTTCAATATCAGAACTCACACCGGCGTCAAATGCCGCTTGTTTTATTTTTGTAATTAGCTCTTCAGTGCTGTCTCTAGTATCTATCCCGAAGCTGATGTTGTTACGTATGGAGTCAGAAAATAAGAAAACGTCTTGAGGTACATACCCCGTTTTCTCTCGGTATTTACTCAAGTCCAAGTTCAATAAGTCTTTCCCCAGATATTCAATGCTGCCCGAGCTCGGATCCATCATCCTCATTGCGAGTTGGACTATTGTAGATTTTCCGCTACCTGTACGTCCAGTGATCGCCAGTGTAGTGCCTGGTTTGAGCTCGAAATTGATGTCTTTTAGGACTTCTATTCCCGTTTCAGGATATGTGAAAGAGACATTCTTAAACACGAGACTAGCTTCTACTCCAGAATTGGGCATTGTTTCTTCGCCAGACCTTATTTCTGGCTGAGTATCAAGGAAGTCAAGTATGCGAGACATAGACGCCTCGGCTTTTTGGACTAAAGAAGTAACCCAACCGACAGAGGCGAAAGGCCAAGTAAGTAGGTTCACATAGAATATGAATTGGAAGATGTGCCCAAGCTCTAGATTCCCTTCTATTACTTGTACTCCTCCTATATAAACGGTCAGCACAGTACTTAGGCCGACTAATAAAATAATGAGAGGCATAAACAACGATTCAACTTTTACAAGGTTGAGAACATGGCTTTTATACTCATTAGATTCAGATTCAAAACGGTCTGCTGATTTCGCTTCGCGAGCGTATGACTGCAAGACACGAATTCCTGAAACATGTTGTTGGGCGAAAGAAGTAAGATCGCTCTGGGTACTCGCAACGGCATCGCTAAGTTGGTTTATTTTTGACGAAATAAAATAAATACCTATCGACATCAAGGGTAGGGGCAGAAGAGCGTAAAGTGTCAGTTTCACGTCAATAGAAATCATAACCCCTACCACCATAACAATTAATGCGGCAAGGTTGAGAGAGTACATAACTGCGGGCCCTAGATACATCCTCACTTTACTCACGTCTTCACTTATTCTATTCATTAAATCACCAGTATCATGCGTTTTATAGAATGAAGCGTCTAGTTTTTGGTAATGAGCATAAATACTTTCCTTTATATCAAACTCCATCAGACGAGAATTGACAATAATAGTTTGGCGTGTGAAGAACAGGAAAACACCTTTAACTAGGAATGTGAGCATGTAAAGCAATGCTTGTAAAATCGCAATTGCCACAACTAATTTATGCACATCAGTAATAGACTCAACTCTTCCATCCCAAACAGCATCAAGCCCCATCCAGTCAGCAATCGTACCAAGTATTTCGGGTAATTCGATACCTTTTTGTGAAGTGATTATTTCCTGAATTTCAGAATTACTTGAAGCCTGGGCGATAGGCTCCATATAATCCTGATATGCGTCTCTCAGTACGTTTATCCCTTCACCTACAAGTGCTGGTGCAAACACAGCTAAAGCATTAGTGAAAAGAATGAAAATAATTCCTCCGAAAAGACGTTTTCGGTATTTCCAGAAAAGAGGGTTGAGTGTTCTAAGTGACTTCATTTAGGTTTATATCAAAACTTAAAGTTCCAAGTAAATGAAGGTAGTATAGGAAATAGAGAAATTTGTTTCGCGTTTACCTCTAACGACCCATCTGCAAGAGACCCCTCAGTATCAAAGAATATGAAATAGGGGTTAGCTCTGTTGTATAGGTTGTAAATGCTGAAAACCCATGAGTTTTCTGAGAGCTCTCTTTTTCTTGACCTTTTCCTTTTACTTCTGTCAGGGGTAAACGTAGCGCTGATATCAGCTCTATGATAATCAGCCATCCTATATCCATTCCGAGCGCCATAAAGATCAGTTATTAGACCTTCTATCATGTATCTCTGTATAGGTAAGCTTATCGAATTGCCAGTAGCATAAACAAAAACTCCACCGAATCGCCATTTCTTGTTCAATGTGTAATCAAGAACTACGCTGAGGTCGTGTCTCCTGTCGAATTTGGCAGGAAACACCTCACCATCGTTAAGGTCATCAAACAGCCTTTCAGTTTTACTCCAAGTGTATCCCACCCATCCATTTAAGGGCCCTCTGCGTTTCTTCACAAAAAACTCAACGCCATAAGACCAACCCTCTCCGAAAACCAGGTTGTTATCTGTATTCGTTCCGATATTGTCCGTAGGAAGTGTGTTTTCAGCGTATTCCACAAGGTTTTCAAGTTCTTTGTAATAGCCTTCAATCGAAGCTTCCCAGGCTCTCTCAGCTCCCAGATCCATAAAGTATCCTGCGTTCCACTGCCTTCCCCACTGAGGTTTTACAAGATCACTACTCGGCACCCAAATATCTGTCGGAGCGGTTGAAGCTGAGAGAGATGCAAGGTGTACATATTGATAGTTTTCACTAAAACCAAACTTCACACTCGACCTTGGGCTAGTCGTAAATCTCATACTAAGTCTAGGCTCCCAACCCCCGTACCTTTTTACGAGCTCCCCCTTTTCGTAAATGGTGGTGTCGCGCGTAAACGGCCCCACGTGTCGGAAATCGCTATAACGAATCCCCGCCGAAATTCTAATCATCTCGTTTACATCGAAAACGTCCTCTAAATAGAACGCCGTTTCATGACTGAAAGTAACTCTCGACTCGCCCATTTCAAATGCCGAATCCCCGTTCGTCATAAAGAAATCAGTCGGTATGAATTCGTGAAAAACGTAATCTACACCGCCCTTTATTTTATGCTGAAGCGTAGGGTAGTAGCTCAGTGATGATTTATAACTCCAGTCCTCAATACCGCTAGTAAACCCGAACCCGAAATCATCTTGTACGCCCTTGAATTCGAAATCGTAATTGCTATACGTGCCGTTCATGTTAAGGAATAGCTTATCGTTAAATAAGTGGTTCCAACGAAGCGAGCCTATAGCGTTCCCCCATGGGATTGAGGCTTCGAACCCTGCGTCTGAGCTTTTGAAACTGAACACGTCTCGACCGAGGTATCCGCTCAAAAATATTTGGTCTTTATCGTTGAATCGGTGATTCACCTTAGCATTTAGGTCGTAGAAATAATATCCCGAACCTGCTGCGGTCGTGTTTTTCACGAAGGGTCGAGTTAGGATGTCGATGTAAGTTCGACGGGCAGAAATAATGAAGCTTGACTGATCTTCCACTATCGGACCTTCCACAGTAAAGCGAGAACTTATAAGTCCGATTCCGCCATTTACTTTGTGCTTACGTCTATTGCCCTCTCTTAAATAGATGTCCAGGACCGAAGAAATTCGACCTCCATATCTTGCAGGCATCGCCCCCTTGTGAACATCGACATTACTTATCGCGTCAGCATTAAAAACGCTGAAAAAACCAAATAAATGAGAGGCGTTGTAAACAACGGCGTTATCGAGCAAGATCAGGTTTTGGTCGGGACCTCCGCCTCGAACGTAAAACCCCGAATTCCCTTCTCCTGCACTTTGTATGCCAGGAAGAAGCTGAATCGCTTTTAGCACGTCAACTTCTCCAAACAATGCGGGGATACTTTTAATAGTTTCCACACTAATATCGATACGCCCTAGTTCCGTACTCTGAACATTTTGAGTGCGAGTCCCTATAACCTCAGCTCCACTACCGATTTCTATTGTTGTAGGTTCTAATTCGATATTTAACTCTATAGATCCTGTAGAAAATAATTCAACGGACTGACGTTTATATCCTATAAATGAAATAGTTATAGTAAACTCTTTGCTCGAAGTAGAGACGCTGTAAAAGCCATAAAGATTAGTAGAAACACCAGTAAGCTCACCTTCAATAATCACATTAGCACCTAAAATATACTCTCCTGATAGTGCGTCGCGTACGCGGCCAGAAATTGTGGTTTGTCCTAAAGTAATCCCCGAAAAGAGGATGGAAAATAGGATGAGGGAGAGATGCTTAATCATAGCTCGGACAAAGGTACACTCACGTAACTTGCGGACAGCTTTATGAAAACGCATAATTTAAATATTTTCCCGCTCAGCTTGATTTTTCTTGCTAGTGTGCTCTTTGCGAGTTGCGGTGGTGGTGAATTTGTGGATGATCCGAGAGTGTTCAGATATAATGAAAGCGCCGGAATCACCACTCTTGACCCCGCGCATGCTCGAAGTCTTGAGCTAATGTGGGTTGCTGATGCACTATATGATGGGTTAGTTGAACTTAAACCAAACCTTGAAATCGCTCCCTGCCTTGCGACATCTTGGGAATGGGATTCTACAGGTGTCACCTTTCATTTACGTCGTGGAGTGAAGTTCGCTCAACAATCTGACGTTCCTGGGCTGGAAGGTGGGAGAGAGGTAATAGCTCAAGACTTCGTGTATAGCCTCGAAAGATTACGAGATTCCGAAGTTGCTTCGCCTGGGGGATGGATTTTAGACGCAGTTGAAGATGGCGGTATCATCGCAATTAACGATAGCACTTTGCGAATAAATATGAAGTACAGTTTCCCTCCATTTTTAGGGTTACTTACGACACCATATGCATCAGTTGTTGCTCCAGAAGCAGTTGAGCAAAGAGGTGATGATTTCAGATCAAACCCAGCAGGAACAGGTCCATTTAAGTTAGCATGGTGGGTTGAGGATGTGGCTTTAGTACTTCATAGAAATGAGTTTTATTGGGAGAAAGACGGGGAAGGTGATGCGCTTCCTTATTTAGACGCTGTACACATTGATTTTGTGCCTGATATGGGGTCCGAATATCTTGGGTTAATACAAGGTCGATATGATTTCATCAGTGGTTTACATCCTGCGTATATGGAGGATCTGATGGATGTCGATGGCGGTTTGGCAGAAAAACATAATGAATCACTTAAGCTGGAGCGTGTTCCGTTTTTGAAGACCGATTATATAGGACTTCTTGTGGGAGATACTCTTCAGGTTGAGGAGCTTAATGATGTGAATGTGAGGAAGGCATTGAGTATTTCAATTGATAGGGAGGGGATTGCAAGAAACTTGCGTAGAAGTTCAGTGCTTCCTTCTGATAGGTTTGTGCCTCCTTCTATGCCTGGAGCTTCAGAGTATTCTCCCCCTTTGTTCGATGTTGAGCATGCAAAAGAGCTTCTCATTCAAGCAGGCTTTCCTAATGGCGATGGCTTTCCTGAACTCGAGCTAAGTACAACTTCTGACTACGTGGATATTTGCGCAGCGATTCAGCACGGGTGGGAGCAGATAGGTCTTAAGGTCCAAATCGATGTAGCTCCCCCATCCGTACATAGAGAGAACGTTGCAACCTCGAAATCTGAGATGTTTAAGAAGTCTTGGCTTGCCGACCACGCAGATGCCGAAAATTTCCTAGGACTTTTCCTCGAAAGAAACTTCGCGCCTGGAGGTCCGAATTACACCCATTTTAAGAACGAATCTTACGAAATGCTCTACGAATTAGCCATGAGCGAACCCTCGCTTGAAAACCGAAAGTTGCTCTACTCTAAAATGGATAGTATAATTTTCGCTGAAACCCCTGTAATCCCGCTTTTTCACGATCAGGTTACCCATTTCGTCCGTAAATCAATCGACGGCTGGCTAGTAAGCCCTGTAAATAGGCTTGAACTACGCTACGTGAAAAAACAATCTCAAGATTAACTCCCCCTCAATTTCTAGCTTGTATATTTATAGCGAAATCACAACATCGACATGCTCAAAATAGACGTTCATACTCATATTATTCCTAGGCATATGCCTCACTGGACGGAGAAATTTGGGTACGGAAATTTTATTCATCTCGAGGACAGCAATAGGGCAGGGTTCGCACGTATGATGCAAGGAAACAAGTTCTTTAGGGAGATCGCCTCGAACTGCTGGGACGAAGATGAGAGGATTGCTGAGTATGATAATTCCGGGGTTAGTGTTCAAGTAGTATGCACTATTCCGGTAATGTTCTCTTACGACGCTAAGCCGAAGGACGCGCTCGAATTAGGGATGTTCTTAAACGATCATATAGCTGATTTGGTCTCAAGATTCCCTAAGAAATATGTAGGACTTTGCACCGTCCCTCTTCAAGACGTAGACCTCGCGATTATGGAGCTTGAGCGTGCCAAAGCGATGGGTATGGTCGGCGTGCAAATCGGTACGAACATCAATGACCTTAATTTAAATGAGCCGCGTTTCTTCCCGTTCTTCGAGGCTTGCTCACGCTTAGGGATGGCTATTTTAGTGCACCCTTGGGATATGATGGGTAAAGACCAAATGGAGAAATATTGGCTCCCTTGGCTCGTCGGAATGCCCGCTGAGATGTCTCGCGCAGCTTGTTCTATGATTTTCGGTGGTGTCTTTGAAAAGCTTCCAAACCTTAGAGTTCTTTTCTCCCATGCAAGTGGAGCCTTTCTAGCTACGTTAGGCAGAATCGAACACGGGTTCAATTGTCGACCCGACATCGTCGCACTCGATAACGATGTCAATCCTAGAGAGTACACGAAGAAATTTTGGGTCGATAGCATCACCCACGATGCTCGACTTCTAAAGTACGTCCTCGACATTCAGGGATCGGACAAAATATGCATGGGCTCGGATTACCCATTTCCTCTCGGCGACCTTAAATTCGGTGAGTACATGGAGAACATGAACTTGTCTAAAAAAGAATTAGAACATCTTTTTCACGGTTCTGCCTTGAGTTGGTTAGATTTGGACTTGAATAAATTCATATAGAGTGAATTTCAAATGAGCGTAGAACCAGAAATATTAGAATTAATCGAAAAATGCAAGGCCGGAGACCGTCGTGCACAATTCGATCTGTATGGTAGGTATTCAGGTCTACTTTTTTCGGTTGCTTTACGCTATACGAACACGAAAATAGATGCCGAAGACGTGGTTCAGAACGCTTGGGTGAAGGTTTTTACCAATTTAAACAGTTTTTCTCAAAACAATTCTTTTGAAGGTTGGATGCGTAGGATAGTAGTAAACACTGCTATTACGCTGTATCGAAGGAATAAAAAACACGCTAATCAGGCAGATATTGATGATGTCCTTGCAACCCCTGCGGACTTAGATGCGTCTAAAGAATGTGATTTTACTCGTGAAGAGCTCGAGAGCGCAATCTCTCGTATGCCTGAAGGGTACGGTCTAGTCTTTAAACTCTACGTCATAGACGGATATAAACACAAGGAAATATCAAAAATGCTCGACATTGAAGTTAACACTTCAAAAAGCCAGCTCAGCCGTGCGAAGAAATATCTTCAAAACGTTCTGTGTAGCATGGAGCAAGTAGCAAAACCTAGCAAATGAAACCAGTTCAAGATACATTCACAAGCCACATTCAAGGTCTTTACGAAGGTCATGAAGTAGATGCGCCTTCGGGAGTTCAAGATTCTGTATTTAATCAGTTAGACGCAATCTCTGCGAGAGAGTCTGGGTCAAATGCTTTTCAGTCTGGATCATTTACTTCAAAGGCTATTTTAGGTGCCGCTGTTGTAATTGTGGGAATTGCTTGGTATTTAGCCCCAATAAGCGAGGATACAGTTCTGAATACAGACGTTGTGATTGAGGAGTCTGCAGTCGCTACTCCAGCAGTTGATCAAATTGAAATTGAGGCTCCAGTTGTTGTGGTGCCAAACGAGGATGTTTCAGAAGATAAAACAGAAACTCACGTTACAAATATTGAGGTTGTAAGTACTGTCGCAGTGGAATTGCCAATTGCTTCAGAAGATGCTACTACTGTTGTTGTAGAAGAAATTCCAGAGACTAACGTGACTACAGTTCCAATTGCGACTGAAATAGTTAATACAGATTCTCCTGTTAAGGTTGAGGAAGTAGTAAAGGAGGAGGATGCAAAGTCTGAGCCTGTCGAATGGGTTCTGCCTGCTTCATTGGAAGTTGACGAATGATACTGAGGGCCTTCAAAAATAAAGGGGGCCGATCTTTGTACTTATGTATTGTTAAAGGTGTAGCCTTAGTTCAATTTTTGTTATTCTTGTTAGCGCCACGCGCATACGCCACTGAGACTCATAGAGATACAGTTGTGGTTGATGGTCATGTATTGCATATAACGGCTAGCGTAGAAATTGACACCATTAAGGCGAAAATTGAAAAGTCCTCTTTTTGGAGTTGGATGGAGGATGCAGAATTCAGGACATACACAAGAGCCGGGTCTGAAATTGGTGGTGATCCCGTAATAGACAACTATTTTTATAGAGTTAAAAGTAATTATAGGTTTGGCGAGTTAGGTTTAGATGTTTCTCATCCATTTAAAGAATCTTTTCAGCTCTTCTATACATTTGGGGTGAGTTCAAGTTTGGCAAAAAACTTCAAGGAAAATGAAGTAGATATAAATGCCATAGGGTTTATCTGGGAAAATACGGAGTTGCTTCAAATCATTGCTGTTGATGATCCACTCCAAAATGAGTTGGATACTTTGAGCGTGCCTATTAATAATAATCCTTTGTTTAAACTGTCTGTGGGTGCTGAATGGCGAGGCGTGATGAGAGGTGCTAGAGGCTGGGTGTGGGGAGGCCAAATAGAATGGTTTCCTATAAAGTCAGATCGCGCTTTCCTTTATAGCGCACCGACAAACCCTAAAGAATGGGATGATATTACTTCAGATTCAACTTTCGACATTGTACGCAATGAAACTAGTTCTCTGCAACTAAGAGCATATACTAGTTGGTCTCCGTGGAATTTCCCGTGGTTTTTAAGGGCGGAAATGTGCTGGTCTCCTAACATCATAAGTTCTTCCGTGGTATTAGGGTATATGTGGTGAATTGAATTTTGATTCTATCGCGGTGTTGACTATATTGCAAGGCAATGTCATCGCTCAACACTCATATTCGCTCCACTAACGACGTAAAAAACACGACGATAACGGCTGTATGTATTGTTTTCATTATGTTTTTAGCGCCTAACCTGTATTCTCAACTCCAAGTATTAAACGGCGGTTTTGAGTTCAGTAAAACTGTACCGAATGAATCGGGACAATGGGAGCTTATTAACAGCTGGACAAATGCTGGCAGTGAGATCGCAAATCCTGATTATTACCACACTTTCGGTTATAATGGAGGTGATCTTCCTGAAACTCCACTTGCTTATATACAGGCTTACAACGGATATGCAATTGCAGGTCTAGAAGTTAGCAGAAGGTCGGGAACGAACATGAGAGAGTATCTGATGGGAGAGTTTTCCGAAGCACTTGTAGTAGGTAAGAGATATGAATTTTCTTTCGCGGTTGCTAATGGAGATGTGTATGATCATAGTGCTGCTGGATTAGGAGTAAGTGATTTGGGTGTAGCGTTTTCTACTGAAGAATTAGTCCAAACAGATCGCGACCCCATAGCTACTCACCCACAGTTTAGCATGACTCACGTCCAATATTATCATGGATGGAAAGTGATCAAGTTCGCATTTACAGCAGATAAAAAGTTTAAGTTTTTCACCTTTGGAATGTTCGGGTCTGATATAGACAAGCAAATACAATCGTTTGAAGGACCTGGAAGATCTAAGGCATACTACTTCGTAGATGATTTTTCTATTAGAGATTTAACATCGGAACTTCAAACAAATAATTTTCCATACAGAGGAGATTCGTCTGATCTTTTCTCGCTTGAAAGTAGCACCTTTGTGCCTACAGCCTTCTCACCGAATAGCGACGGACTTAACGATGTATTCATGCCTTCCCTAGGATCTAATCGAGGTGCTTTATTGAGGGTGTTTGATAGAAGTGGCGCTATGATTTGGGAAAGCGCAGAAGAACAGCCGAACTGGTCAGGTATTACTATGGCTGGTGGAGATGCACGACCAGGGGTATATCTCTGGACTTTGAAGGTGATAGTTGAAGATGGCTCAGTAGAGGAATTGTCTGGCCCGGTTACGCTTCTGCAATAAGTGCAATATAATAGTTGGAGTTTGCAAACTTTTGATGCCCGAGAATATCCGGGGCTCAGTCCTTTAGTATTAGGACATTTAAATGAATTATCCAGAGTTAAAACGCATAAAAATCCTGGCGATAATTATGCCTATTGGGAATCTCACATTCAGCCCATTCTATGCAAAGTAATAGAGGAGGAGTATCTAGAACTTGGGATACCAGCACCCATTGGATTGAAAAAATTGACTGAGTCTGGTGTTAGAACCATTACTACTGGACATCAGCTTCAAATCGCGGGAGGTCCTGCTTTTTTACACTATAAAACAATTACTACTATTCGTCTTGCTAAGGAATTAGGGGGTGACGGTGGAGTGAATGTAGTTCCTGTTTTTTGGTTAGCTTCTGAAGATCATGATTTTAAAGAGGTGAGCTGGGTTAACGGAGTAGAAGAGAAACACATTTGGTCTAGCCCTTTAGAGAAAGAAAAATTATCCGTAGGCAGATTGCCACTGGAGGGCGTGAAAGAAGTTTTAGAGGCTTGGATGGATGATGTTAATGACGACAAAATGCTAGCGGAAATGATGTCTGTGCTAGCAGTCTCCAGAGAAAATAATGAGTCTTACGCTCAGCTTTTTCGTCGGTGGATGCATTTGTGGTATGGAGATACTGATTTAATAGTTTTAGATGCAGATCATCCCCAACTAAAAGGCATAGCTGCTTCGTTATTCTCGGAGGAATTTGGTGAAACTGGGATTAATAAGCCTGTTTTAAGGAGGTCAGCAAAACTTGTGGAAGATGGGTTTAAAGCTACAGCCCATGTCAGGGAGGTGAATTTGTTTTATATGCCTAAAGGCGAATCTAGAATAGGAATTGTAAGAGGGGAGGATGGTGTATTTAGAGCTGGGTCAAGAATAATTAATGAAGAGGGGAAAGATTGGGGGGATTGGTGCGATATTAATGCTGAGAATCTAAGCCCGGGTGTGCTTTTGAGGCCATTCTACCAAGAATTACTACTTCCTAATTTACAGGTCGTATTAGGTCCAGGGGAGCTGAGCTATTGGAAACAGTTGACGGATGCCTTCGAAGAGAAAGGATTTAATATGCCTGGCCTTCATTTGAGGGATCACGTTATAGTGATGGATGCGAAATTGAAATCTGTCGCAAACGAGGTGGGATGGTCTTTGGAGAAGGGCTGGTGGAATGAGGATGAATGGGTTAAAAGCTGGATTGACTCGAATCTTCCCTCGCCTCCGTTCGATTTCGATAAAATCTCCACGACATTAGAGGAGTTGAAAGACCAAATGAAGTCGTCCGCATCTTCCATCGACCCTACCTTAGAATCGGCAGCTTTAGCTAGTGCGACGGGGATTGAGAAGGTTTGGGATGGATTGAAAAAGAAGATAAGGAAAGCGATACGGCGACAAAATCAAGATAAAATTCTATCGATTATTAAATCAGCATCACGTATTTCGTCAAAGAGGATTCCTCAAGATAGATATGCGAATTTTCATGTATTATCTAAGCCGCTTGGTGGATTTATGATATTGAGAAATCTACTTCTAAATGCTGAATCTCCTCAGATAAATCCGGGATTATCAGTTATGCACATCGTTGAGGAAAACTCTAATAAAAACCACTGACATAAATTGGGTATGTCGGGGTTGGTTAGGTAATTTTGTTTAATGGAAAACCCCGCTAAACTTCAAGCAGTAGTAGATTCAGAAGGTGCTACAATTTCGCCTCAATTAAAAGACGGAGTTAAGAATTATTTGATCGATATTGACGGAACTATTACGGAAGATGTACCTAACGAGGAGCCAGATAGAATGGCGACTTGCGAGCCATATCTAGATGCGCTCGAAACAATGCAGCGTTGGTACGACGAGGGGCACATATTAACGTTTTTCACATCTAGAACAGAGGAGCACAGAACTGTAACAGAGCAGTGGCTTAAGAAGCACTCTATCCAATATCACGCCCTACTTATGTGTAAACCACGTGGCGGGAACTATCACTGGATAGACAATCATATAGTGAGAGCAACGAGATTTGAGGGGAAGTTTACAAATATGGTTCACGCAACGAAAACTGTTGAAGTATTCGAGAGTTGATTCGGTGTCTCGTTGATTTCAGTATTTAGAATCTAAGAATCTCTGTAGAATAATTGCTGCTGCGACTTTGTCTAAGGCCCCTTTCTTACTTCGATTCCTCTTCTTCATGCCACCAGATATTAAAGCCGACATTGCTTCACTGCTGCTGCTACCTTCATCTATTTTGTGTATTGCTAGTTCGGGGAAGGTCTTTTCAAGATGTCGTATGAAGTTGTAGATCCCATCAGTGCTATTTGTGGTAGAGCCGATCATCAAGCCAGGCACTCCCACCACTAATCCCGCACAGGTTTCCTCCTTTACAAGAGCTGTTACAACTTGATTCAACTGTGTAGTATCAACCGTTTCTAAAGGCGTTGCGATGATAGCATTGCTGTCTGTCACAGCTACTCCAGTCCTACGTGCTCCCCAATCGAATGCTATATACCTTGCCATTGACGCAATATACAAGTGCGCGACTACCTTTACGACTTAATTAGAAATGAAATGAATAACTCACAAATTCACGAACAACTTAAAGAAACCATAGACCAAACCTGGAATGATCGTTCTCTACTCGACTCTTCAAGCTCTAGAGAAGCCATAGCTCAGGTGATGTCCAGGCTTGACAAAGGAGTTTTAAGATGTGCTTCCCCGAACAATGAGGGTGGCTGGGATGTGAATGACTGGGTGAAAAAGGCGGTAGTATTAAATTTCCCAATTCAGGAGATGAAGACAATTGAAGTGGGGCCATTTGAATTTCACGATAAAATGCCACTGAAAAAAGGGTACGCTGAAGCAGGAGTCAGGGTAGTACCTCATGCGGTTGCACGTTATAGTGCATATATCGCTAAGGATGTGATACTTATGCCTAGTTATGTCAATTTGGGTGCTTACGTGGATTCAGGAACGATGATAGACACATGGGCTACTGTGGGTTCTTGTGCCCAAATTGGGAAAGACGTTCACATAAGCGGTGGGGTAGGGATAGGTGGAGTTCTCGAGCCATTACAGGCTGCTCCTGTAATTATTGAGGACGGAGCATTCATAGGCTCCCGATGTGTTGTAGTTGAAGGAGTTAGGGTAGGAACTGAAGCGGTTCTAGGAGCTGGTGTGGTACTAACAGCTAGCACATTGATAATAGACGTCACAGGTCCTGAACCTGTTGAACTTAGGGGTGTTGTTCCTCCTAGATCTGTTGTGATTCCAGGAGTTAGGCCCAAATTATTCCCAGCAGGCACATTCAATATTCCATGTGCGCTGATAATTGGAAAGAGGAGTGAAAGTACGGATAGAAAGACATCGCTTAACAGTGCTTTAAGGGAGCATGATGTAGCAGTTTAGCCCTAAGTACTAAATAGTGAGTAAAGTGTGGAAAAATCACAGAAAATTTAGGCGGTAATCGAGCCTGGAACTTGCATCTTTACACAATGCATTTTATAGTATCTAGTAACCATCTTCTTCGCCATCTTCAAATGTTGAGTGGCGTACTTAGCAGCAATAACACGTTGCCAATTTTAGATCATTTTCTTTTCGATTTAGCGCCCGGTGAGGCGTTGATTTCTGCGAGTGATCTTGAGACAACAATGACTGTTAAGCTCGAAGTGAGAACAGAGGATACGGCTTCTATAGCTATCCCCGCTAAAATGTTGCTTGACATTCTTAAGGCGTTCCCAGACATTCCCTTAACATTCAAAGCTGACCCTGACACGTACGCTATTGAGCTAGTTAGTGATGCTGGGAAGTACAAGCTAACGGGAGCAAATGGCGAGGAGTTTCCTAAAACGCCAGCTCTGGAGGGCGGGTCAAGCGTTAAAATAAAAGCAAGCACATTAGTAACTGCCATTAACCGAACTCTTTTCGCTGCTGGATCGGATGATCTTCGCCCAGTAATGTCAGGCATCTTTTTCGAGCTTTACGAAGACAGCCTGCGTTTCGTCGCTACCGATGCTCACCGACTTGTTCGTTATGCAAGAACTGACGCGAAGGCAAAGGAGTCATCTCAATTCATCGTTCCGAAAAAGCCTCTAAATCTTCTAAAAGGAACAGCTACTTCTGCAGAAACCGTAGAAATGAGCTTTAACGAGTCAAATGCTATATTTACTTTTGATGATGTCACGATTGCGTGTCGTTTGATAGAGGGTAAATATCCTAACTACGACGCTGTAATCCCTAAGGATAACCCTAATAGGATGACCATCAATAGAATAGACTTCCTTCAAGCGATTAGACGTGTGGCTATTTTTGCTAATAAGACCACTCATCAGGTTCGCTTAAGAATCGCGGGAAGTGAGTTAACGGTGAATGCTGAAGATTTAGACTTCGCAAACGAAGCTACTGAGCGCTTGACTTGTAGCTATCAGGGAGAGGATATCGAAATTGGATTCAATAGCCGATTCTTAGCAGATATGTTGAATAACCTCGGAGCTCCCGAGGTTACTCTCGAGCTAAGTGCTCCTAACAGAGCTGGAATAATTCGTCCGTCTAATCCAGAGGAGGAAGGAGAAGATTTACTTATGCTTGTTATGCCAGTGATGCTTAACGGTTAATCATTTTTTAGGTCCTTTCTCAGGATCTTTCAAATTCTTTTTCTTCTTCGGTGTTGGGATCCAATGGTATTTAACGTTCTCTGCTCCTGAGTGTGTCGACTGACCTTGTTCGAGCTCATTTTCCGTTTTTAAGGCATTTTCATTAGCTTCTTTAAGACGCTGAGCTATTGTGTCGGGGTGGTTTGGGTTGCCGCGCATCCACCAATCAGGGAGGTCTTCATGAGCTGCTTCCGAAATTTCATACTTATAGATAGGGTTTTTTGGCCCCCTATTTCTGAAGAAAAAGGCAAGAAAAGCTCCACATACGGCTCCTGATAAATGACCTTCCCAACTTACATGCTCTTTAATAGGTAGCATTAGCCAAACCATTCCTCCGTATAGAAATACTACGAGTAAGGTGACCCGAAGTAGGAGCAGGTTTTTGCGTACTAAGCCGCTTATGAATAGGAAGGAAGCTAGTCCATAAATCATTCCACTCGCACCTATATGGTTCCCTGTTCCTCCAAATAACCAGAGTAATATCCCACTTGAGATGAACATTATAGACCAAACTCTTATCGCAAGTGATCTATAAAAATAAAATAGCAAGCTGTTTAGAACGAAAAAAGATGCCGAATTGTTCCATATGTGTGACCAACCACCATGCAAAAACGGATATGTAAAAATGCCATTGAGGCCTCTTAGCTCTCTTGGACGGTTGCCATAGTATGTTAGATTTAGGTCAAATGCTTTGTCTATAAAGAAAACACCCCATATAGAAATGAGGAAAAGCATTGTAAACCAGAGAGAAAAGTATAACCGCTGCTGATCTGTTATAGATGATGTGCTCTTAGAGATATTCATTGTTGCTAAGTTACCAATCAACAGACAAGGTTGGATAAGTGGTTTTAAGAAGGTGAAAGTACTCGAGATGTATGTTTAGTTTTGTTAAATCTGTACCTGAACCAATTGAAATTTTAATGAGCGTTTCTGAAATACATGCATTAATACAACTTTTAGACGATCCCGATGAAGGAGTCTATCGCCATGTGCGGAATGAGTTGCTGTCTAAAGGGACATCAGTACTTCCCGCGGTGTTAGAACATAGGGCAGAAAAGTCTAATTGTTCTATTCACGAAAGTCGCTTAGATGAAATTGTGGATGACTTGCACGGAGATTACGTTAAGAAGGGATTGAATAAGTGGTTTGAGGATGGAGCACGGAATATATTAGAGGGATCGATTTGGGTTCACAAGGCTGCGGATCCTTTGTTGAATATTGAGAGCGTTAAAGAGCAGTATGAAAAGCTAAAACGTGAGGTTTGGTTAGAGTTAAATGATGAATTGACGGCATTAGAACAGGTGAGAATATTAAATCACATTCTTTTCAGCATAGAATCATTTTCTAATTCTAGATCGGGACATCCAGAACCACAAGATGCATTGGTTGGTGAGGTTATGAAATTGAAGAAGGGGAACCCACTTGGACTTGGCACATTGTATCTATCCCTAGCAAGGGATTTAAATTTACCGATTCACGGGGTTAACTTACCTAACCATTTTATTCTTTGCTATTGTGATGAACATCACATACATAATGGCTCTGAGCATTCTCGGGATAACGAATTGCCTGGGGGAATACTCTTCTATATAAACCCATATAGCGAAGGCACCGTAATACATCCGAACGATGTTAGTGAATTCCTTAGTCACCTAGACCTCCCTGTTGATGAGCGCCACTGCGGACCTTGTGCGCCGATAGATATTATCAGACGCTTGATAGGTAATGTAGCCTATGCTCTAGAGAGAAATGGTGAGATATCTCAGGCTGAGAAGATGCGAGAGTTACTTCTCTTTGTTGAGTCAGATACGAAGGAAAATGTTGAGTCGGCTGGAGAGACAGACGAAAGTTTAGATATGTGATATGTGGAAGGAAAAGAATAACTCATTAGTAAGAGAATATAAATTTGCGGATTTTGTATCGGCGTTTGCTTTTTTAAATAAAGTAGCGGAGCTGTCAGAGATACATCAACACCATCCAACAATACTCAATACCTATAACTTTGTGAGGTTAGAGCTTAATACTCACGATGAAGGTGGTATTGTGACGGATAAGGATAGAGAATTGTCTGCAGATATAGACAAAATAAAAGTCTAGTCACGGAAGTTTTTACAATAAAAAAGGGAGGCGCTAGCCTCCCTTTTTGTTGAATAGTCTATAACCCTGTAAGTCTTAGCTACCTGCTACTATAGCTGGAGTAACATCAGCAGTAATAGTAAGAATTGTCTGTGCTGGATCTGTGTTAGCAGTAACAGTTACTTTCTTTGTTTGCTTGTTCTTCTTTCCTTTCGAATTGAATTTAACTTCGATAGATCCGGTAGCTCCAGGAGCGATAGGCTCTTTAGGGCATTGTGGAACAGTACAGCCGCAAGATCCTTTACACTTGTCAAGAATTAGTGGCTCAGCACCTGTGTTAGTGAACTCGAAGTAGTAAGTAACTACATCACCTTCATCCATTACACCGAAATCGTGTGCGTATTCGTTAAATGCGATACCTGTTAACGGCCCTGATGGAGCTTGAGCAGCTTGTTTTGCTGGATCGAACTTGTCTGGCTTAGCGTTTTCAGCAGGTGCTGCAGCTTCAGTTTTTCCGCCTTCTTCAATAGGCTTAGAGTTAGATGTTTCACCTGAGCCGCAAGAGAATAATAGGGCTGATGAGAAAATAGTTAGTGCTAGTGTTAGCTTAGACATATTTATTTATTTAAAAGTTACTTACTTTATTTAATTTGCGAAATTAAGAAATAATTCGATACAAGGATAGAGTTATTATTTAAATGTTCTGTGTGCTAGTTTACTATTTTCAAACCGTCCATCGTTGAGGATTTCAATTGCTTCTTGAAGAGTTTCGTTTAAGTCGCCTATGATGCGGTAGAATGTAGATTGCTTATAAGCATTTCGACCTATAAATGCCTTGAGTCGTAATGTGATTGCGTCACCGGAAATTGCCCAGTCCTCTTCTGAGATAGATATCGGGTCGTCTTCGGTTCCTTCGCTTTCTGCCCAAGCACGGAATTTCGCGATTTCACTTTCGGAAATTTTGTAGTCGTTAACGAAATCATCCTCTGTCGGGTATGCTTCGAGAATTTTAATTCTATTTACGTCAACGTACTCTAGAGCGTATCGACTCATTAACCCTTTTCTGAGCAATGTTCGGAATGCAGGACTATTAGAGGTAGTATCGATAGGAACGAAAATGTCAGGTAGAATCCCGCCACCCCCATATACTGTTCGTTTTTTAAGACGTGTAGAGTATTTAAGCGAATCCGGAAGGTCTAGTGAGTCCAAACTTAACAGCTCTCCGTTCTCATAACGGTCATACTTCTCGTTTCTGTACGACTCAACACCATTATCGTATGGTTTTTGAATACAACGCCCCGCCGGAGTATAGTATTTCTGAACCGTCATTCTTACTGCGGAACCGTCACCTAGTTTGATAGGCCTTTGTACTAAGCCTTTACCGAATGAACGTCTACCCACGATAAGCCCCCTATCCCAATCCTGTACTGCGCCAGCGACAATTTCACTAGCAGAAGCAGATCCTCCATCCATCAGAATAATGAGTCGACCTTTCTCGAAGAGTCCTTCGTACGATGCGTGTGTGTTTTCTCTTGGAAAAGTTCGGCCTTCTGTGTAGACGATAAGCTTATCCTTTGATAGAAATTCATCTGACATGTGGATAGCAGTTCGTAGCATCCCTCCACCGTTACCTTGAAGGTCAAGAATAAGATCTTTCATCCCTGCATCATTAAGAGTTTGGAGGGCAGAGCGAAGTTCCTCCATAGTTGTCTTGGCGAAGCGACTTACTTTAATGTACCCAATTGTAGGTTCGACCATGTGAGCTGCCATCACGCTGAAAATGGGAATTTTATCTCTTTCGATATTAAACTCTAGAAGGTTTTTTTCACCGTCACGCTTAATAAACACCTTAACCATAGATCCCTTCGGGCCTTTGAGCAAACGAATTACGTCTTTAGTGGTGACGCCGACACCTGCGACGTATTCATCTTCGACCTGAACTATTCTATCGCCTGCTCTGATGCCGAGTCTTTCAGATGGACCGCCTGCGATGGGAGACACTACCATAATAGTGTCTTTGAAAATATTAAACTGAACGCCCACGCCCTCGAAACTCCCGTCGAGTGGTTCATTCGCTTCTTTTAAATCATCGGCTGAAAAGTAAACAGAGTGAGGGTCTAGCTCTTCGAGCATATTTACAATTGCGGTTTCGACCAGGACTTCCATATCAACGCTGTCGACGTATAGTCGGTCAAGCATGTTGAGAAGAGTGGCGAATTTTGAGGATGCTTGCTTAGCTGTGGTTTGGGCTGAAGCAGGAGAAATTTGAAAAAAGGCAAACGATAAAGAGAGTGCCAGGTGTAGGAAGTTCAGGTTTTTCATCAGGCGACAAGGTAAGGATTCGATGATGATTGAAATCTGAAAAATTGCTAAACTTGTGATTCTCAAGTTATCTTGCGCAGATGAAAATAATTCAATACTTAGGTGTGTTTTTTGTGGGGGTAAGTTGCTTATTGTCAGTCAATTTGTTTGCACAGAATGTAAATATAGCAGCGCCGAATCTCAATGAGGTGTTTGAAAGGATAGATAAGGAAGGTCAGTTAAACGGGCGTGATATGGTAGGGGTGATATTGGAAGCTGATATGGACTTCTTTGATTTGGCTTCTTCTGAGGTGTTGCCAAACGGGGTTACAGAGTGGGTTTTGAATATTGAATCTTCTAATGCGTCGGGTTTATGCGTTTATTTTAATGACTTTCATATCCCAGTTGGGGGAAGGTTATTTTTCGAATCACACGAAAACTCGTTCAATACGATTTATCAGGAAGGGCCTATTAGTGCGAGTGAGAACAACGATCATGGACGTTGGGCTAGTGGAGATATTCCGGGGGAGGTTATAAAGGTTATCTATAGACAACCATCTTCGTCTGTGGGTAGTGCGAGACTTGGAATTATGGGGGTAGGGTACTTTGTGACGGGTGTGAGTCGAGGTTCTGACGATTGTGAAGTCGATATAATGTGCCCAGAGGGAGATTCATGGCAGTGTGAGAGAGATGCCGTTGTGAGACTGCGTATTTCTCAAGATGGAGGCATTTTCTATTGCAGTGGAGCAATGGTGAATAACACAAATCTAGATTGCAGGCAGCTTCTTTTGAGCGCTTTTCACTGTGCAGATGCTGTAAGTGGAGACGAGTGGGCTTATTTTAAAGTCAGATATAACTATGAATATACCGAGTGTGGAGGGACGGTTTCTATCAATTCTCATTCTAGAACAGGTGTTATTCCTCTTACAAATAGTGATGACGCGACTAACCAAGGGTTTAATGGTTCAGACTTCTTGCTTGTTGAGGTTGAAGATCCTATTCCGCCAGAATGGAACCCATTTTATGCTGGCTTTGATGCTTCTGGCGAAGCTGGACATTCAGGCGTGAGTATTCATCATCCAGGTGGGGATAGGAAGAAAATCTCAAACTACTCTTCTGCTTTGACGTCCTACAGTATAGGTGGAGCGGGATCTCATTGGCGTGTTTTCTGGACTGCAACAGAAACTAGTCACGGAGTTACCGAGGGAGGCTCGTCAGGTTCTCCAATTTTTAGCGAAAACCATCAAATTGTCGGTACGTTGAGCTCAGGTCTTTCTGCTTGTGTGAATGGTGGTGCGGGAAATGGTACAGGACCCACGCAGCCAGATTATTATGGAAAAATGAGTTACCATTGGGATGGCCCGAATCCTATACCCGCTTCTCATAAATTAAATATCTTCCTAGACCCTTCTGGTTCAGGGCAGGATATAATTTACGGTAGTTATGTCGGTGAAGGGGAGACACCTTGTGGTGATTTCGGTGCCTGTAGCGCAACGGAAGTAAGCGGTATAGCATTAGAAACGGACGGCTTTTCCCTTAGTCCAAACCCTGCTTTAGATTTCGTCATTGTTTCGATGCCGGTTAATGCACCATTAACAGAGTTGAGGATTTACGACGCTCAAGGCAGGATAGTCGAGACTATAACTCCGTCCGATATGAATGATGAATTCACTTTAAGTGTGGCCGGACTTTCAAGGGGTCTTCATTATATTACTGTACGAACTTTAGATGGCACTTCATCTACTCTTAAACTCGTAATAGAATAGGTAGGGTAGGAAGGAGGTTAGGGGATTAAGGCTGTACTATCGTTCTATTAGCGAAGGAAAGTTAGTTTCTCTATTTTGACTCGTGTTTTAAAAGAACCGAACATTACTGTGGCGGTTTTTCCTTGCATCGCAATTACTTCGCCTCGTTCTTTTCCTGTACGGAGTCGTACGAGCGAGCCTTTTTTAATTTCATCAGAACGATGATTAGGTCTCCTTTTCGCAGAAGGTATTGACGTGTTTTTACCTTTCGAAGACTTACCTGCGTTCCGCTTTTTTGCATCTTCGACTCTCGAATTTTCAAGGGCGAGATATTTGTTTATTTCTTCCAGGAGGTTTTTATTATGACTTCCGGGCATGAATTGGCTAATGAATTGTCCCAGTTTGCGGCCACGGGTGAGGTCTTGATTATGGGCTTCAGTTGATTCGTTCAGAGCGTCAGTTTTTTCCGAAAACCGAGTTTTTATCTTTCGAGCTTCCATAGTTGCTTTTTCCGCTTCCAATTCCGCTCTTAGTTGCCTGTTTGTGAGCTTTGCAAGCTTGGCTTTGTCTTTTTGTAGGTCACCAATAATAGCATCCAATTCTACTTTACGCCTATCGAGTTTGGATTTGGCTCTTTTGATTATTTTATGAGAAATTCCGTTATTTTCAGCTACCTCGAACGTGAACGAGGATCCAGGTTGGCCTATTTCAAGCTTAAACAATGGCTCTAATGTCTCTCTATCGAAAAGCATGGATGCATTTACAGCATTTTTTAACTCGGCTGCACGGGATTTGATGTTCGCGTAATGAGTGGTTATCACCCCGAATACACCCCTGTCGTACAATTCTTCAAAGAATACCTCTGCCAGGGCTCCACCTAATTCCGGGTCGGATCCAGTTCCGAATTCATCTAAAAGTAAAAGGGAATTAGAATCAGAAACTTTTAAGAAGTGCCTCATTCTCCCCAGTCGGTAGCTGTATGTGCTTAGCTGATTTTCAATGCTCTGATTATCTCCAATGTCGGTTAATATGGAATCGAAAAATCCTACTTCTGATGTGGGAGATGCAGGAATTAATAGTCCTGATTGAAGCATTATCTGTAATAAACCCACCGTTTTCAAGGTGAGGCTTTTACCCCCAGCGTTAGGTCCAGAAATCACCAAAAGACGTCCATCCTTTGAGAGGTTAATATTTTGAGGATGGGTTTCTATTCCTAGCCCTTCGTTCGTTTTTACTAGCAATGGGTGGTACGCCTTAACTAGTTGTAATCCTGTCTTTTTAGGGATTCCTGGTAGAAAAGCGTTGAATTCGATAGCGAGTTTCGTTCGAGCTTGAATGCAGTCGTATTCAATTAGAGCTGTTTGGTAGCTATGAATTAGTGGAAGATTTCTTCTTGCAACTCTTGTAAGTTCCTTTAAAATACGTCTCTTCTCTTTCCTCTCATCATCTCGAAGAATTTCAAGTTCGTGATTTAATGGTATAACCGCTCCTGGCTCGATAAATGTGATGGTCCCCGTGTTAGAAGACCCTAAAACATTGCCATTTACTCTCCTCTTGTACGTACTCTCAACGGCAAGGGCTCTCCTGTTATTCACAAAACCCTCCCTGATGTCTGCAAGCATCCCCTTCTCCTGAAGATCCTTCATCACGCGATTGAAATTCCGGCTAATTTTACGTCGCAGCCCCGTCATCTCATCCCTAATCTGGCTGAGGGTGGTTGAGGCGTTGTCTGAGATTTGGCCTTTATCATTAAAAACTTTTGCGATAGGGTCAATTAGATCCTTTGTGAATGGTATTTCCTTTTGAATATATGCCAAACGAGGTGCCTTATCCGCCTGCCCCTTCAGCTGTTTGATGATGCTATTCATCGTGTGCGAAGCTCTAGATATTTTACTAAAACTTACCTCAAGCAACACAGAGTCACGTATATTAAGTAGGCGTAATTCATCGTGCATCTCCTCGAATTCAAGAGCCGGGAACGAGTCTTCCTCACTAATTAAACGCCTCAGCTCTTCGGTCTCTTGCAGTCGTTTTATAATACTTCTCCGGTTTTTCAAAGGAACCAAAGCTAATGATCTCGCTTTCGCAGTGGGTTGGAGCGCTTTTTTTTCGAGCATTCCCTTAATAATGTCGAATTCTAAATCAGCGGACACTTGATCATCGAAGTGTAGCATTATGTCGTTTACCTCTCTCTTACTCATGATCTGCAATGTACTCTCGACAATATTCGAGTGCGGACTCCGATTCCTCCTTATCAAACCAAACCACCCTTTTATCCTTGTTAAACCAGGTCATTTGACGTTTCGCAAATTGACGAGTTGAAATAACAATTCTTTCTTGAGCCGCTTCTAAAGTGCAATCCCCATTCAAGTACGATATCAGTTCTTTATATCCTACCGTTCTTAATGAGTTGTAATCAGCTAGGTGTTTAAGTTTTTCAACTTCTTCTACCCAGCCTTTTGATAGCATTTGTTCAGTCCTTTTTGCTATCCTTTCTCTTATCTCATCTCTCGGAGCGCTAAGGCCGACTTGTATAATATCGAAAGGCCTAATATTAGTTTTATCAGAATGGAAAGACGAAAACGGCTTACCTGAGACTAGACAAACTTCGAGGGCTCGCACCACCCTTTGAGGATTCATAAGGTCGATTTTTTCGGCGTGAATAGGATCAAGAGTTTTAAGCTCGAATGCCAACGAGTCTAAACCTTCTTTTTCGAGTCTGTCGTTAAGCACTTTCCTTACTTCGACATCCGAAGGGAGATTATCAAACCCGTCGATTACACCTTTTACGTAAAGCCCCGAACCCCCTACTATGACCGCAACTTCGCGAGTTTTAAAGTATTCATCTAAAAACGCTAGTACGTCCCTCTCGAAATCCCCAGCACTATAAATTTCGGTGGGTTCTAAGAAGTCTACAAAGTGGTGTCTAACCTCTTTTCGTTCCTCCCCAGTCGGCGCGGCCGTTCCTACACCCATGCCCTTATAGATTTGGCGTGAGTCCGCACTTATAATATCCGCATTAAATTCTTTCGCAATTTTAATCCCCAACTCAGTTTTACCAACTGCGGTAGGTCCTACGATGAATATGAGAAGTGGACGTTTGATACTGTGTAGGGATGCTAGATGATATGGAAAATTACATCAACTCGTCTAAACCATCCAAACTCGCGTGATCCTCGTTCCACCCATCGTCATCCTCACCGTCTTGTTCATCTAGGTAAGCATCAATTTCGGGGTCACCAGTCTTTTCTGGCTTGTAGCTTTCGTCCTCTAAACCTTCTTCTCCTGGAAAAGACATCCCTTCAAGTATGTCTCCATCTTTACTGTCAAAATCCGGTGGTGTCCCGTGTTCTAAGCAAAGTCGCGGATACTCAATGCCTTTCTCTGCTTCACCGAACGTTAGAGGTTCGATAAAAAAGCTCCACATTCTAAGGAAGTCGTAAACGTAAACAGCTCTAGAATCAAGGTTCGCAAGGACAGAGCTGACTTTCACCTCAGCCATATCGCCATCACCCCCTATATCCATCAGCGAATATTCTTTCCCTTTTTCCCAACTCTCATCACTCTCAAAGAATGAAGCCATTTCACCAGCTGCCCATCCAAATGAATCTAAAATAGCATGGTGCAAATGAAGCAAAGTGGACTCAATAGAGATTTCAAGGTCTCTATAAACATCCATTTCAGTATCTAAAATGACACGAAGTTTAGCTATTTTAGATGACATACTATAACGAGTTTAAATAAAGTTCATAATGCTATCAGCATCAATAGTGCTGTGGCTTGCGTGATGAACCACTTTCCCTCCTCGAAGTACTAACATTTGAGGGCTTTGGTGTTCAACATCAAGCTTTTCGGTAATCGCAGCGCTTATGTCTTTGTGCTCTAATAAGTCTAAAAAGTGTGCGTCAACAGTACTTAACGACTCATTCCAACCGCCTTCAAACATTTTCAAGGCCATCCTGCTTATCGAACATCGAGTGCTGTGTTTAAACAACACAACAGTCACATTCTCAGATGCTGAAATAGCCCTGTCTAAATCCTCTACAGAAGTCAGTTGTTTCCAATTCATCCCTTACTAAATTTGCATTCTATTAATTACAAAGGTACTCCCCCTATGCTTACACGTCTGATTAAAATTTTGTTAGCTTTAGCAAGTCTTCTATACACAGTTTACTTGTTTTCTGTAGCCCAAACCGGAGCTGCTATCGGCCTAATATTCGTCACTATCATTTTAACTCTCACAACTTTGCGTAGCATGAGGATGGTTATGGCTTTTGTTAACTTGAGACAGCAGAAATTACCAGAAGCTCGAAAGTGGCTTTTAAGAATTAAACAAAATCAACTTTGGCCTAGGCAGAGAGGATACTATAACTTCTTAATGGGGAGCCTTTCTATGGAAGAAAACATGAATGTCGCGGAGAAGTTTTTGAAGGAAGCCGTGCGCCTAGGATTGAGACAACCCCACGACGAAGCCGCAGCGAAACTGAACTTGGCGGTAGTTGCGAGCACTAAGCGTCGCACAAAAGAAGCTATGATGCTTCTTAAAGAATGCAGGCGATTAGATTCAAAGGGAGTTCTAACGAAGGACATTGTTATGGTCGAGAACGCTATAAAAGGTGGAGGCGCAAGAACCACGTCTGGTGGGAGAGGGGGGGCACCCTCATCGGCTCGCCAAGCACGCAGGGCTAAAAAGTAAGAGCCCTATCTATTATCGCTTAAGTGTGAGCTGATTTCTGCGCAACACTTGCAATTCCGAAAGAAGTTCTAAACTGGTACGTTGCGCTTGTTTTACGCAATTACGCAGAGCCGCCTGTTTCAAATTCTCATCCTGAATTAAATTGTCCTGTTTCGCTTGTAAAACAATTCTTTTCAGGGATTTATTCGCTTTTTTAATAAGCCGATGTGCGCTCTCATCATCAACGGGGTAGGCCAAAACATGAGCAAAGCTCTGCTCCACCACGTCATTTAACATGGAGTGAATTGCTCGGCGTACATTCTCGATATAAAGAGGCATAAGAAGTAAATTACATCCTTTTTTCGATAAAACCAATTTAGCACAGTCACTTTTTTGTCACTATCTGTCAACAAATCTGTTAGTTAGGACTCTATTAAACTCTCTAAATCGGTTTCTAGCCTATCATTTGCCATGAAAGCTCTTTCTAAATCTTGAGCGAATGGGAAAGCGGTGTCCAGGCTCGCAGTTCTTGCAACAGGAGCGTCAAGGCTATTGAAACATTCCTCGTGAATGCGGGCGCTTATTTCGCCACCGATTCCTCCTGTCATCGTCGCTTCGTGCAAAATCAAGGCTTTTCCGGTCTTTTTCACGCTTTCCATAACCATTTCCTCATCCCAAGGAAGAAGCGATCTAAGGTCAATCAAGTCAACAGACCACTCTGGGTGTTTATCTAGTGCTTTTTCAGCCCATTGCACTCCCAGTCCGTATGTGATGATGGTAGCCTCGCTTCCTTCTCTCACTTTCCTTCCTTTTCCGAACTCTATTGTGTAGTCTTCCTCAGGCACTAATCCAGTAAGACTTCTGTATAAGAATTTATGCTCGAAGAAGAGAACAGGGTTCGGATCGTCAACCGCCATTCTCAGAAGCCCCTTCGCGTCTGCTGGTGTTGATGGGTAAACAATTTTAAGACCTGGAACGTGAAAGAACCATGCTTCAATGCTTTGTGAGTGGAATGGACCAGCTCCTACGCCACCTCCTGTAGGCATTCTAACAACAACGTCAGCCGCTTGGCCCCAACGCCAGTGGATTTTAGCGAGATTATTTACGATTTGGTTAAAACCACAAGTAACAAAATCGGAAAATTGCATTTCCATCATGGATTTACGTCCACAAATGCTCAATCCTAAAGCTGCCCCGACGATAGCCGATTCGCAAAGAGGTGTGTTACGCACGCGATCTTCACCGAACCTATCCGTGAAGCCGT
>DQRJ01000098.1 GCA_015663855.1 Flavobacteriales bacterium | reverse complement strand
GATATCGACAGTATTGAAATCGTAGTCAACTATGATGTCCCGCCTAACGAGGAAGATTACGTACACCGTATAGGTCGAACAGCTCGTGCAGAACGTAAAGGAGAAGCATTCACGCTCATAACTCCTGATGATATGCGCCGCTTTGGAAATATCGAAAAGTTAATTGAACGATCAGTTGATAAGCTCGAGCTTCCATCTGAAGTCGGTCCAGGCCCTAAGTACGACCCGAAATATGTCGGAGGACGTGGGGGAGGTGGTGCTCGCGGCGGGCGCGGTGGTAATGGAGGCCGATCTCATGGAGGTGGTGGAGGCGGAGGCCGATCAGGCGGAAACGGCGGAAAAGGAAAAAGTGCTGGCTATAAAGGCGGCAAGTCGAATTACTCGAAAAGTAATTCTAATGGTGGAAGTGGCTCGAATAACGAAAGTTCGAACGGCTCTAGGAATGAGTCAAACTCTTCTAACTCCTCGGGATCTTCGGGTGGTCGTAGGATGAGGGGAAGCCAGAACCGACGTTAAGTTAGTTGGTTTTTTCCTTCACGACTTTTGAGGACGTAGAATAGAACTGCTCCTCCGATGAATAATACAGTTGAAATTAATTCTGCTTGCGTCATTGTGATTCCGAGCATGTCGAACGTAGTGTTTACTCTTATTTTTTCGATGAAAAACCGCTCTAAACCATTCATCATTAGGTAAGTAGCGAAAACAAGACCTGCTGTAGTAAATCGAGTTCGTAATTTCCACAGAATTGCAAAAAGAATGATGGTCAGTGATGTTTCGTAAAGAGAAGTAGGGTAGACCCCGGGATCGAGACAAGTCCCGTATCCTGGGTAGACACTCCAGGGATCTGACTCGGAGATAAAACGACCTACGCCATTTACGTTGTTCGGAAAACTGTAACTCCACGTCCATTCGGGAAGCCAAGAAAGCCAATTCGGTTGAGGGGCAGGGTTTGCGATGCCCCAATCTCCATCGCCTGAGATTTGGCATCCTATGCGTCCAATTCCATAGCCAAGCATTAAAGCGGGAGCAGAGGAGTCAGCTACGTTAAGGAATTTAAGACCGTGGTGTCGGGCGTAGAAATACACGCTAAGCCCTCCGACAAATAAGCCTCCGTAGATTGTGAGACCTCCCAGAAAAGCATTTAAGCTTGGCGCTTTGAAGAACGCTACGAATTGTTCGGGGTATTCGATTAGATGGAAGAGTTTCGCGCCTAAGATTCCACCTATTGCGGCTACGGTAAGTATTCCTCCGACGTGTTCTTTAGGTAGGACGACTGTTTTTTCGAGTTTAGGTACTGGTAGCGCGTTTTTACGAGCCTCCCACCATTTCCATCCACCGAGTATAATTGCAAGTGTGACGCCTAAAAATATGCTGCCCTCAGATGAGAAGAGGTGAGATTGAGGAAGGTTTTCGCCATTGAAAATTGTACCTGCATTTATTGCGAGGTAAAGGAATTTCCAGCCGAAAAGGAAACCGATGAAAGCTTGAGCCGCAATGTCTAGAAGTGTTGCTGGCTTACCAGTGATAACTTCGGTGTGGTTTGGTTTGAAAACACCGAGAGACGTGAGGCGAGTGAATTCTAAGCTGATGATGTATCCGCCTACAAGAAATGCCATCGCAACGAAGAAGCCGAAGCTGTTGACTAGCTTGAGGAAGGGGAGGTCTATGCCGAAAAGGTCGAGGAATGCGTAATATAAATTAGGATACATTTCAATTTGTTATTCCAGATACAAAACCGTCTGGGTTGATTGTTTCGAGGAGGATGTCTGAGGTCGAGTTAGGCGTGGATTCGTTTGCGCGGACTGCTACTCTAACGTATTCGGGTGTATAACCGAATCGCAATCCTTCATCTTCTGCTGACTCTATTAAAACTTTTCGGGATGATCCTAAGAAGTTTTCGTAATGAGCTCTTTGTTTTTTAAGACTCAAAATCCGAAGCTGCTTGTTTCTGGCTTGCCTTACATTCACGGGAATCACATCATCTATCCTCAACGCTGTAGTCTTTGGACGTTCACTATATGTAAACACGTGTAAGTAGCTAACGCTTAGAGATTTAATAAAGTCGTAAGTTTCTTGGAAAGATGAATCGCATTCGCCCGGAAATCCCACTATTACATCGACTCCGATACCGGCAAGCGGCATTTTTTCTCGAATATATTCTATGCGTGATCTGTAGAGATCAGTTCTGTATCTACGACGCATCGAAGATAGAATTTCGTCAGAACCAGATTGCAACGGTATGTGAAAGTGAGGTTGAAATTTATCACTGCTAGCTACGAAATCAATGATTTCCTCGGTAAGTAAATTCGGTTCAATGCTAGAAATTCGGTACCGTTCTATACCTTCGAGTTTGTCTAGTTCTGTGATTAGTTCTAAAAGTGATTCTCCATTCGCTTTTCCGAAATCCCCAATGTTTACTCCAGTCAGAACGATTTCCTTCGCGCCTAGATCTATTGCTTTCCTTGCCTCAATTAGCGTCTGTTCAATAGTACCAGACCTCGACCTTCCTCGTGCTAAAGGAATAGTACAAAACGCACAAAAGTAATCGCAGCCGTCCTGTACCTTAAGGAATGTCCTAGTTCTGTCTCCACTCGAAAATCCGGGAATGAAATCCCTAACCTCCTTAATTTCTCCAGCCTTGATAGTGCCGAGTTCGCTAGATTTACGTTTGGTCAAATTATCAAGCAGGGAAGGGAGATTGAACTTCTCATTTGCGCCTAAAACCAAATCAACACCTTCTATCGCCGCTATTTCCTCAGGTTTCAACTGAGCGTAACACCCAATGACCACTATGTATGCAAGGGGATTCCCTTTGAGAGATCTTCTTACAAAATTTCGACACTTAGAATCAGCACTGTCGGTTACACTACAGGTGTTAATCACCACTACGTTAGGTTTTTCGTCAACCGAAACTCGAGCGAATCCGCTCTCTGAAAGTTGTCTGGCAACAGTCGACGTCTCGCTGAAATTGAGTTTACACCCTAGCGTATGAAATGCTACTTTTCCTCCTGAAATCATATTGCGAAGTTAAATCCATTCTATGTGTATTAACTTGCAAGACCTGTTTAGATCATTGTAAATAAATGCTTATGCGTAATATACTGACAACTAGCGTGTTACTCCTATTGGGGGTGTGTTTTTCATCTGTCATTTTAGCCCAAACCTTCACTAATGGCTCTGCATTACTGCCAAGTGAATACCATAGTGGTGGCTGTATAGGCTTTACCGACATGGATGGAGATGGATTTGATGATTTGGTAATCTTAGACCAAAGCAAGATCCTTCACATTTTATACCAAGGCCCAGACGGAACCTTTGAAGATTTTGAATTAGGAAGTGTAAGTGGTTCAAACCAATGGGGTATGTGCGTGGCTGATTTCGATAACGATGGCCATAAAGACGTTTTATCTGGCGGTTCATACGATGGGGTTCACGTTCAAAACATTACTGCTCCAGGAGTTTTTACTACTATTGAGTTAAACAACGGTTCAATGTTTATGCAAGCTTGTAACTGGGCTGATATAAACAACGATGGTTATTTAGATGTTTTTGCTTGTCACGATGACGCATTAAGTAGAATGTGGTCAGGAGCAACTGGCGGAACGCTTACTCCGGCACCAGAATTAATGCCTTTAACGGATTACGTTCTTGCAGATTACCCAGATAACGATCATTCAGGAAACTATGGGACAGTCTTTTGTGATGTAGACAACGATGGAGATATAGATTTCTTTCTCGCTAAGTGTCGTCAGTACATTAACGATCCTTACGATCCACGTCGAATAAACCAACTTTGGATAAATGACGGGAACAATAATTATTCTGAGCAGGCAAGCGATAGAGGAGTTGCTTTTTACGAGCAGAGTTGGACTGTTGACTTCGCTGACATTGATAACGATGGGGATTTCGATTGTCTTGTGACAACACATAGTGCCACTCTAAAGTTGTTCGAAAACGACGGGCTAGGTTTCTTTACTGAAATCACTGAAGGTAGCGGACTAGCAGTTACGGGCTTCTTCCTTCAAGCGAAGATGGAGGATTTCGATAACGACGGTTACGTTGATTTAGTTCACTCCGGAGGGTCACACCGTTACTTCCATAACAACGGAGATAAGACCTTCACAGAAGTAGGAGGGGTTTTCCCCGGAGAGGACACAATGCACAGTTTAGCTTTAGGAGATGTGAACCGAGATGGTACAATAGACTTATACGCGAGTTACGGAGATTCATATGTGAGCCCTGACAATGACTATGAGGATATCCTTTGGGTTAATGACGGAAACGATAATAATTGGATCACTTTCGAACTTGAAGGTTTTCAGTCTAACGTTGATGCTGTAGGTGCAAGCGTTGTTATCACAGGTGACTTTGGAACCCAAATTCGTGAAATCCGTGCAGGTGAGAGCTATGGTATTACTTGTTCTTTTGCATGCCACTTCGGATTAGGTGCGAGTGAGACAGTTGAAACAGCGACAATCAAGTGGCCTAGCGGTTTAGAAACAGTAATTGACAATCCAGCCATCAACCAATTTCACGTTATCAATGAAGCACCCTGCATAGTTGAGGTAACGATATACGCATCGGCTTACGGTTTTTGTCCTGGTGAATCTGTAACGCTTACTGCACCTGATGGTTTTGAAACTTATCAGTGGTCTAATGGAGTTTCAGGCTCTGATAGTATCGTTGTTACTCAGGGAGGGAATTACAGCATATTGATTACTAATGCAGACGGTTGTGCTGGTAGTTCTAACGTTGTTTCTGTAGTAGAAATTACTGGCGATAATCCTACAATTGAAATAGATGGTGATCTGAATCTTTGTGACGGTAGCGATATCATTATGACGGCGTCTGTGGCATCTAGCTGGGTTTGGTCTACAGGTGAGGAAACCCAAACCATAGTTGTCACTTCATCCGGCACATTTAGCGTGTCAACCGTTGATATGTGTTTCAACGCAGGTGTTTCCGAGGAATACACGGTAGTCTTGTTCGATTCGCCATCGAGTGCGCCGATTTTAAGTGCGTCATCAACGGAGTTGAACGAACCTGGAAGCGTCACTCTTGAAGCTACTGGCGGTGAGAACATCAAGTGGTTCGATGCAGAATTCGAGGGTAATCTTCTTTATGAAGGAGCGATATATACTACGGACGTGCTAGAACAGTCCACAACGTTTTATGCTTCTTCTTCGAACGTGAATTCGGGCGAAATAGTAAGTGGTGGTGAATTGGAACCCCAAGAGGGAGGGCAATTTCACTCGAACAGTAATCGTTGGCTCGAATTCGATGCATTCGAAGATATGCTGCTTAGTAGCGTAACAGTGCACGCGAATGGTGCGTACGATAGAACTTTCGAACTTATTGACGATTTCGATAATGTATTACAATCGACTACTGTCTTTGTTGAAGACGGAGAATTCGTAGTTAACCTAAATTTCGAAATACTTCAAGGAAATAATTACGGTTTACGTTCTTCTACAGACGACCCTCAGCTTTGGCGTGACGGAACGGATTCAGAGTTATTATATCCATACGCTTTAGGTTCATTAGGGTCTATTACTAATTGTACGGCTGGACCAGAATTTAGCTACTATTACTTCTTCTACAATTGGCAAGTTGAGCCATTGCCTATTTCATGTGAGTCAGCACGTACACCTATTACAATTTCTGTAAGCGGTATTGATGAGTTGATTATTTCACAGTCATTAGTGTTCAACCCTTCAGTTTTCCCAAACCCTGCTACATCTAACGCCACCCTTAATATATCTAACTTCCCTTTAACACCATGTGAGGTGACGTTGTCAGATGTTCAAGGTCGCGTAGTTTATTTAGGACATTCAAGCGATGTGAGTTTGCAAGATATTGAAGCAGGCACTTACCTACTAACCATTAAAGGGTCTGAAATTCTTGGGACAACTCGTGTCGTTATCCAATAACACTAATTGAAATAATCGAAATAGGTGGTTAAAATTTTAGTGGCTTTTCTTACGCGGTTTATTCCGCGAACTATGCTCCAGCGAGTGGCTCATATCGGGCTGCAATCAATTAGTTGGTTCTATTTTGGCAATAAACTTGAGGATCCTATTGATGGAAAGACTTATCGTAGAATTCTTCCTTATGGACGAGTACGTACTAGGCATAACGCTCTAGCGCCGTTTAGTTTATCTCTAGAACGCCATAGGGCGCTTTGGATTTACATGAAGGAAAGCACTAATTTCTTCACCCATGAGGCGAAGATGTTGCACATGGCCCCTGAGTACTGTTTCATCAAGAGGCTCCGCGCTTTGGAGAACCTTGAGTACATCACTGGAGACCTTGATTCTCCCTGGGCTGATCATCACTTTGATGTACACCAAATCCCTTTCGACGACTCCTCTTTCGACATCATAATGGCAAACCATTTAATGGAACATGTAGATGACGATCGCGCTGTCTTACGTGAGTTCTATCGGGTTTTAAAACCGGGGGGGTGGGGCATACTTCAAGTCCCGATAGACTGGACAAACCCGTCTACTGAAGAAGACCGCTCTATTACTGATCCCGCTGAACTTGAGCGACTTTACTGGCAACGAGACCACCTCCGACTTTACGGATTCGAGGACTACCCAGCTCGCTTGCGACAAGCGGGTTTCTCAGTCGAAATTGTCGACATGAAGAAACAGCTAGGCAATCAACTATACGATCGTTATGCTTTGGGAGGGGAGCAGTGGATTTTCGTTGTAAGAAAATAAAAATTGACTTTCTTTTTTGTCTAAACTTGTCACGATTCCACTTACGCTACACAAATCATTTTTGCAAAAAGAAAGTGGTTCATTACCAGACGAGGTAACAGCGTTACCTCCTCTAAAAGTGCACACTAGTATATGAATCAACTTCAAAGAAGATCAACTACGACAGTGTCAATATCTGAAAGTTTATCGAAAAGAGAAGCTGAATCTCGTAATCTAATGGTGACTTCAAGTCTACATGTGAGTTGAAAGTCGGTCGTAGAGGGGC
This sequence comes from Flavobacteriales bacterium, assembly GCA_015663855.1. Taxonomy (GTDB): domain Bacteria; phylum Bacteroidota; class Bacteroidia; order Flavobacteriales_D; family Sanyastnellaceae; genus UBA974. The sequence continues at coordinate 3,133 of DQRJ01000098.1, read as the reverse complement.
TTACTCCCGCTCGCTTCAAAACGTTCATTACATCTCCCATCTTTTCATAGGGGTATTTTACTAAGTAAGAGCAGGTGCGTTGAAGTTCGACGATCTTACCGGACTCTATCGCAAATGAAGCTGCAGTTCGATATGCGTCGATAAGTCCGCCCACGCCTAATTTCGTCCCACCAAAATATCGTACGACAATAATTAGTACGTCAGTAAGTGAATTTGACTTGAGAACACCTAAAATAGGGGGGCCAGCTGAATTTGACGGTTCTCCATCATCGTTAGATCGAAATCGAGAGGCGTCATGACCTAATCTCCAAGCGTAACAATGATGGCGTGCAGCGTGATGTTCGACCCTTATTAATGCGAGTTTTTCCTTAATTACTTCTTCCGAAGTTACTGGGAACGCGAACGAGAAGTGCTTCGATCCTTTAACCTTGTACAGACCTTCGCATCTGTCTTCTATTGAAAGGTAAGTATCGTTTTCGAGAGGCTGTGACATAAAGTGTCCGTTAGCTATTATCCCTCGAAACAGATAGAGAAAATGTAAGAACGAGTCTTTAGCCCTTCGAGTGGATTTGCATAATTGCTATCATCTTGGATGAGAACATTAATAAGACCGATTTCAGTTTTAAGTTCAAAGGCTAACTTAAAAAATGGAAGAAAAATGTCTATCCCACCCCCCAGATCCATTGAGAAGTTAGATGATTGAATTCTAAGAATATCATCGTTCTGAAGTTGTTGATTTACATCCTCTTGTGATTGCATGTCTCGGCTGTATTTAGCTCCAACCAAGGCGTATGCGGCGAAATTTGTCAGTCTATCAGTTCTAATCTTAAGTAGTAAAGGCACGTCTAGATTTACAGATTCCGTTCTACGTAAAATTTCGTTTACTCCTCCCGATGATTGTCCGAAAGAGTACATTAAACCTCTGTCCTGGAAGCTTAACCCCGGAACGAACCTTAGTTTTAAATGACGGCTCATATTTAACGAAGCAAGTAAGGCCAAATTAAACCCGCCTTGTGGCGCATTTGCAACTCCGTATAAACTCGTGTTGAACGTAGTGTCCTGGTTAAGATTGAATCGAAAGTCCGAGCTATTACCAGAAATTATAAACCCGAAGTGAAATCGTTTATTGTCGAAAGATGAGAGATTTTTACGACCAGTTTGGGCAAGGGTAGGGAGTGATAAAATTCCCAGTAGGAGCCATATAACTAGTTGTTTACTCATGATTTCTATATCGACTAACGAGAATTTTGATTAGAATGTTGCACTCCCCAAATCTTTGTCCATAAAAGACTAGCCACAAAGGACATGAATATTCCTACTACGAGGTAGACCATAAGGGTTAGAGAGATTTGCGTTTTCGCAGCGTAGAATATATCTGCGGCGTCGTGTTGCGAGGAAATCCACTCAGACAGAGATAGGTCGTTTGGGAAGCCGCTTTCCGAGATTTCGGCAAGATATTCTGCTTCGGAGGAGAAATTGTCTGTGATTTGGACTTTTAAAGACTGCAAACGAGCGTTCGTAGCATCTTTCATCACGTAATGGTGCCAAACCCCAACTGTTAAAGTCGCTCCTAAAGCATACGCTACCACACTTTTAGCGATGTGTTTAAATCCGATAAGGAAGTCAGGCGTTGAGTCGAAAGACCTCAATCCATTAGAAGTAGCTAATACGGCAAAGGTGACAAGCGCTGTTCCATGATATAGGAATCCGTACTTAAATGAAGCCTCAAAAGTAATATTTCCAAGAAGTAGGTACTTGAAGAGCATCCATCCGAACAACGTCGCTATTATGATTATGAAATTATTTTTCACGCTCAGTCTTAGAGATTACCCGTTCATAGAATTTAAGAATTCGTCGTTGTTACGAGTCGATTCTATTCTTCCTTTAACGAATTCCATTGCTTCAACAGGATTCATATCTGCAAGGTGCTTTCTTAAAATCCAAATACGTTGTAAGGTCTCTTTATCCATAAGCAAGTCCTCACGACGAGTTCCTGAAGATTGGATGTCGATAGCTGGGTATATGCGACGATTCGATATACGTCTGTCGAGCATAAGCTCCATATTTCCAGTTCCTTTGAACTCTTCGAAGATCACCTCGTCCATTTTAGAACCAGTATCTACAAGGGCTGTAGCGATAATCGATAGCGAACCTCCGTTCTCGATGTTACGGGCAGCTCCGAAAAATCTTTTGGGCTTTTGAAGGGCGTTTGCCTCTACACCACCAGAAAGAATCTTTCCAGAAGATGGACTCACGGTGTTGTATGCACGAGCTAGACGTGTGATAGAATCGAGTAGGATACATACGTCGTGTCCACACTCGACCATGCGTTTTGCTTTCTCCAGAACGAGATTCGCAATTCGAACGTGCCTGTCAGCCGGCTCATCAAAAGTTGAGGCAATCACCTCACCGTTCACACTACGCTTCATATCTGTAACCTCCTCAGGTCGCTCATCGATCAGAAGGATGATGAGATAAACCTCTGGGTGGTTGATTGAAATAGAATTTGCCAAATCCTTCAATAGAGTAGTCTTACCAGTTTTAGGCTGAGAGACGATCATCCCTCTTTGGCCTTTACCTATAGGCGAGAACAAATCCATAAGACGCATAGAAATTCCGCCGCGAGCAGTGCTCAAGTTGAATTTTTCCTGCGGGAAAAGAGGAGTGAGGTACTTGAAAGGAACTCTATCGCGAATCCACTCTAAAGACCTCCCGTTCACTGATTTAACACTAATAAGTGGATAGAATTTCTCGCCTATACGTGGAGGGCGAATACCTGCTACTACAGTGTCTCCATTTTGGATGGAGAACTCCTTCATCTGCTTAGACGACACGTAAACGTCATCAGGAGAGTTCAAGTAATTGTAGTCAGCCGATCTTAAAATCGCGTAACCTTCAGCTTGTACTTCAAGTACTCCTTCGATTTCAACTAAGTTATCGAAGTTGTAACCATGCTCTTCAGGTTCACTAAGGAACTTGTCTGCTTTAGGGCGAGGTCTATTCTTGTTCCTGTCTTGATTAGGGTTGTTTCGGTCGGCGCGTTCGTTTCGGGTTTGACGATCGTTTTTGTCGTTTTTGTCGCTTTTATCGTTGCGATTTGGACGTTCAACTCGTTCGCCTCTTGCAGGTCTGT
>DQRJ01000001.1 GCA_015663855.1 Flavobacteriales bacterium | reverse complement strand
TTACCTCCGAAGTTTAATACAGGTCCGTCGTATTGCTGACCAGTGCCATATCGGTAATCAATGTTTGCAACGATACGGTGTCGTTGGTCGTATGTAAGAGGACTTATAGACCGTAGGTTAGGAAGTCCAGCGTTAATTAGAGCAAGAGCAGTCTCAGTGGTAGACCCTGTTCCATCTGCAAACTGAAGTGTGTAGCTAGCGTTAATTCGTACATTTCCAGTTCGACGCATATCGTATCCAACAGCAAATCCTTTTACCGTTCCGAAATCAAGGTTTCCGAAAGCTCTATAAGGACGCGGGTAGGCTCCGGTGAAGTTTCTCACCTGAATCATATCACGCATCTCCTTATAGTAAGCTGAAATCTTTAAGCTTGAAGTCTTTGTAAGCACTTGCTGGAACCCTAATTCGTAATCAATAGTTTTCTCTGGCTTTAAGTCTGGGTTAGAAATAAGATTGTTACGACTTTCAATAAAGAGATAGTCAATAGGAGAGAACCTGTTGTTAGATGTAGGGCGCTGAGTTAACACATCATAGTGAGCGAAGAATACCGCTTCGTCAGAAATGTTGAACGAGAACGAAATACGAGGCATAATATTGACAGCAGGGACAAAGTCTTTAAAAGCACTAGAGTTTAAGTCACCTTTAGAATTATCGGTTAACCAAGGAGCTGGGTATGGCTCGTTTACAGCTAACACATCGGGGTCATTTATTTCTGTACCTAATGCGTTATACCAAGTGTCACCATCACGATATCCGACGATTGCATTAGGGTTGTCTAGAGCATCAACGTAAACGACGAATTCATCGCCGATGTTTTCAGGGACAATTACCTCACCATCTAAAGAGCTTAAAAGTTCATCGCTTCCTAAGACATCTCCGATTGTGTGAGAATCTCCAATTACGTATGGGTCTTTAAGTACTTTCTGGTTAGCATCAAATCGATCAACACGAACCCCGACGTTGAAGATGATATCATCAAAAATGAATTTATCCATTACATATCCTGAGATATAAATTGGCTCGAAAGCTCCTATAGGGCGAGTGTTAAACCCTTCCGAATCGGTGTCTTTGAAGAAGTCTTCAATAGTAGGGCGTCCAGAAATCTTGTTTCCGTAGGGATCGTAACCGGAGTAGTTTACTAGGTTAGCTCCTTGGTTTAGAAGGTCGTCAGCTCCGAACATGTCAAGAGTGAAGAAGCCGGGGTCGATTCCATCTAAATTGATAAGGTCATTACCGAATGGGTCAAGACCTAACTCACGACGTAAATTTCTGTCGAATAAGAATTGGTTGTCACCAATAAGGCGTCCGTATGTAACGTAGTACTCTGTACCGATGTTAGTAATAGTTGAGTCGTTGAAGTTGAGCTCTTGGATATGAGAGTTTAGCATTAAACGACCTACTTTCCATAGTCCGATAGGGGCAAGAGAGAAGAAAGCATCTTTTCGTTGCTCGTACTCAAAACCCATTTGAAGCGCATGGTCTCCAATGTCGGCAGAACCAGCGGCACTTACACGGAATTGAGCGTTGTTAGATGTATAGTAAGATGGTGATTGAGTACCTGCGTAATTCCAAAGTCCGTAGGTAGAAGTAGGGCTTTGACCGTTGAGTAGAGCATTACCGTTTTGGACTTCGAGAAGCCCATCATAAGGTCCATCAACGAATTGACTATAAGGATCTTGATCGAATAGAGAGAAATACTGGTTGTTTATCGATGCAAGCTCGGGGTTGAACTCCGATGCTTCGAATGTAACGAGTGTGTCCTCCCAACCGTTGTGTACGAAGCGTCCTGTAACAGGATTGTATCCGTATGAATTTCTATCGTAAACCTCGAATTTACCTACGTGGCCGTACTTGAAAAAGTCGTCTCGGTGGTTAGCGTCTTGTCTGTTGAAGTAGCTCTGGCTGTAGTCTACCATGATTTGGTAGAACACATTTTTAAGATTGCTAGCGTTTTCACCTTGTTCGTTAATGAAGCGTTGGCTGAACTTAGCATATGCACGCCAGTCGTAGCTTGTTAAGAGATTGTTATTCTCCCAGTTCATCAATGATCGAGCATAATCGAACTCGTTTAAACGATATCCGGATGCTGTACCACCAATAGTAAGAGTTGTAGTTTCATTCGTGTTGACGTCAAATTTCGCGACGATGTTAGCTCTCTGTGAACCGACGTTCATTCGCGTGTCAACTTTAGTAAAGTCGTCAGCCGTAAGGAAATCGGCATTATAAAGAGCTCCGTTAATTTCACCGGTAGAACTAATGTTTTGGCGGAGAGGGTTCGCAATAATTGAATCTCGAGCGGCATCGGTCATTCTGTAAACGCCACCGAAAGTAGGCCTAGGGTCTTTTTGGTATGTAATGCTACCAGCTAAGAAAAGACCTAAAAGAGGATCGGTTTTATTGCCATTCTCATCTTTACGGAAAAGGATAGGGCCAGATGCTACACCCTCAGCGAGGTTGTATCCAAATTTATCTAGGCCTATAGCAGTCTCACCAATTGGAACACCTGAACTAATTATTTCACCACCTCCGAACCAAGTACGACTTGAAGAACGAAGCGAAATATTCACGACACCTCCAGTAGCGTCACCGATGTTCGCAGGAATTCCACCTGTAATAACTTGAATTTCTTCAATAGCTGATTTAGGGAGCGCAGAAGATCCACGAATCTTAATTCCATCTATATAAATCCAAGTTGAAGTTGGACGGGCACCACGGATAGAAATCCCTCCACCTGTTCCAGCGGTACTCGCTCCAGCTATTGTCGCAGCTATAGAAGTTACGGAACGTCCAGGAAGTTTATCGATATCTTCTCTACCGACAGTTCCACCAGTTGGACCTCCATCTGGGTCAATAAGAGGAATAGCATATTCTACAACTTCTGCTTCTTGTACCATAACACCCGCACTGATTTCAGCGTTGACGAAATGTATCTTGTTAGCGTTGATGCGGATTCCAGTTATTTTCTTCGGCTGGTATCCTACGAAGCTTAATAGCACGTCATAAGTTCCCGGAGAAATAGGCTTAATTGTGTACGCACCATCGAAGTCGGTGTTCGTACCGGATACTTGGTTCCCATTAAGGAATAGAACCACACTAGCATAAGGTAGCGGTTCCCCAGTGTCAAAATCTGTAACTTTTCCTTTCAGAGTTCCAGAACCCACTTGGGCTAAGCCAGCGCTCGCGAAGAGCAATATGGCGGATATAAATGTAGCAAACCGAATCATTCGCAGGAGTTTTTCAGGCGTTTCAATAGAAGGCGTAAATATAGGGTGTTATCGGTGGATGTGAAAAACTGTGAAAAACTAAATAAATATTACTGAAACCGATTATTTACGACGTAGTAGGACTCGTTTCCACCAAGGGGTAGTTCTGTTTTTCGCTTGTTTTCTCGCCTGTTTCTGGCCTTTTCTCATCATTCTCCGTGTTTTACGATCTTGATGTTTGTAATGCTCAGTTTGACGAGAAATATAGTTTTTCTCTAACGTTTGATATTCAGAGAATGAGTGTTTTTTATTTTTACGTAGTTCTCGACGCTGGGAACGAGAGATTTCGGTTTGGGCTTCTACTGTAAATACGGTTGCGGAAAACAGGCTTATAAGGCAAAATAAGATGCGAATTTGTTGTGCTAGTTTTATATTTAAAACAGGTTTAAAAATCGCAAATAGTCCCATGATTTAAAGGTCTTACGTTTAGATGTTCTGCGATTGTCGCGCCCATGTCGGCAAAAGTGTCGCGGAGTCCTAGATTGCTAGGGTTTACTCTTGGGCCGTTAAAAAGAACGGGGACGTATTCTCGTGTGTGATCTGTTCCTTTCCATGTGGGGTCGCAACCGTGATCGGCAGTGATGAGAACGAGGTCACGAGGCTTTAATAGAGATTCGATTTCGGGTATTCTAGCGTCGAATTGTTCTAGAGCGAGTGCGTAACCGGAGACGTCGCGTCGATGTCCAAATTTTGAGTCGAAATCGACTAGGTTCACAAATAGAAGTCCAGTTTCTACTTTCTGCATCTCCTTTAGAAGCTCGTCCACGAGAAGCATATTTGTGGGCGCCTTTACAGTGTAGGTTATTCCTTTCGCAGCGAAAATATCGCTAATTTTTCCGATCGAAATAACAGGCATGCCAGAATCGTAAACGGCGTCTAAAAGTGTAGGTCCGTGTGGGGGAGTGGTGAGGTCTTTCCGGTTCGAAGTGCGTTCGAAATTTGAAGGGGAATCGCCTTCGAATGGTCGAGCTATTACTCTGCCGATATTGAGAGGGTCAACTATATTACGGGCGATGTCGCATAGGTCATACAACTTCTGTAACCCGAAAGTTGATTCATGTGCCGCAATTTGAAAAACTGAGTCGGATGACGTGTAGCATATGGGCATTCCGGTTCTCATGTGTTCTTCTCCGAATTCTTTTAGGACTTCCGTGCCTGAGGCGTGAGAGTTTGCGAGAGTTCCAGGTATATTTCCCCTCGTGATAAGTTCGTTTAATAATTCCTTCGGAAAGCATGGGGTCGTGTCTGGGAATAGCCCCCATTCGTAGGGTACTGGCAGCCCGCATATTTCCCAATGTCCGCTAGGGGTGTCTTTTCCAGAACTGATTTCTTGAGCGTAACCGTATGCACCTTCTGCTTTTATATTTTGCTCGAAAGTAAGGTCGGTTTTACAACTGTATTTCGCAGCTGCCGCTAACCCCCATCGTTGGAGGTTTGGGATGTTTAGTGGGCCACTTCGTAGATGGTTATCGCACTTCCCTTGGGCGCAATATTCTGTGATGTGACCCAAGGTGTTTGACCCCACGTCGCCATACTTTTCGGCGTCCTTGCTCGCCCCGACCCCTAATGAGTCTAGTACGATTATAATGGCTCGCGCGTCATTCATGAATCCTCACTCGATATTGGAGGTTAACACATTATATATGAGGTCGTTTTTAGACCAAATCTCTCCCGATTCCCCCTCAGAAATCGTGATTGCATTCGAGATTTTACTGCTGAGCATAGATAGATCGTCCGAGCTCTTTACGTGCGCAATTGCGAGCGGATCACCGACGTTTACGAATTGCCCTATCTGGACCACTTCGGAAAGACCGATACTATGGTCGATGTTATCAGTCGATTTCACTCTTCCGGCCTTAAGCAAAACCATGCTAAGTCCGATTTCTCTGACGTCCATTGCCGAAATATAACCGGTAGATTTCGCAGGTATAGCTTGAATAATCGGAGTAGGGGTGAGGTAGTTAAGAGGTCTTTCTATTAAATCAGTCGGTCCCCCAAGCGCACTTACCATCTGCCCAAATCTTTCTGCAGCTCGCCCGCTGTTCAACGCTTCTTGTGCTTTAGACAATGCAGAGTTAAAGTCCTTTTCGATTCCACTAATCTGAATCATGTGAGCTGCCAATTCCAGAGTCAGCTTTAGGAGCCTTGAGTCGGCTTCTGAAGGTTTGGTCAGAAAGTCGAGACACTCAATAATTTCGACGGCGTTACCCAAGCTATGTCCTAAAACTTGATTCATATCCGTGATTAAACATCGGGTGGGAACGCCTGCACCAGTTGCAACATCGGCTATACTTTGTGCCACCTCATCCGCCATCTCTCGCGTTGCACAAAAGGCACCATTTCCAGTTTTCACATCCATGACCAAGGCGTCAAGGCCTGCGGCCAATTTCTTCGACAAAATCGAAGCGGTAATCATTCCCACAGATTCAATTGTCGCGGTTACATCCCTTATGGAGTAAAAACGCTGGTCTGCCGGGGCGAGTTGTGCGGTTTGGCCTATAATAGCGCACCCCACATTTTTTACAGTATTGCGAAAAAGCGTCCCGCTCGGCACGGCATTGTATCCAGGAATACTTTCAAATTTATCCAACGTTCCGCCTGTATGCCCTAGCCCACGTCCAGAAATCATCGGAACATAAGCCCCGCAAGCCGCCACGATTGGAGCCAGCATCAGACTCACTTTGTCACCCACTCCACCAGTTGAATGTTTGTCGACAATAGGGCCATCCAAGTCCAAATCACTCCAGTTCAATACTTCCCCAGAATTCTTCATATGAGTCGTTAAACTCACTCTCTCATCCATGTTCATCCCTTTCAAAACGACAGCCATAGCGAAAGCCCCAAGTTGTGCGTCAGTCATGGATAAATCGCACATTCCTTTTACGATAAATCCAATTTCTGCATCGTTTAACACCCCACCATCTCGCTTTTTTCGGATAAGTTCCTGAGGTAAATATTTCATGGAGTTTTTAGTCTCCATAAGGCGTCCAAATATTTTTCACGTGAGTCGCTTGCCTTAAAAATTCAGTGCCCTCGCCTTGACTTGTGATGAGCCAATCTCTATCGTTGTTTTCATGGCACCAGGTGCGCTTAAGATTCTCCACACTGATTTCCTCAACGTCTTTTACAACATCGTTTTCTCCCCAACACCAAACCGACTCGACTTCACCATGCCCAGCTAAATGCTTAGAAAGCGTTGCCTTTTCGCCTGTTACGATATTTATCACTCCCGCCGGAATATCCGATGTCTCCATAACTGATACGAGCTCAAGTGCAATATTCGAATAACGCTCACCAGGGATATACACAACGGTATTCCCCATAGCTATTGCCGGAGCGATGAGTGAAATTGCTGTCAGAAGCGGTTGATCGTCAGGAGCGATAAGTCCTATCACCCCTATAGGTTCCGGTAACGCTAAAGTAACCCCACGATACGGCGCGTTATGTGCCGCCCCATCGTACTTATCTGTCCATGCGGCATAAGTGAAGATTCGAGATATTGTTGCGTCGAACTCTGCTTCCGCGTCTGGCTTCGAAACGCCAGTCGAAATTTCGAGACGCGAAATAAACTCGTCTCGACGTACAGACAAGTTCTCCGCGAAATAGTATAGGATTTGAGCTCGTAAATGCGCTGTCTGCTTCGCCCACCCGCGACCTTTACTCGCCGCCGCTACGGCATTTCTTATGTCTTTACGGTTTCCGACCCCTACCGTGGCGGCAATAGAGCCGTCAGCATTGAGAACTTCTGTGCTTACTCCTCCATCTGGTCGAGTTTGTTTGCCCCCGATATAAAATTTCAACGTGCGATCAATTTCTTGGGAAGCGGCTGATTTAGAGCTTTTGCTCGATGTTGATTTCCCTGCCCCTCTCGATTTATCATACTTCAGCTTAATCGGCTTGAGGTATTCATAAAGCCCCTCTTTTCCTCCTTCTCTGCCAAACCCAGACTCCTTCACCCCGCCAAACCCACAGGAGGCATCGAATTTATTATGGCAGTTAATCCAAACCACGCCAGCTATCAATTTCGGAGCTACGTCCATAGACAGGTTGATATTCTCACTCCAGACACTAGCCGAAAGACCATATCTTGTGTTATTAGCGAGCTTAACGGCTTCGTCTTTAGTTCTAAAGCTAGAAATTACTAGAACAGGCCCGAAAATTTCTTCTTGAACAAGAGGATGAGATGAATCAACATCTGTAATAATACTTGGCGGGTAAAAATTCGTAGCGGAGTCCATTTTATCACACTGATAAAGCTCTCCCCCATGCTTTAACCCGTCTTCAACTAACCCTGAAACCTGCTTAAACTGAGCATCACTTACTAAACAACCCACGTCTATAGATTTATCCAAAGGATTTCCATAACGTAGATTTTCCATCCGTTTCTTTAGTTTCAAAATTAACTTCTGCTCAACACTCGCCTGCACTAATAGCCTCGATCCCGCGCAGCAAACCTCTCCTTGATTATACCAAATCGCATCAACCACTCCCTCCACTACAGAATCTATATCTGCATCTTCAAAGACCACAAAAGCAGACTTCCCTCCCAGTTCGAGAGTGAGTTTCTTGCTTTGGCCTGCCGTAGATTTTCTGATAGATCGACCTACTGCGGTAGATCCTGTAAAAGCGACCTTATCTACTCCTGAGTGAGCAGCAAGTGTTGCCCCCGTTTTCCCTGCTCCGTTAATGATATTGATTACGCCCTTAGGTACCCCCGCCTCTTCACATAACTGAGCGAAAAACATGGCGGTAAGTGGTGTAGATTCGGCGGGTTTTAAAACCACCGAATTCCCCATTGCTATTGCTGGAGAGATCTTCCAAGCGAGCATTAAGAAGGGAAAATTCCATGGAATGATTTGGGCTATAACTCCGACAGATTCATGATCGTGGAGCTCTGAATTCTGCAACTGCGCCCATCCTGCGTGGTGGTAAAAATGACGAATCGCAAGCGGAATGTCAGCGTCTCGGCTCTCACGAATCGGCTTGCCATTGTCTAACGTTTCTAGAACGGAAATCACCCTTGCGTGCTTCTGAATCAACCTAGCTAAAGCGTACAAAACCTTAGCACGAGCATGACCCCCAGCGTTACTCCATGACTCCTGCGATTTGCGAGCCGCTTTAACAGCTGCGTCCACAGCACTATCGTCGGCCACTTCAATTTCAGCAAGTACGTCACCGTTGGACGGATTCGAAACCTTGATTACGTCTGCTTTATCATCGAACAGGAACTCTCCGCCGATAAATTGCCCAAATCGTCCCCCGTATTTCCCCAGCCAAGCTACGGCTGCTTTATCGTCCTCGAGTGCGACGCTATAATCTAGGTCCTTGAAAGATTTATTTAATTCCATGTTTTCTAAGCTAATGGGTGTCGATACGCGGCTGAGTAATATCCACTTGTAAAATGATCTAACTGCCTTTCTATATCTCCTAAAAGACTTGATGCACCAAACCTGAAAAGATCCGGCTCCAGCCATCTTCGTCCAAGTTCCTCTTGCATCAACGTCATAAATTGCAATGCCGTTTTCGTGTCACTGATTCCTCCTGCGGGCTTAAACCCTACCATATATCCGGTGGATTCGTAATAATCACGAATCATCCTAGCCATCACCAAACTCACAGGTAAAGTAGCATTCGTAGGTTCTTTTCCAGTAGAAGTTTTGATAAAATCGGCACCTGCCATCATACAAACAACCGATGCCTTTGCGATATTCGTAAGGTTGCCAAGTTCTCCTGTTGCGAGAATGGTTTTCAGATGCGCTTCGCCGCACGCCTCTCTAAACATCTTAACCTCGTTGTAAAGCTCTTCCCAATTCCCTTCAAGTACGTGGCGACGAGATATTACGATGTCGATTTCGTCAGCCCCTGCCTCGACCGAGTACTTTATTTCTTCTATGCGCAAGGGGAGGGGCGATAATCCAGCGGGAAACCCCGTAGATACAGCTGCTAAATGAACGCCTGTTCCTTTTAAATGTGTAGCCGCCTCAGATAACATTTCGTGATATACACAAACGGCGGCAGTTTTCAGGTTCAGGTCGCCTATATCGAGAGCTGCTTTTGTCTTTTCGTTTATCGGATTTAATGCCTTTTTGCATAAACGACGTACCCGAGTCCTTGTGTCGTCTCCGGATAAAGTCGTTAGATCAATTAAGCTGACGACCTTCAATAACCAAGCTGCTTGTTTCTCTTTTTTAATGCTACGCCGCTTTGCATACTCTTGACAGCGCTGTTCTACAGCACTTAAATTGATTTTTAAATCGCAAAATTTGTCAACTTGAAAATCAATTCCAGGATTGCGAATAATATCTGATTTGGTATTAATTTTTGTCATCAGAAAACGAATTCAAATATGAATTAAGCATGTCTGTAATGGCTTTTTCGGCCAACTTTGCCACTATAATCGTCTGCTCATGACTGAGTGGAGTGTTACTTATCCCAGCGGCATAATTTGTTAAAACTGACAATGCACAAAGTGGAATTTTTGCATGCCTCGCAACGATAACTTCTGGAACAGTGGACATCCCCACGGCATCAGCGCCTAGAACTTTAAGCGCCCGGATTTCGGCGGGAGTTTCAAATTGCGGACCACTCCACCATGCATACACTCCTTCTTTCAATTCAATTCCATTTTTATCAGCGGCAACCCTCATTTTATTTGAAAGATCTTCATCGTAAGCCCCACACATATCCACAAATCTATCATTTCCCCGCGATCCGAATAGCGGAGAAACACCAGTCATATTTATGTGATCTGTAATGAGCATAATGTCACCTGGTTTTGAAGAGGATTCAATAGATCCAGCGGCATTTGTCAAGACAAGCGACTGGCATCCGATTTCTTTAAGTGTCTTTATAGCAATAGCCATTGTATCGGCTTTACCTTCTTCGTAATAGTGTGACCTGCCTTGTAGAACGGCAACCTTTGTCTTACCGATAAACCCTAAAAGTAATTTCCCTTCATGTCCTCCTACTCCAGCTTGTGGAAACCCAGGGAGCTCGGAAAAAGAAATTTCTGAAGTGACTTTTACTTGGCTTGCAAAGGTGCCGAGGCCAGACCCTAAGATTAATCCTATCTGAGGATAAAATTCAGGAGATTTTTCACGGATAATATTGGCGCAGGTCGAGACTTGATTCATCATAAGACAAACAAGGTAAGAATTAGATTACTTACCCCGCCTAGTCTCGAGTAAGTTATCAACTTCTGATAGTGTCTCTACGGGCAATTTACAAGCCCCTTCTTGACAAACGAAAAAGCGTGGATTACCAGATTTAGTATATTTTCCTTCAAGCCAAGAAGGTTGGCCTGTTGCGTCTATTCCTCCAGCTAATATTATTTGAGGCCTGAAATCTTTGTCGACTTTTAATCTGAGATTTGCCATTTCTTTCTGAGTTTTAGCTGTAATAGCTAACTCGTAAAAAGGGGTTGATCTCCAAAGTAATGCTGTAGCCCATCCTGTAGATCGTCGGATACTTCCAGTATTTTCCCACGCAGAAATCAACATTCTGTCACTCCTTTCAATCCAGTCAAATCGGCTGTCGTATCGGCCGAGCTTGAATAAGTTTCGCGCCATGGATGAGTTTGAGGCGGGAATGACACTGTCGTCATTTTCTTGTTTGCGTGCGAACAGTCCTTTTTCGTTTGCGGAGGTATACCAAAACACTCCTGTCTCAGTATCGTAAAAATGATCAAAACTAACTAGTGTGAGTTCGCGGGCTTCGGTAAGCCAACGTGGGTCGAAAGTAGCTTCGTATAAGTTTAGACAAGCCTCAATTGTAAAAGCGTAATCTTCGAGGAATCCATTTATATGCGAACCTACTTTTGAATGATAAACGTGATTTAATGTACCGTCCGAATTTTTTGCGGTTTGCAAAATAAAATTCATCGCTTTCACAGCTCGATCTAGATGTTCTTCATCATCGAACGCTCTATACGTCGCACAAAGTCCAGATACCGTCAGAGCTGTCCATGATGTAAGCACTTTATCGTCGAGTCCCGGTTTTACTCTCGGTTCTCGAGCATGCTTTCCTTTCTCGACCTTCCCGTTTTTATCCTTCCCATCGCGATAATAAGAAAGCGTCTTGTTTATAGAGGATAATCTATTTCGAAATTCATCAGGACTAAGTCCCGCCTTTTTCGAAAGTGCTTCATCAGAACCCCAGCTCATAAGAACGCTATTCCCATGCTCCCAAAACGACCTCCCGTCTATGTCGTAAGCGACCATAGCAAGTTCTAAATCGCTAGGGGAGAGCGCGTCCGCCAATTCATCTTTCGTCCAAACATAGTATTTACCTTCCTCCCCGTCGCTATCGGCATCCAAAGCGCTCCGAAATCCCCCAGACGGGTCGTCTAGCTCGTTATTTAAAAAGTCGATAATCCCATAACAAACCTCTTTATATCTAGACTCTCCGAAAACTTGCCAAGCGTGAGCATAAGTTGAGAGGAGCTGAGCATTATCGTACAACATTTTCTCGAAATGAGGGATCTTCCAATTTGAGTCGGTGCTATAACGAGCGAACCCTCCTCCTGCTTGGTCGTAAATCCCACCTCGAGACATCATATCTAAAGTAAGCCGTACTTGTGACAAGGCATCATTATCCCCTCGAACTACACCATAATGAAGTAGGAAATCGAGATTAGTCGGGAGAGGAAACTTAGGCGCGCCATTCGACAACCCACGATTTCTATCCCATTGCGCCCTCCAAGAATCGACCTTCGAATCAATGGAGGCTCCGAATTTATTACGATCCGTCTTAGGCCACGGTCCTCCCTTCGCATCACGAGCAACCCCGTCATCTACTGCGACCAACAAATCTGACGAAGCAACTCCCTCTGAAAGTCGATCCGCATACTCCTCCATCTTCTTCGAATCGTTCATCTTTAGTTCAACAAGCCCCTCTAATATCTCAATAAACCTCGCACGTGGAAAATACGTCCCCCCGAAAACCGGTCGTCCGTCAGGTAGCGCGATACAGTTCAAAGGCCATCCCCCGCGTCCCGTCATGAGCTGAACGGCATTCATATAGATTTGGTCTACATCAGGTCTCTCCTCCCTATCTACTTTAATACTTATAAAATTCGCATTAATGTACTCAGCGGCCTCCTCATTTTCGAAGGTATCATGCTCCATCACGTGACACCAATGGCATGCGCTGTACCCAATGCTTATGAAAACCAACTTTCCTTCCCTCTCAGCTTTTTCAAACGCCTCTTCACCCCATGGCATCCAATCCAATGGGTTGTGTGCGTGCTGTTGCAGGTAAGGACTTGAAGAGTGAATCAAGTCATTTGTATGTGCGTAAGTCGTGTCGCTCATTGTGTTAGATGCAGGCCTTATTCCACAGCCATAGGTACAAATAGAAGTCAAGACAAAAAGCTGTAATACTGAAAAAAGAGTCTTCAATTTCACGATAATTAGAATCTCGCTCTTCCTCTCTTATTATATCCTCTTGGCTTGCTTCCTCTACGCCTAATAGTCCACCCACGATTTTTCTTCTTCTTAGGACCATAATTTCTCTTACTGAAATTACTTTGGTGTTTAATAATCTTAGAAATAGAAACTTGTAGTGTGCCGAAAGCATCGTTACGACTAGCATTTCCTCTAGGGCTTACAAAATATTCTGAATATTGATGATTCTGAATATATACTTCTGGGTCAGAAACGCCTAGTAAATCGATTAATTCAATATGTGTGGGGCTACTCAAGACTCTGCCTATGTCATTCAAAGTAGAAGGGTCTGCATATGTGGTACTCACGTCGTCTAGGTAGTCTGTGAATGTTACAGCCCAAATCATTTCAACAGACAATCTCCAATTATTATTTATCGAAAACCCCGCTCCAATACCCATTGGTATAGCGATACTCCCTTTAGAATAAGCAACTCCTTCGGTAGCATGCCCCCTCAAATCATACCACATATCGTAATCAAAACTATCGGGATGAGTGCTAATTAGACCAGCATTATACTGATATTCAGCGGCTTGTCTAGATAATCTAGCTTGCGGGTTATGACTAAAATAACTTATGCCGGCAATACCATAAAATTCACCTCCAACACTTCTGCGGAATTGATAGGGCAACATGTTTGGTCTATGCCAAAATATTCCATGCACCCGAACAGAGCTTTCGTATAGTTTATTTCTAAAATGAGCATTACGAGCAACTCTATCTCTATTTATAGAAGCATCATCAGAATCTTCAATAGAGACTACGCCGAAACTCCCCTTAACTGAAATAATACTGTTGACTCTGTACCTAGCAAAAGAGTTTACAGAAAACCGGGTTTGGTCTACGTGAAGATCGAAAATCAAATCTCTACGTGTCAGCTCCTCGCCTCCCAAATCACCAAGATAATTCCCGGTTCCAGCAGAAAACCCAACGTCCCAACGGTATTGAGCGCTTACGTTTTTGCTGCCCAAAGTAAGGGCGAATACGATAATCGCTGTCGCTTTAAACACGCCCACAATATTATTTCTGTTCACCATTTATTACTTCTCTCTACGCAAAATATAGCGTGTGCAGTAAATTCCTCCTCCGTTATCAGATGGGGACTGAACTCCTGTACTTACAAATGACAGTTCCCAACCTTCTTCACTTAAATCGTTAAGTTTCTCAGAAACACTCTGGTCATTATCGAAGATGTTTTCCATTTTAATCCCCACAATGCTGTAAAGATTTTTTATTTTCTGCTCATCCATATTTCCATTTCCTCCATCAATGAGTAAACGGCTACGGCCTGTCCCGCCTGGAACGATGGATTCAATAGTTGTAAATGTGAGATGCTCGTAATTAGGCGCTGGAGTGTTGAAAGCAAAGATTGATGCAACCAAAGCAAAGCAAAGCCCTAAAACGAAAATAGAATTTGTAATATTTTTCATACTGCCAATTTAGTGTTAAGTGAGTTAATAGAAGTAGTCATTGCTACCTTTGCGCTCATAAAAGAATAATCATGCCATTAAGTTCTACTGACTCTTCAATTTTTTCTTTGATTTCTAAGGAGCGCATACGCCAAACTGAGGGTGCCGAACTCATTGCTTCTGAGAACTATACAAGTGACAGTGTTATGGAAGCACAGGGTTCCATCCTTACAAATAAGTATGCCGAAGGATTACCTAGGAGAAGATATTATGGCGGCTGTGAATTCGTTGATGAGGTAGAACAACTTGCTATTGATCGAGTTTGTGAACTTTTCGGAGCTGAATGGGCTAATGTTCAGCCTCATTCCGGTGCTTCTGCGAACGCAGCTGTAATGCTTGCATGTTTAAACCCTGGAGATAAAATTTTAGGATTTGATTTATCTCATGGAGGCCACTTGACTCATGGATCTCCTGTGAATTACAGCGGAAAACTATATAACCCTGTATTCTATGGAGTAGAGGAGGAGACAGGTCGAGTTGATATGGATAAATTAGCTGAGATAGCAGATCGCGAGATGCCTAAGATGATTATTTGCGGAGCATCTGCATATGCCCGTGATTGGGATTACGCGAGGTTTCGTGAAATAGCGGATAAAGTCGGTGCGATTCTTCTTGCTGACGTCTCTCATCCTGCTGGATTGATAGCATCTGAAATACTTGCAGATCCTATGCCTCACTGTCATGTTGTGACCACTACAACCCATAAAACATTAAGAGGTCCACGTGGTGGGATAATAATGATGGGTAAAGATTTCCCAAACCCTTGGGGTAAAACAAACCCGAAAGGAATTGTTCGTCCTATGTCGGCTATTTTAGATAGTGGTGTTTTCCCAGGGATGCAAGGAGGACCCCTGGAACACGTTATCGCAGCAAAAGCGGTCGCCTTTGGCGAAGCCCTACATCCCTCATTCAGAATTTATTGCGAGCAAGTAGTGAGAAATGCTCAAGCGATGGCGCAAGCTTTTATGGATAAGAACTACCACCTTATCTCAGGAGGAACTGACAATCATCTTATGCTTATCGATCTTAGAAATAAGGACATAACAGGGAAACAAGCTGAAATAGCACTAGGGAAAGCAGAAATCACAGTCAATAAAAACATGGTTCCTTTCGACACACGATCTCCATTTGTTACCTCAGGGATGAGAGTAGGAACTCCTGCTGTTACTACCCGTGGATTAGTAGAATCTGATATGGTTCAGCTAGTTGATTGGATGGACGAAGCAATTTGCAATCATGAAAATGAAGAAGTTCTCGCAAACATTGCTCAGTCAGTAAAAGCTAAGATGTCTAAATTTCCTTTAGTCTCTTAATTCCCCGCTCTCTAGATTTCCGGTTTAGCTATTCTGGCTTTTACAGAAACGTCCTCTTCAAGCTTGTCGTTCATGTTTTCAAATCGACCTTCAGGTTTATTAAGCAATGTGATACGCTTGACTAATCCATCAGTAAATACCAAACTAATGTGAGCGCAAGTAGCTCTATTCACACTTACATTATTCTCGTCATCTACAGAGTAGTAAACCACCATTCCGTTCCCTTTTACATCAACCTTTTTGAGTTTTCCGTCTCGAAAAATAGCGTCTAAATTTCGCCCTGAAATTTGGTGATCAAGGGAGTCGTTTGTGGGACTTAGCACGTTTGCATTACCCATTAACTTCATTAATTCGGGTCTGTTTTCTTGGAGAATCATCTTAACGGTGTCGCCCGTCATCTCATCCTGATCAGACCAAACCACGGGCTCTCCGAGTAGCCAAATTTCATTAGATTTCCTATCCCATGAAAGTGAATCACCTTGTCCAGAAAAAGTTCCTTGTTCGAAAACGACCCCGCCGGAATTGTATAGCATGTCGCCTTCTCGAACGAGTCTGCGACTGTTCATCTTTAATGTGTCCTCACCTTCGATATTTACTACTCTAACTTTTGAAGTTGAGCTTCCCTCAACAATGTCCGAGCCGTCCATTCTTTTTGCGTAATCTCCACGAACAGTCATCGTCCCAGAAGAATCCCTTACAGTAATGTTCCCCCAGGCCGTTCCCTCGTTATTTGCACGAGACACGACTATGCTATCTCCTGCCAGTAATCCTCCATCGTCCTCTATGCTCGCGTTACCGGCAAACCATCCCTTCTCTAATTCGCCATCATATATCCCCGTTTCACATTTTATGACCGCACCTTCAATTTTAAGTGTCGATGTTTTAAAAAGAATCAATGTCTTATCGTTTCTATCAATTGCAAGAGAGTCTGAAATAATTAGGTCGTTATTTTCTCTAATCTCGACCTCCCCCCCCGCGTATAGTCTATCAGTTTTCGAGCTATACACTCCATTGTCGCTGAATAGAACCCTATCGCCCTCAATTATTTTCGCCCTTTGCGAGTACGAGACAAGCTTAGATTCTAATCCGTAAATCATTGCCGGACACTCTATCGAAAACTCTTCGTGCATAAAGCGTACTTCCCCACTGATCTCAACCACTTCAACCTCGGGATCCAGCACGGCATAATCAGCAAAAACTTCCGTTCCCGAACCCTCCGTTATATGAACGTTCCGAAAAACCTCGAACCTCCCATCATCAAATCGGTACGCGCTATCACACGTCAACACAGCATCTTCAAGTCCTAGCCTTACATTCCCGATTAACCTACTAGCATCGGATATGTTCGGATCCCTCTCTATTACCGTTGCCCCAATAATTTCGATTCGCTGCTTCTCATTAGAGGTTTGGCCTAAAATATCGCCAGAAAAAACAAAATAAAACCCTAGCACCACAAGCGTGGTCATCAGTTTATTAGTTATCTCGATACGATTTTTAATGCAATTTAATTTCATCCAACGACTCCTGCCGCAACTGTAGAATGCGTGCTCGGATCCACTAAGATAAACGCTCCGGTCGTACGATTATTACGATAGCTATCAGTTAAGATAGGTGATGCGGTTTTTATCTTAATTCGCGCGATATCATTCATCGCCACAACCTTATTATCCTCGTCCCTATGCAAAGTGTTAATGTCAATTCGATACATGACATCCACCACCTTCGCCTGCACCTCTTGAGTCATATGTCTCAAAATGAAACGAGAAGAAGGATTTAGACTTTTGCTATCAAGCCAACAAATCCTCGCATCAATTAAATTCGTTTTTTCAGGCTGGTTATTCGCCCTGACAAGCATTCCCCCACGCGATAAATCTATATCATCTTCAAGAGTCATAGTAACGCTAAGAGGAGGGAAGGCCTTCTCAAGTTTCTGATCTCCCAGAGTAATTTCCTTGATTGTAGTTTCTCTCTCGCTTGGTAAGGCCAAAACCTTATCTCCCGGCTTAAACACTCCTGATGCAATTCTACCTGCATATCCGCGGAAGTCGCGATTTTCATCGGTCTGCGGTCTAATAACGCACTGTATCGGAAAGCGACAATCCTGTAGATTTCTATCAGATCCTACATGGACATTTTCGAGATGATGTAAAAGTGTAGTCCCTCCATACCAGTCCATTTTCTCAGACTTGTCGACCACATTATCTCCGAGCAGAGCACTTATAGGAATAAACGTAATATCTGTGATATCAAGTCTCGAGCTAAAACTTTTATAGTCCCTTACGATATCTCGATATCTCGCTTCATCAAAGTCTATTAAGTCCATTTTATTTACGCACACCACTACATGCCTAAGACCGAGAAGTGACGCTATGAAACTATGTCTATGGGTTTGTTCTAGAAGCCCGTGACGTGCGTCTATTAAAATAATCGCAAGATTTGCGGTAGAAGCACCCGTCACCATATTCCTGGTGTACTCAATGTGACCAGGAGTATCCGCAATAATAAACTTCCTTTTAGGGGTGGCGAAATATCGATAAGCGACATCAATCGTAATGCCTTGTTCGCGTTCCGCCCTAAGCCCGTCTGTCAAAAGACTCAAGTCCGCTCCTTCTAATCCTTTTTGATTTGACGCCTCCTCGATAGCTTCGAGTTGGTCTTCAAAAATGCTCTTAGAATCATATAAAAGTCGCCCTATAAGAGTGCTTTTTCCGTCATCCACACTTCCCGCTGTTGTAAAGCGCAGTAATCCGTTTTCTGTTGTGTTATTATCGCTCATATCACTGATTTCAAAAGTATCCGTTCTTTTTTCTGTCCTCCATAGCCGTCGAACTTCTCTTATCATCCATTCTCCCCCCACGCTCGGTGATTCTTGTAGCTGCCACCTCCTCTATGATTTTCTCTAATGTGTCCGCTTTACTCTCAAACGCTCCTGTAATAGTCAAATCTCCTAGAGTTCTGAAACGAATTTGCAACATCTCAGGTTTTTCATTCTCCCTTAAATTCAGGAATTCTGAATTAGCCAAAATCTGACCATCTCGTCGAATACATTCTCTTTCGTGTGAGAAATACAGACTCGGTAATTCTATTTTCTCTCTCAAGATGTAATTCCAAACATCTAATTCCGTCCAGTTATTTAAAGGGAATACTCTGAAGTGCTCACCAGGAGCGTGAATCCCATTAAAGAGATTCCAAAGTTCGGGGCGTTGGTTTTTCGGATCCCACTGACTGAAATCGTCACGATGCGAGAAAAACCTTTCCTTAGCTCGAGCCTTCTCCTCATCCCGACGAGCTCCTCCTACACACGCGTCAAACTTATTTTCTTCAATAGTATCGATAAGTGTAGTCGTTTGAAGTTTATTACGACTCGCATTATGGCCGGTTTCCTCTTGCACTTTTCCAGCATCTATCGTCTGTTGAACGCTCCCCACAATAAGATTTGCCCCTAAATCAGTAACAAGGTTATCTCTGAAAGCAATGGTTTCAGGAAAATTATGGCCTGTGTCAATATGTACTAAAGGCATAGGAATCTTTGCGGGATAAAACGCTTTTGCGGCAAGATGTGTAACCACAATGCTGTCTTTTCCTCCACTGAAAAGAATTGCAGGGCGATCAAACTGTGCCGCCACTTCTCTGAGGACGAAAATAGATTCGGCTTCTAATTCGGTTAAGTGGTCTAGGGTATAAGATTGTTCCATTTTACTCGTTATCTCTTCCTAAGCGGATGTAATTATACCAAGCCCTTTCATGTAAATAGTACAAAAGCATTTTTATTACTACCTCTACGGCCATTAGCCCACTTGCTTTTGCTAAATCTCCGAAAAACAAATATGCTAATACGAAAGTCGTAATAGATGCAACTATACGCCAAGTAATCGACTTGGCAATATGTCTAATTCTCGATTTTTTTGCGTCCATTTTTAAATCCTACAATTATTGTGCGAATTTAGGGTGTAATGCGAGTTTTTCTTCAACGGATGCCCAGTTTGTGAAATGAAAGCCTCTATCATCCAAATAAACTGTTGCTGCGAACTTGTTATTGCTTACCTCGTCGAACAAATCTTCCATTTCGTACTTGACTAGCCACTCTTCTATTACTAGAGCAGGTCTAGAACTCATGATTTTCAACACATACCCTTTATCCTTAAGTTTTTGAAGAACCTCACGTGCACCATCCATTGGTGGATCGTACGCATTCTCCAAACCCTGAAACCCTTTACTGTACCGGTGAATTACACCATCAAAATCGACAGCAAGTGTTTTTCGTTTGTCTAAAGTCTTGAGCTCTTTAGATGGAACTGGTGATTCTTCAAGAATAAGAGCAACACAATCTTCAACACTTGTGTTTGTTGTGTCAACATCGATAAAGTTATTTAACGGCTCTTCGAAATCATTGACATGTCTATCCTCCTTTCCTCTTATCTCCGTAGTGTGAACGTATACCTCTGTAAGCCCAGTAGTTTGTTTTAATTCTTCTCTAATATCTCTATAGGGAGAGACGAATGACACGACAACAATCTCACCTTGCCCATGTAGGTATTGTGCGATATTCTGTGCGCGCCTTATATTAGCTTCACGACCAGCGCGTGAGTAATCTTTATTTGTGGTTAAAGCCCTAAGGTCATCACCATCTACGTGATAAGGAGAATATCCTCCTCTTCGTAACTGGTCGATTAATGCCTTAGCAAGAGTAGTTTTTCCGTGCCCTGGTTGTCCTATAAACCAATAAATCATTTTAGATCTTCGTTCAAAAGTAGAGTTTGTTCTCTATCTGGTCCTACACTAAGAATAGAAATCGGCACACCGGTTTCTTCTTCTATCATTTTCACATAATTCATTAAAGAAGTGGGGATATTCTCAACCTCTCTTAACCCAGTTAAATCCCCAGGCCAACACTCGAATGTTTTGTATACTGGCTGCACCTCGTCTGGCTCGATTCCATACGGGAGGTAGTCTATTTTCTCACCCTTGTACATGTAATGTGTACAAACCTGTATCTCTTCAAATTCCCCGAGAACATCAGCTTTCATCATGCAAAGTTGAGTGACCCCGTTCACCATTACTGCGTATTTCAACTGTGGTAAGTCTAGCCAGCCACATCTTCTAGGACGACCTGTAGTAGCACCGAATTCTGACCCTGCAGCTCTTAGTTTTTCTCCAGTCTCTTCCAAAAGTTCAGTGGGGAATGGTCCCGACCCAACTCTCGTACAGTATGCTTTGAAAATACCGAAAACCTCTCCAATTTTATTTGGGGGTAATCCTAATCCAGTACAAGCTCCAGCAGTAATAGTATTCGAAGAAGTTACAAATGGGTAAGTCCCGAAATCGATGTCAAGCATCGTTCCCTGTGCGCCTTCTGCAAGAATTCCACGCCCTTCTTGTAATGCTTTGCTCAGAACATGTTCACTATCAATAAACTTAAATTTTTGTAAGAATTTGATAGATTCTAGCCATATGGATTCAGAGTCTGTTAAATCATAAGTGTAATCCGGATACTGCTCTAGCATATGTACGTGCTTATCACGTAGCGAGTTATAGCGTTCTTCGAAATGCGAACTTTCAATGTCCCCGATTCTCAATCCATTTCTTCCGGTCTTATCCATATAAGCAGGACCGATTCCCTTTAAAGTAGATCCAATTTTCGCCTTTCCTTTCGCTTGCTCTGAAGCAGCATCTAAATGACCGTGTGTGGGCATTATGAGGTGAGCTTTTCTAGAAATCACGAGAGACTCAAAAGGATTCACTCCACTTTTGAGTAGCCCTTCAATTTCACGTTGAAAAATCACGGGATCAACCACCACTCCATTACCCACAACATTTAAAATGCCTTTACGGAATATTCCACTTGGAATGGTATGGAGAACGTGCTTTTGGCCATCGAAAATTAAAGTATGACCAGCGTTTGGCCCACCTTGGAATCTAGCAATTACTCCATACTTAGGAGTAAGAACATCTACTATTTTTCCTTTTCCTTCGTCGCCCCACTGGAGCCCTAATAGTACATCAGCCTTCATGCGTCAGTTTTTTTTTTACGCTTTCGCGCATAGATATTCAATGAATGATGAAGAACTTCTATGTCAAACAATTCTTCTAAAGTCGCTTTTATCTGCTGAATTCTAGGGTCACAAAACTCTAGAACTTCTCCGGTATCCGCTATTATCACGTGATCGTGTTGTCTAACTCGATGACACTTCTCGTATTGTGCAATTTTCTCGCCGAATTGATGCTTTCGTACCAAATTACAATCGAGCAATAATTCCATCGTATTGTAAAGGGTGGCCCTTGAAACACGACAATCTCCGTTTTGCATACGGGAGTACAATGTTTCGACATCAAAGTGCCCTTGATAAGTATAGATTTCTTCAAGTATGGCAAAGCGTTCAGGCGTTTTACGGTGCCTATTTTGCTCGAGGTAAACCTCGAAAATCTCTCGCGCTTGGTTTAAAATATCGTCGCTTGACATAGCTTTTAGCAGTGGCAAAGGTAACCTATACCTCCTCGTCTACCCTCTCAACAGTGTGAACTCCTGAAACATTTTTCAACTGCCCCATTAATTCTTTCAAATGTGTTGTATTCATTATAAGAGCGGTAATTGTTCCTTCAAAAACCCCATCTTTGGATTCCATACTAATCGCTTGCATATTCACTCTCATATCTTCAGAAATGACTTGAGTTAGTTGGTTTACTAGGCCCACATCATCTATGCCTGTAAAAGAAATTTTTACTTGGAATTGATGTTGAGCTTTACTTGTCCACCTAGCTTTCATCATTCTATATGCATATTTAGAAAGCATGTTTGTCGCGTTCGGACAATTTTGACGGTGGACTTTAATACCACCACTCACTGTAATAAACCCGAACACGTCATCTCCTGCAATAGGGTTGCAACACTTAGCTAATGTATAATCTAGCTTCTGCATGCTCTCTCCTATAAGTAAGGTGTCTTCTTTAGCGTTTGGTATGAAAAGCTCAGAGACATCTGTCTTCTTTGATGTTCCAACTTGGGGTCCTTTATCCCAAACTAGTTTACCTTGTTTTAATTCATACCCCTTTACTCCATCGAGATTGATGCTCCCATTGGCTATTAAGAAGTACATCTCTTGTACAGAATCGCACTTGAGTTTTCGGTACAATGACTCAAGGTTAGCTTCGATTAATAGTAAACCATTTTTTTTCGCCCATTTTTTGAACACCTCTCTTCCTTCTAAAGCTTTCTCACGCTCGACTTCTTTAAGGGAGTGTCTGATTTTTTGTTTCGCCTGCGTTGTAACGACGTAATTAAACCAATCCTCTTTAGGGCTTTGTTTACGAGATGTAATAATTTCGATTTGGTCTCCAGAAGTCAATTCATAACTCAACGGAACGAGCTTGTGATTTACCTTACCACCGACGCACTGCGATCCTACTTTCGTATGAATCCTGAATGCAAAATCCAGTGTGGTAGCACCCTTCGGGAGAGTTATCATATCCCCGTTAGGCGTGAAAACGAAAATCTCACTCGTCGTCAAGTTCATTTTGAACTCATCGATAAACGCTAATGCATCCTCTTGCTCAGCCTCTAAAACACCCCTAACTTGGTTCAACCAACTATCAATTTGGTTCCCCTCAGCTCTTCCTACACCTCCTTCTTTATATTTCCAATGAGCAGCAAATCCTTTCTCTGCGACCTCATCCATTCTTTCACTCCGTATCTGAATTTCAACCCACTTACCCCGGGGCGACATTACAGTTGTATGTAGTGATTCATAGCCATTTCCCTTAGGTAAGCTAATCCAATCTCTTAGTCTATCTGGGTTAGGTTGGTAAAAGTCTGTGACGATAGAGTAGGTCCTCCAAATTTCCGTCTTTTCCTTCGCCCGCTCTGTGTCGATAACGATTCTTACAGCAAACACATCGTACACTTCTTCATAGGACACCTTCTGCTTGTGCATTTTAGACCAAATACTGAATATCGACTTCGGCCTTCCTTTAATCTCGTATTTTATCCCTGCAGCGTCCAGTTCTCTTTTAATTGGTGCACAAAAACTCCTAATAAATCTAGCTCGAACCGCTTGTGTTTTTCTTAATCGACTATTAATAAACTCGTACTCTTTAGATTCTTTGTATTTCAAGGATAGATCTTCAAGCTCACTTTTTATTGCGTAAAGACCTAATCTATGAGCTAGGGGCGCGTACATATACAAGGTCTCCGAAGCAATCTTTTGTTGCTTATCAGGCGACATATACTCTAGAGTTCTCATGTTATCTAGTCTATCAGCTAGCTTAATCAGAATAACCCTCACATCATCACTCAAAGTGAGAAGCATTTTTCGAAAATTCTCTGCCTGAGCACTTGTTCCAGGTTCAAAAACCCCGCTCATCTTCGTCAATCCATCAACAATATTCCTTTCCTTAGTCCCGAACAATCTCTCAACCTCATCCAGAGTCAAATTTGTGTCCTCAACGGTGTCGTGCAACAGAGCACAAACAATTGATGTAGTATCTAACCCGAGTTCCCCAGCAACAATTCTTGCCACACTAATCGGATGGTAGATATACGGCTCCCCACTCTTCCTCCGTTGCTCAGAATGCAAGTCCAACGCTAAATCAAATGCCCTTCGAATAGCTTTCCTGTCTTCTCTAGATCGACTATTCTTAGCCGCACGTAGAAGCCCCCTGTATCTTCTCAGGATTTCTTTTTTCTCTTCTTCTAGGTCGAAATTCATTGTTCTTTTTACTCATCCCAAATCTACTTAATTCCTCCTTCGCTTTACAGTCTTATTTGAGGTAATTTCGCACCATGATTGAAGCGAACAACCCCAACCTTACTTCTTGGCTTGAAGTGCCTTCAGAGCACGACTTTCCGATTCAAAATCTTCCATTCGGAATTTTCTCAACGTCTTCGCTCTCACCTAGAGTAGGAGTTGCGATTGGAAATTATATCATAGACCTCTCCGCGCTTAATGAATCTGGACTTTTAACTAGCCTTCCTTTCATCCAGAGCGACTTTACCTCTTCTGTACTGAATTCGATAATAAATCACGGAAAATCGGCTACATCATCTCTCAGAAATCGTTTAAGTGAACTATTAAATAGCAATTCATCTGAGTTACGAGATTCCATATCTCTACGTGAAAAATGCATTATCGACATGTCTTCAGCTACGATGCACATGCCTATTAACGTTGGGGACTATACAGATTGTTACTCATCCGAGGATCATGCTCGAAACGTGGGAAAGATGTTCCGCGATCCTGAAAATGCTCTACTCCCCAATTGGAAACACATGCCCGTTGCATACCACGGCCGCGCATCTTCAATAGTCGTTAGCGGAACTCCGGTCCGTCGCCCTCACGGTCAACTCAAACCTTCCGATAACGAACCTCCTATTTACGGTCCATCCAGACTCCTCGATTTCGAGCTCGAGATGGCTTTCATTACATATCCCGGGAAGCCCCTCGGATCTCCTATCCCTACTTCGGAAGCGGACGATTACATTTTCGGAATGGTGCTTTTCAATGATTGGTCCGCACGAGATATCCAAAAGTGGGAGTATATACCACTAGGCCCATTCCTTGGAAAGAACTTCGCTTCTAGCATATCGCCTTGGATTGTGACCCTCGATGCCCTAGAGCCTTATCGCGTTTCTGGCCCCACGCAAGACCCGAAAGTTCTTCCATACCTTGAGTACCAAGGTGACGCCCATTACAATATCGACCTCGAAGTCGAGATAACTACTGCTGGCGGCGATTCAAAAGTCGTATGCCGATCTAACTTTAAGCATATGTATTGGAATATGCGCCAACAGCTTGCACATCATACCGTAAACGGATGTAATATCCGAGGAGGAGACATGATTGCATCAGGCACTATCTCCGGTCCAGAAGTTGGGTCTTTCGGATCTATGCTTGAAATTTCGTGGAAAGGCACGAAGCCACTTGCGATGCCCGACGGCACAGAGCGTCGTTTCATAAACGATGGCGACACAGTCACGATGCGCGGCTCTCAAACAACAGACTCTAAAGTAAGAATAGGTTTCGGCGAAGTCTCAGGTAAGCTGTTACCAGCTTAATCGTCTTTTTTCAGAATAATTTCTTTATGGACTTAGTGAAATACAGGTAGTATCCGTTTTTCAGGCTTGCCCTTAAAAGATAAATGCGATGTCTGAAAATCCTAAGTCTACTATATAAACCTGGACTATAGCCAAGCTTTTTCTGTAGTTTAGAAATATTCGTTATGGCATTAAATTGACTTTCAATTTTTATGCGATTCATAGAAGAACCTATGGAGCCAGATTTTGAAGTAGGGACATTATAGTGAGCTGTTGTAACGTTCGAAAAAGCGAACCTATCGGATAGTAGTACACATGTGTTGCTAAACTCCCAATCGTCATTAGATAAATTGTCTTCGTTCCATCGAATCCCGTGTTTCAATAAAAATTCTCTCGATAGCAGAGCGCACATTGTTTGGAATGGAAATTGAAAAGCACCCTTATTTCCGCGCGGAATCTCACCCCAAAACAAATCAATCAACTCTCCGTCAACAAGATGTTGCGCCCTACTAACAACGAACTCATATGAGTTTGATTTGAATAGAGACATGTCGTGTGATAGCTTGTTAGGCAATAAAACATCGTCAGAGTCAAACCACAAAACATATGGACTCGATGTGTTTTGAAACCCAAAATTTCTTGCAGCGGCAGCCCCAGACCCAATAGAATCTATCAACGTGATATTAAATTTAGATCTAAACCGTTCACAAATGGCGTTAATCTTTGCACTGTCTTCGCCAGTTGAATGATCGTTCACCACCGTAACCGAAAACTCTCGGAATTTCTGATTCTGAATCGAATCAAGAGCCACTTCCAATTTCTCAGACCTGCCCTT
>DQRJ01000086.1 GCA_015663855.1 Flavobacteriales bacterium | reverse complement strand
TTCCATGAGTTTACTGAATGCTCTAACCAAACCCTTCCTGGTGCATATGCAGTACTATGTCTGTACCAATTTGTAGGGGTTTTACCTACCGCAGGGCGGTAGTTGATTCTATCCTCAGCTCTGACAGCTTCGAGTAAACCTTGAGAACACAGCATTCTTAATGCCACATTTAAGTATCCTGAATTTGCACGATATTCTCCTGCTAACTCATCCACATCGCCTGAAGTTCTGAAAACTCGTTCAAGAAGCCCCCACTCCTCGAGAACGGGAATGACTCCACACATTGCAAGGCCATCTAGATGATGGAAGAGTCTTTTTCTTAAAATACGTTTCTCAGCTTTTTCCATTTCTATTTAGTTGCTTTTTTGTATTGAATATTTATCGAAGAACTCGCTTTACCGCATCGCGGTGAACTAGTATGGCAATAGTTTTTGCTTGGAAGTATGCCATAGAAATATATTGACGTCCCCCATATTCATTCCCTTGTCCCCAACTGTTCTTAATAACGAAGTACTTCGCTCCTGACTGGTCTGTTGCCAGTCCGACAATGTGCATGAGGTGATCGTCGGTTGTGGTTTGGTTATCAAATGCCTTCTGACGAGACTCCTGAGTGACCGTAGCTTCAGTAACCTCCTCTTTCCAGAGATTAGACTCTTCACCTTTAGCAGGCAGTAAAGCCATACCGTTGCGGAAGCTGAATCCCTTTTCACTTACGTCAGCATCCCAAGCAACTGTGTAACCCGCCACAACCGCTGCTTCGACTGCACGTTGCAAATCCTCAATGGGAACGTTGTAAAACTCACCTCGGCTGAAGTTATCTGGAACTTCAAGAACAAAGCTTTTACCGAAAGGATGGTGAGTGAATGAAGTAATGTTGATGTAAGCTTCAGGGTCTATCCCTAAGTAATCACGGAATGAGGCCGGAGTGTATGACTTCCCTTCGAATTCGAATGATGTAGGAAGCTCACCTAGATAAGTATCTAGAATCCCGTTAATCGTTTCATTCCATCTTGGGTCAAGATTCCCACTA
Organism: Flavobacteriales bacterium; assembly: GCA_015663855.1. GTDB lineage: Bacteria > Bacteroidota > Bacteroidia > Flavobacteriales_D > Sanyastnellaceae > UBA974. The sequence goes on along the minus strand of DQRJ01000086.1, from coordinate 12,541 downwards.
GGCTTTTTAACTAGAGCTTCCACTGTCGCGAGCAATGCTGCGTCCATATCTCCGTGATTGTGAACAGTTTCACCATCTTGCAATCCTGTAAACGCCTCTTGCGGAGCTAACCCCCAACCTGCAGCCGCATTTAACACATCATGAGAAAGTGAACCTGCTCCGAATTGATATTTACCTTGCATACGAAGATACATTTGGGCTTTAAGAGGGTAGGTATAACGGACCGTTGCCATCTCACTCAAATCTACTACATGGCCTGAAATCCTTGCCGCTTCAGACTCTAAAAAACTAGACATAGAATAGCTCCAACAAGTACCAGTTCTGCACTGATTCTTTACGGAAGTAGCTGTATTATCGACTAAAGGCTTAAATGTGTAGGAAAATGCTGCACTCTCAGAATCCTGAGCAAATGCATTAGACGTTGAGAAAAAAACTAGGACTAGAAATGTTAAATTTCCAATAGAAAGAAAGCGTTTTTGAAATTTCATGGCTTAAAAATACGAACTTGTGGCCCATGAATAAAGTTTTACCGATTTTACCTTTGATTTTCTCAATTTGTCTCACTCTAATTACAAGTTTTTCTTTAGCCCAAACCACTCCTTACTTCCAACAGACAGTGGATCACGTCATTCACGTCGAGCTTAACGATGTAGATAACGAGCTTGACGCAGAAATCGTTACCACCTACATAAATAATAGTCCTGACGAACTAGAATTGATATGGATGCATGTTTGGCCTAATGCATATAGCAGTGCAAAAACAGCTCTCGCTAAGCAACAATTTCGAGTAGGCGATATGTTCATGTTTTACGCCATGGCAAGGGATATGGGGGGAATTGACGGATTAGATTTCAAAATTGACGGCTCCAGAGTTGATTGGGAGTTCCATCCACAGCATCCAGACATTGCTAAGATCCACCTGAGTAAACCTCTTGCTCCGGGAGAAAGCCTTGAAATTTATACACCCTTCAAAGTTCGAATTCCTTCAGGGAAAATATCTAGGCTAGGTCATGTCGGAGAATCATTCCAAATCACGCAATGGTATCCAAAACCAGCCGTGTACGATAGAGATGGCTGGCACGAAATGCCCTACCTAGATCAAGGAGAGTTTTATTCCGAGTTCGGAACATTTGATGTTTTCATTACTCTCCCCGACAATTATACTATAGGTGCGACAGGAGATTTGTTGCCTGGTGAACAAAACGATAACGACTCTGAAATTGCTAGACTAGAAAATCTCGACAAAGAAACTCGCGCATACTTTAAAAGTTTAGACGAAGGGGCGGAAAGAGACAACCCCAAAGGCGAATTTCCTGAATCATCTACGAACTTAAAAACTCTTCACTACCATCAGGAGAAGGTTCATGACTTCGCTTGGTTTGCCGATAAACGTTTTAAAGTGCTAAAAGAATCTATAGAGCTTCCACATTCAGGGCGTGAAGTGACAACATGGATCATGTTTACTCCTAACGAAGAAGACCTTTGGCGCGTCGCATCGAAATACATCGGTGACGCTACATACTTTTACTCTTTATGGAACGGCGACTACCCTTACAATCAAGTCACAGCAATAGACGGGACGATTAGTGCGGGCGGCGGAATGGAGTATCCTAACGTAACTGTTATTGGTGAATCAGGCAACGCTTTCTCACTCGATGTAGTAATTGCTCACGAAGTAGGACACAACTGGTTCTACGGAATTTTAGGATCAAACGAGAGAACGAACGCCTGGATGGACGAGGGGATCAACTCATTAAACGAAACCCGGTATTTATTGGAGTCATATAAAGAAAACGGGGACGACTTAGGACTTATATCTAACCGCCTATCTGACAAATGGATGGAGCGTCTAGACATCGCCGACTTTGAGTTCCGATGGATAGATGAACTCGCATATATCTTTCCGGCTCGTTTCGGGGTAGACCAAGCTGTGCAATGTCATAGCGATGCCTTCTCATCATTGAATTACGGTGCTATTGTCTATAAAAAGACGGCCGCTATTTTTGCATTTCTACACCATTACTTAGGCACCGAACGTTTCGATTTAGCTATGCAAACCTATTTCGAGGACTGGAAATTCAAGCACCCCTCTCCTAGCGACTTGCAGAAATCTATGGAGAACTCTTGTGGTGAAGATCTAAGTTGGTTTTTCGATGGGTGGATTAATACAACGAACAAGAACGACTGGAAGATCCTAAGCTCGAAAAATATAAATGGCGGAACTGAAGTAGTCGTGAAAAATTCAGGAGAACTCATATCGCCAGTTGAAATTGTCGTTTATAACGATGAAACAGAAATCGGTCGTCAATGGATAAGACCATCTGAACCAGGATCTATACACACCGTTACGATTGACATCGAGGGCTCAACACATGTAGTTCTTGACCCGAACAGATACGACCTTGACTACGATAGGCAGAACAACACATCAAAAACTAAGGGTCTGCTGAAAAAGGTCGAGCCGCTTCAAATAAGGTTTGGTACAAGATTAGAAAACGGTGCAAAAACTCAAGTTTTCTACACTCCAGCCATTGCCTGGAACGCTCACAACGGCTTAATGCTCGGAGCTACAGTCCACAACACGACAGTGCCTCTTAGGGACTTTGAGTGGATGGTTACTCCTCTTATCAGCAATAAACCTAACAGCGATAACAGCACTTTCCAATTAGCAGGAGTTGCGAGAATCTCTTACCATACAGGACCCTTTTCCTTTGCCTTAAGGGGCCAGCGTTTTGCTTCTCCAGAAAGAATCATGTATTTGTCTGAGGTACTTTTACTTCCTACACCTAACAATAGAATAAGCTTTAATGCAGGTGTAAAGCTGAATAAAATCACTAATTCTAATTGGGCTTCTAAATTAAATTTTGAATATGTATTCTTGAATGGTTTTGCAGATAGCGACGACTTCTCGACACCACCTCAACGCACTTCTTACAGCTTGAAGTTCGACGCTATTAAGAAGAGAGGCGAAATAATGGGGCTTTCGCAAGAAATGGGAATTGAACTAAGGCAATTTAATTTTGATGTTGCATCACCCGCTTTTATTTGGCCATACCTAACCGATAGTTACGATTTCCTTCAAGGAACAGCCCACTATTCTTTAAGGAAGAAAATTGGCAATAGTGGAAAGAACGTGCGACTTCAACTACTCGGAAAAGCCAATTTAACAAATTCCATAAATACTCTAAGCAACATCGCTACAGCTGGATTCGGAGCCGACTTTGACCCAATGGCAGATAATTTCATTTTTGAACGAAATTCTAACGAAGGATTAATGTCAAGCCAAGCTTCTTTAGAAAACGGAGCTCTTCCGCTTAGGCATTATGCAAAAAACTGGATGACTAGCGCAAGAGTTGGAATTGATCTAGTAAAATACTTCGAACTTTTCGGTGGAGTTCTACTTTACGACAACCATTCTGAAGATATGGTGGAATTAGATGCAGTTGCTGGCATTACTTTTTCATTAGGGCCATTGAAAATCACAATGCCTCTAATGTCTAGCACTATGATTAGAGAAATGAACAATGTAGGGGTGGACTATGCGCCACAGAAATACTTCTTGTTCACTTTGGACTTAAGGAAGCTAGAGCCGTGGGGAATGATTCGCGAGGGCTTATAATTGCCTGCCCACCTCTTTAGACAATTCTATCTCGATGGTGGAGTGCTCAATGGAGTAATCGTTCAATATTTCTCTGACCTTCCGTTTCGCAAATAGCATTTCGCTTGAAGTTTCTACGTCGTTAATGACCACATGTATGGTCATCACGTTTGATGCTCCGTCTAAAGACCAAACATGCACTCTGTGCACCGATTTAACTTCCGCTAACTCTAATATCTTCTTTTCTATCGCCTCATAATCGATATCTGAAGGCACCCCCTGAAGGAAAACTAAGAAGGTTTCTTTTAAGTTTTTGATCACATTGAAAAGAACATATGCGATTATCACAAGAGATAGCAATGGATCTAAAATGGGGACATCGTAGAACATTAGAACGATACTCACGATAAAAACAGCTACCCATCCGATTACATCTTCTATAAGATGCCACCTCACCATTTTCTCGTTCAAGGTCTTCCCTCCTGATAGTTTTATTACAGAAAACCCGTTCACTAATATACCGACTATGGCAAACCAAAACATCCCTTGAGCATCTGCATGTTCCGGATGAATCAATCTCGGAATAGTCTTTATCAAAATAAACCCCGAACCCACAACGAGAACCAGTCCGGTTATTAAAGCTCCAAGAAGCGAAAACCTCTTATAACCGAATGTGAATTTATTATCGCGTTGTTGCTTAGACTTCTTATCCAAATGCCACGATAACCCCAGCGAAAGGCTATCACCTAGATCGTGAACCGCATCAGCCATAATAGCGACGCTATTAGTATAGTATCCGCCGATGAACTCGAAGATTGTAAAGGTGAGGTTCAGGAAGAAAGCTACCTTAATATTCTTCGTGCTGTCGTTACTGTGATCGTGGTTTTCGATCTGATCGTGATGTCCGCCCATTTTTAGAACGACGCTCTTACGAAATCCCCGATATGTGGAGGAATCAACCAAGTCACATAAACAGCGAAATTCCAAAGGTTCTCCTCATATGAACCCAGTTTGATTTTATCACGACTCACCCTGAAATTCGCCTCTAAATTACCTCCTTCCTCGAACATAGCTTCAAGTCCTATCACTCCATATAATCCGAATCCCACCGATGTTAAATTGCTGGTGGCTCCGCTAAATTGCCCGTTGCCGTTGTAAAACGTAATCAAGTCATAAGAATTGTCTTCGACCATAATAAAATTGCGCTTTACTTGTACTCCCGTCGCTGTACCTCCTAACTCGAAAATCCAAGAGGCCGCATCGACAATGTAAGCGGCCGTTCTATACCCGAACGTTCCGAGCATTCTACGCTCCTTACCGAAAATACCGTACACACGAATGTCGGTACTACCCTGACCCTGTCCCGGTAATAGGTCTGTCTCCAATGTCCACGGCCCTGCTGCATTAAGATTGACGGCGTCTAAACTCATCACTAGCGCACTTTCTGGATTCCAGAAATAAAGCATCTTGAGTCCCATCATTAACCCTGGATCGTAAGGCAAAAGCAAAGGCGAAGAATCATAGGGAATCCAGAAATTTCCGCCGCCAAGATTTAGAGCGTTATTGATTTGGTCTTCAGTATTCCCCAAAAACAACCTCTCCTCAATTGTATAAAGCGTTGCTAAATTATCCCCCAATTCGTACCACCCCGCACCATTGTAGAAAACCGTAGAATTCTGATGAGCCTTATAAACCCCAATATTTACACCAAACTCAAGCCCTTGCCTGCTAGGAATGTAAAACTCGTCATCATCATCCCAACTTTGAGCGGTTGAAACAAATGGCGCTGCGGACAACATTATTGTGATAAACGATAAAATTATCTTCGAATTCATAAATGCAAGATAGTTTATAAATTTGCTATATGAATAACCGTTTTATTCTTCTCTTTCTAATACTGAGTTGCAACTCTGCACCCTCCGACACTACACATACCGGTGGTGTTAATGACGACATAGAATTAAACGAGCACGTTGGGGATCCCGAACTTGAGGCTCGTGTAAGAGCTATGCTCGGAATCGGACTTCCTACCTTAGACAACGATAATGCCGAGGCGTTCTTGCTCGATTGGGTGTCCGATGTTGATGATCGGTACGTTACTATTTCGACGAAACATGGAGATATCGTGCTCGAACTGTTCGAGGACGTTCCTTTACATCGAGCGAACTTTCTCTATAAAATCTTCAGAGAGTACTACAGTCCTAGCGAGTTTACCCGAGTCGTCCCAGACTTCGTCGTGCAGGGTGGAAATAGCGAAGAAGAAAAGCCCCAACAAATGCGATTCCTCATCGGAAGGCATACCCTCCCTTCGGAGTTTAGAAATCCCTACATACATATTCGAGGAGCTCTTGCTATGTCTCGGTCATACACGAACAACCCTGAAAAGAGATCCTCATCGTATGATTTCTACATAGTTACAGGGAGAAAGTTTTCTAAAATGGAGATTGCTTCAGTAGAAGTCGATCAAGGAGTGAAATACACGACCGAACAAAAACTCTTGTACAAAAAAAACGGCGGCACCCCTCATTTAGATAGGGAACACACCGTTTTCGGTAGAGTTATTAAAGGTATGGACGTAGTCGATAAACTGGCCGCCACAATGACTGACGAGAGTGATTGGCCACTAGAAAGACTAGAACTAAAGATGAAATCTCACTTCAATCTCTAATCTAATTCAAAAACAAAGTAAGAATTAACTTATCGGATCCGCCTGTTTTCACAACTGACGTTGATCGGGAGTAAGCTAAGATGTTTCGAAGAGAAGACAGAGAAGGGGAATAAAAAGGAAGTTGTCTTGCGACATTTAATGTAGTGTGCTTCATGCATTTCAGGTTTATTATTCACCATAAAAACGCTTTTTAACTTCAGATATTGCTTCATGTCGATTTTAATATGGAGTTAATTGAATTTTATTGTCGTCAATGAGTCGCTTCAAGTTTAAAACTGCGTACCTCATTCTCCCTAAAGCTGTGTTAATACTGACGTTCGTAGATTCCGAAATCTCCTTAAAACTTAGGTTCTGATAGATACGCATTCTCACAACTTCTTGCTGCTCTAAAGGGAGATGATCTATCAAATCGCGGATGTCGGAATGGATTTGGTCTTGAATGAGCTTATCCTCAATATTCGTCTCTCCAGTATTTATTATATTAAAGATGTCGAAGTCGTCATTGCCTCTAACGAGGGGCATTTTCTTATTTCGGCGGAAGTGATCAATAGAAATATTATGAGCAATTCGGAGTATCCAAGGCAGGAATTTACCTTCCTCTACATATTTACCTGCACGAAGCAGCCCCACGACCTTTATGAAAGTGTCCTGGAATAGGTCATTTGCCAAATCAGTATCTCGCACGATGAACATAATCTTCGTGAAAACACGGTCTTTGTGTCTTGATAATAAAATTTCGAAGGCTTGCTCGTCTCCACCGCGGTAAGCACGGATTAACTCGCTATCAGAAAAAGATGCACGCATGATTCTACACATTTAAGTTCACATGTGCCAGGTACAACTGGCTCAAAAGAAGGATTAATTAGAGTAGAAGTGTTTCTATACGTTTGTTTTTTTGATTTAACTCTTCTCAATATACGATTTTATTTCATATAAGCAAATCCCAAAGTAACTTTCGAGTGTTAAAAAGTCCTAATGAAGTCCTGATGTCGATAATAATCCGAGGAGCCCGTATGCATAATTTGAAGGACATCGACGTGTCGATTCCCAAGAAGAAACTCACTGTTATCACAGGACTCAGCGGTTCAGGAAAGAGTTCGCTTGCATTTGACACTTTGTATGCAGAAGGCCAAAGACGTTATGTTGAATCTCTCTCCTCTTACGCACGGCAATTCCTTGGAAGACTCGATAAGCCCGATGTGGATTCTATTCACGGCCTCTCTCCTGCTATCGCAATAGAGCAACGTTCTTCATCTGGAGGACCGAGAAGTACGGTAGGAACTCGGACTGAAATTCATGACTACTTGAGAATGATGTACGCCAGAATAGGAAAAACATTTAGCCCTATTTCTGGAGAAATCGTAAAATGCGATAGAACATCTGACGTTGTGTCTTCAATTATAGATAAAGACGATGCTTTAAGATTTATGATCGTGGCACCTATTTCAGAGAAGGAAGGGTTGAGCAGAGAAAAACACTTGGAATTATTACGTCAACAAGGATTTTCAAGGATTTTGCTAGATAATGATTCTCTAATTATTGACGATATATTAGACGGGGTTTCGAAAAAAGACCTACAAGGGAAAGATCTAAGCATTGTAATTGATAGAATGTCTGTTGCTGCTGCAAAGGAAGAAACATCTCGACTTGCTGACTCAATAGAAACAGCTTTTTTTGAAGGCAATGGGGCTTGTGATATTGTATATCCTGACTTAAATATAAAATCAGAATTTAATAATCGATTTGAGAAAGATGGGATTGTGTTTACAGAACCTACTCCTGACCTTTTTAGCTTCAATAGCCCTGTGGGAGCATGCCCTACTTGTGAAGGCTACGGAAGTACTTTAGGAATAGATCCTAGCAAAGTGATTTCTGACACATCAAAGAGCATATACGAAGATGCGATTACTCCTTGGAGAAGTGATCGAATGAAAAAGTGGAAGGATAACTTGATTATGGGTGCTGTTGAGGCAGGAGTGAATATCCATGCTCCCTGGCACGAGTTGAGTGAAGAAGAGGTGTTGAAGGTTTGGTCTGGGACAAAAAGCTTTAAGGGAATAAATAAATTCTTTAAATACGTAGAGAAGAAAAGCTACAAGATTCAATTCCGCGTTTTGCTCAGCAGATATAGAGGAAGGGCGGTGTGTGAGGAGTGCCATGGAGCACGAATCCGGAAGGAAGCAGCCTATGTCAAGGTAGACGACGTTACGTTACATGAATTGTTGAAAATGCCATTAATCGTGGTCCTTGAGCACATTCGCGCCATGAACTTGAGCGAAAACGACGCCCTAATTGCAAAAAGAACCATTAGTGAGATTACTGAGCGACTCGAATGTTTGGAAAATCTCGGGCTTGGATATCTAACCCTTCTACGCTCTAGCCCATCGCTTAGCGGAGGTGAAAGCCAAAGAATCGGGCTAAGCGCCTGCCTAGGAAGTTCATTAGTTGGAAGCACATACGTTCTCGACGAACCTAGCATAGGACTCCATCCCCACGACACAAAGAGATTAATTTCTGTACTTCATGGATTACGAAACCAAGGAAATACAGTGGTCGTAGTAGAGCATGACGATGACATTATGGCTTCGGCGGATCATTTGGTCGACATGGGGCCTTTAGCGGGGACTTTCGGCGGAGAGGTGGTTTTTTCAGGGGGGCATAAGGATCTAGAGGCTCTGCCGGATGACCATGCGTCATTGACTGCGGCGTATTTAACAGGGCGAATGAACATTCCTGTCCCTTCGAAAAGGAGGACTTCCCAAGACAAATTAAAGATTGTAGGGGCTCGAGCAAATAATCTAAAGGGCTTCGATGTAGAGATTCCGTTGCACTCGCTTGTGGCTGTTACCGGTGTGAGCGGATCGGGGAAAAGCACTTTGATTACAGACATTTTAGTTCCTGCCGTCCGTTCTGCGCTTGAAAATTCGCCCCCATTCACTAAGGGCTTCTCTGGGCTCTCTGGAGATATTGAGAGTATTAATTCTCTCGAATTCATAGACCAAAACCCGATTGGTAAATCCTCTCGCTCCTGCCCAGTAACATACGTAAAAGCATTCGATGAAATCCGAGGCTTACTAAGTGACACCACGCATGCAAAAGCAAAGGGATTTAAGCCCTCCCATTTCAGTTTCAATGTTAAAGGAGGCAGATGCGAAGTGTGTGAAGGAGAAGGAGTAATTACTGTAGGGATGCAATTTATGGCCGACCTAAAGCTCAAATGCGAATCCTGTAACGGGAAACGTTATAGCGAGGAAGTACTAGAAGTAACATGGCATGGGAAAAATATTCACGAAATCCTTTCCATGCCCGTTGAGGATGCTCTGCTATTCTTCACCCCTCCCGATGGTAAATCAGCCTCAGCTGCTGAAAAACGATTAATCACGAAGCTCCTGCCCCTTCTCGATGTGGGGCTTGGCTATGTCGCTTTAGGACAGGGCTCCAATACCCTTAGCGGTGGGGAAGCACAGCGTATCAAGCTCGCCACTTTCCTATCTCGTGGTGACAAACAAGGACACACCCTCTTCGTCTTCGACGAACCTACAACGGGCCTACACGTTCACGACGTTGCAAAACTTCTCGAGTCCTTTACTCGCCTAATTAATCAAGGCCATTCTATTATCGTAATCGAACACCAAATGGACGTTATCAAGTCCGCCGATTACGTCATAGACCTCGGTCCGAAAGGAGGTGACGAAGGAGGTGACTTACTATTTACCGGCACTCCTGAAGATCTCGCAAAATGCAAGAAATCAATTACGGGAAAACACCTTAAACTATAGGACGTAAAAAAAGCTAGACAAACCTAAGTTCATCTAGCTTTTTCAATTCGTTTACTTAGCGTTTACTTAGCGACAAAGGTTAATCCTTCTGCTTTAATCTGCTCTCCTCCACCAACTTGTACTTCATTTTCAATAACCGCTTTCGTGCGACCGTGAAGGTTAATTAGTCCATTAATCTCTCCCTCAGAAGTAAGCTGCATTAAAAGAATACGCTTTGACTCTCCGGCCATACTTTGACGCTTGTCTGGAGTAACGAACCATGCACCGTTATCCGTTGCAAGTTGACCTCCTTTTGACTCAAATTCGCCGAACTCCATAATGAATCCCGATAGAGCATTCATGTAGTTATCCTCTGAACCAATAGTAACCCAACTGTCATAAGCCAATTCAGGATTAACGGACTTATCATATCTCTGAATATCCGTAGAAAGAGGGCCTCCCTTAGGATGTTGATAGAATGGCTTTGTTGATGTAATAGACAATGGAGCAGAAGCTTCACCATAAACAGCGTCTAGGATATCGCCCGTACTTTGGAAAACAGCATACACACGAAATGTTTTACCTGGCACTGCACCTTGGTTATCAATTTCTTCTACATCAAGTCTCACAAATTGAGCGCTCATAGGAGCTGTCATTAGTCCCATTAGAACTGCAGCGAGTAGTAAAGTAATACGATTCATATCTAGATATTTAATTTTTAAAGTCTGTTTTATTTTGAAAACCACAGTAAGATAATCAAATGTGGTGCCAAATGTCAAATTCTATTTAACTAATCTGTTTCGTTCCAATATCCTTCTAGGCCCAAGCGAACCTTGGCCAAAACCTTTCTTATGAGGTAGTAAGTACGTCAAATTAACTTCGTGTGAATACGGGCTCAAGAGATTATCTCCCGTTGTAATATCGTATGTGTAAGCAATTCCAATACTAGAAAATTCAACTCCAGCGGAGACTGTTATAGCATCTCCCATGCGTAATCCTAATCCTCCCCAGTATAGACCTTGGTAGTATTTGTAAATCGCACGAGAGTAGATGTCTACTTGAGCGGGTGTAACCTCCGTGAGTCTAATCATACCAGAGGTTTGGACTGAAAATTTATTAGAAATATCAGTTGTATAGCTTCCCATAAACCTGTAATGACGTATGTGTTTATTGAAGTCCTCCTCCACACCTGTGAGTCCTAATTTATCTTGAAACAAATTAGAAACGGCAAGGCCAAAAGAGTAGTCTGCTCCGTAAATCATCATGCCTGTTGACGCATCTATACCGAATGTCGTTTCCATACCACCGGTCAGAGCAGGATCATCTTGATCCCAAACATTTAAATTACTACTGTCGAAACCAAATTGAGTTCCTTGAAGAGACAGACCAAATGAAACAGCGTCAGTATTAGGAAGGCGAAGCTGGTAAGATCCTGTTAACTCAACTCCTGTCTGAGTGACTGCACCACCCATATCGTCTTTATAAACTATGATCCCGCCTCCAATTTGGCTCGGGGATGAGCTATGAGCACTAAAAACCATTGTTGTCGGAGCGCCGTCGAATCCAGCCCATTGATGGCGATAAGACGAGCCGAAAACCGTTACAGGCTCAGTCCCAGCGACAGCAGGGTTAACGAGAAACGAGTTTACAGGAAAAGCAGTCCTTCTAAAGCGTTGTTGAGCGTTTAGAGGAGCAGCTAGGATGAACATCCATATTGAAGCGATGACTATTCTATGCATTGTTTCAGTATTTAAGAGATACCGTCCCCGTTATAGGTGTATCGTATGGACTTAACGTAATCGTATAATAATAGTCCGCTATTGGAAGTCGTTGATTGTTAAATCTGCCATCCCAATGAACGTCTCCTGAGTCTGAGAAAAACAATAATTGACCGTATCTGTTATAGACGTGTACCTCAGATTGAGGGAAATCTAGTAGACCTCCTACTATCCATTCATCGTTATAACCGTCACCGTTAGGAGTAATTGCATCTGCGATGAACAAACACCCCTCGATATGAGTTACAAACTGAGAAGTAGAGATATTACACCCAATAGCATCCGTTACAGTTACAGTGTATGTGTCCTCGGTAAGGCCGATAGCAGATGATGAGGTTTGGGAAAAAGGATCACTCCACAAATATGTGAATGGCGAATCCCCTCCATCCACAGAAACTGTAATAGTACCATCCTCAGCATTCCAACATGTAACAGGTGAAGGGAATGTAGTAAGTACCATATCTGTAATAATGGCAACATCTATAGAGAATGTATCCGTTAATTGGCAGCCTAGAACATCCGTAACGATGGCTGTATAAGTCATCTCACTTAGGTTATTTAGATTTGCGACATTACCTAACGTGTCGAGTACTGACCAAGTCAGTTCTCCAGTCCCTCCTGCAGCAAAAACATCAGCAGATCCATTACTCATTCCTGTACAAGCAGCAGGTGATGGTGATATCAAAAATTCAAGAGGTGGGGGAGCGTCGATAAGAAATGGTTCTTGTGTTTCACAACC
>DQRJ01000178.1 GCA_015663855.1 Flavobacteriales bacterium | reverse complement strand
GTATTTTTCATAATCGTAGAATTCGGTCACACCACAATGTTATAAATTAAGGGAGTTGAAGTTGAGGAGGACTTAGAATTGGGGGGGAGGAATTTGTGTGCGTAACGTTGGTGTAGATTTCACTACATTTATCAAATGAATAAGAACAGATTACATGAGGTGATTTTTGAGGCGGATACACCCTTAGGAAAGCTGTTCGATGTTGTTTTATTATTGGCGATAGTATTGAGTGTGGGGGTCGTGATGCTCGAGAGTGTGCCAGAGATTAATGCAGAGTATGGGGAGGCGTTGAGATATGCGGAGTATGGATTTACTGCGCTTTTTACTGTTGAGTACGTATTGAGATTGATCGCGGTGACAATTAAAAGTAAGTACATTTTTTCGTTTTATGGACTGGTCGATTTATTGAGTATTCTTCCAACTTTCGTTGAGGTGCTGTTACCTGGGGTGGGCAGCATTAGAGTCGTGAGGATTTTACGACTATTGAGAGTATTCAGAGTATTAAAGTTGGTGGGATTTATTAAGGAGGCATCGGTTTTGAAAACGGCTCTATGGGGTGCGAGGAGAAAGCTGATGGTATTCTTGGTAGCGGTGTTGGTTTTGGTAACGATTCTTGGGACGATGGTATACCTGGTGGAGGATGCGGCGGCAGGATTTACGAGTATTCCGAGAAGTATTTATTGGGCGATTGTTACAGTAACGACTGTGGGGTATGGAGATATTGCTCCGATTACTGTCACAGGCCAAACCATAGCGTCGATTATTATGCTAATCGGGTACGCTATTATTGCCGTTCCTACAGGGATTATCGGTGCGGAAATTATCACCGCATCTAACTCGAATACCCAATCTTGCTCGAATTGTAATGTGGATGAACACGCCGATGGATCGAAGTACTGCAATCAATGTGGAGAAGAGTTGTAATGGGGGGAGGTATAGTGTAATTTGGCCATAATTAATTTACAAATGAAAAATCCGACTAGACTTTTTGATTTCCCGAAATATCAGCTTGAGCACGGGCCGCTGGATGTGATGATGAGCATGCCGAATGACGGTAGTGGCAAAAGTTTAAGCTACTCGACTCAGGAGTTTGTCGATGAGATGGATAGGGCTTCTTTAGGTCTTATTGCACTGGGGATGAATGCTGGTGATAAAGTGGCGCTTATTTCTCATAATAATCGCTGCGAGTGGAACGTGATGGATCACGGAATTATGCAAGCGGGTGGTATTGATGTTCCGATTTACCCGACTATGACGGAGGCGGATTACAAGTACATCCTGAATCACAGCGAAAGTCGTTTCGTTTTCGTATCTAACGAAGAGCTCTTTAAAAAGGTGATGGCAGTGAAGGCTGAATGTCCTACTCTTGAAGGTGTTTACACTTTCGAGAATGTTAATGGAGCTGATTCTTGGAGGAAGGTTCTAGATGCAGGAGGTGACGATAATAAAGCGGAGCTTGAAGCTCGTAGTTCAGCAGTAAAGCCTGAACAGCTAGCAACGATTATATACACTTCTGGAACAACAGGACTTCCAAAGGGAGTAATGCTTTCACATTTGAATGTAGTGAGTAACGCACTTGTGGCGAAGGACAGAGTTCCTTTGGACGGTGTTGATGGAATGGAGGGAGAGATGAGGGTGCTTAGTTTCTTACCGGTTTGTCATATTTTCGAACGTATGCTTCACTACTTGTACATGTACATGGGAGCAAGTATTCATTTCGGAGAAAGCCTCGAAACTATTAAGGTAGACTTAAATGCTACTCAGCCAGTAATGTTTACTGCTGTACCGAGACTTCTCGAGAAGTTCTATGATGGAATCGTCGCGAAAGGACGAGCGGCAGGTGGTGTAAAGACCGTAATATTTAACTGGGCTTTAGGAGTCGTTCTCGAGTGGGGTCCTAAGAAAGAGAAGGAAAGTCTTTACGCGTTTAAGCTCAAGATCGCTCGCAAACTTGTATTTTCAAAAGTAAAGGAGGCGCTCGGCCTTACCGGAATTAAAGCGGTAGCTTCCGGCTCGGCGGCATTGCAATCTCGACTAGCTCGTTTCTTTAACGGAGCCGGAATTCCCGTTCTCGAGGGGTACGGACTTACAGAGACCTCGCCGGTTGTGACCGTAAACACCATTAACAAACCCGGAATGCTTAGAGTGGGTTCGGTAGGTAAAGTGGTACAAGATGTAGAAGTAGGGTTTGGTCCTGATAAAGAGATACTTGTAAAGGGTCCAAACGTAATGATGGGTTACTACAAAGATGAAGCGAAGACAGCGGAAGTTCTGAAGGACGGATGGTTCCATACTGGAGATATCGGGGAGGTGGATAGTGAGGGTTTCCTTAGAATTACGGATAGAAAGAAGGAGATTTTCAAGACGTCGGGAGGTAAATATGTTGCTCCTGCCCTATTGGAAAATGCTCTGAAAGCTTCGATTTTTATTGAGCAAGTAATGGTTGTAGGTGAAAACCAAAAGCACCCATCTGCTTTAGTTTCGCCTGATACGGTAGCTGTTACAGAGTGGTGTAAGAGACATGACCACACCTACCCTGGCGATGATAAAATCGGTGAGGATACTGTGATTTCTGACCGCATCATGCAAGAGGTGGATAGCTTGATGGAGCCGTTCAGCCAATGGGAAAGAGTGAAAGTAATTAGAGTTCTTCCTGCACCGTTTTCTATTGACGGGGGCGAGCTTACACCGACATTGAAGTTGAAACGTAAGCCTATCAAGGAAAAGTACTCAGCTTTGATTGCAGGGATTTACGAGTAAGTAGGAACGATTAAGTAAGTAATTATCGAGTGATTGACTGGCTTTCGCAAATTGATGAGGCGATATTTCTCGCAATAAATGGGGCGTGGCCGAGTGGCGATACGCTAATGTGGTGGGTGAGTAAACCTGAAACTTGGGTTCCTCTTTACGTAGTTATTATGGTTACGATTTGGAGAGTGTTCAAGAAGTCAGGCTCGAGAGGCGTTGTTTTTGTGGGACTCATAATTGCGGTGGTGCTCGCTGATGTTATTTCTGCTCGGGTTTTGAAACCCGTGGCCGCTCGTGTTAGACCTTCCCATAGAGTTGATTTGGTTGAGGATGTTGCTTTGTATAGTAAGTCGGATGGTACGAAGTATCGAGGTGGAGAGTTCGGATTCGTGTCTTCTCACGCAGCGAACCATATGGCGGTCGCCGTTTTTGTGGGCGGGCTTTTTGTGGGGACTACGGGTAGTGCGGGAGTCTTTTGGTTTTGGGGACTCTTAGTTTGGGCGGTCGTAATCGGATATAGTCGGATTCATTTAGGGGTACATTTTCCTGGAGATGTGGTGTTCGGTTGGTTACTGGGAGGAGTGATGGGAGCGGTTGTACTTAAGGTCGTGCGACATAGAATGGGATTGACAATAAATTCTGAGAAACGATGACATTGAATTGGATTACTTTGGCCGCGATTTTCGTGGGAGGTGGAGCAGGAAGTGTTGCAAGAGCGACTTTAGGGGCGGGCATAAATAGATGGGCTGACGGTGGTTTTTCGGTAATCGAAAATAATATTGATTCGTCATTAGCACCCCTCGGAATACTCTTAGCTAACGTTTTAGCAACAGGATTACTCGCATTGTTATTAATCTATGGAGGCGAAAAATGGGGGCGAGATTCCATCTGGATGCCTTTGCTCGCAGTCGGATTTTGTGGCGGCTTCTCGACATTCTCAACATTTTCAATAGATACGCTCAGACTTTTTCAAGAAGGAAATTCAAGTTGGGCGTTCGCAAATATTGCCGTTAGCTTAATCGCATGTTTAGGCGTAGGATGGATAATTTTTAAGATTTGGGCCAAATGAAAAACATTAAGATCGTATTCACAATGCAACCGAAGCTAATTAGTTTTGTACTCACCCTACTTTTAATCACAATTACAACAACGAGTTGCAACACTCAAAGCAACACTAAAGACAGCTCAATTTCTAGCACTATTCTAGAAAGCCAGCACCCGAAACTAGTCATCGGAATCACGATAGACCAAATGAGAGCTGACTATATCAACCGTTTCGGCACTGAGTTTTCTGACGGTGGTTTTGCGAGGATTATCGACGGAGGTTTCGTTTGTTATGACCATCATTTCGGCTACGCCCCTACTTATACTGGTCCTGGACACGCCTCGATTTATACCGGTACTACACCATCGGTAAATGGCATCGTTGCTAATAATTGGTACATAAAAGAAGAAAGCGTGACTGTTTATTGCGCTGAGGATTCAACCGTTCGAGGAGTGGGAAATAACGGTGTCGATTCTGACGGTTCTATTTTCGGTTACGCGGGGAAAATGTCTCCTTCGCGCTTACTTTCTACAACAATAGGTGACGAACTAAAGCTCGCTTCTGGACTCCACGCTAAAGTTATCGGCATCAGCTTAAAAGATCGGGGGGCGATATTACCGGCGGGACACGCAGCAGATAACGCTTTTTGGTTTTATGGTAAAGAATACGGGCATTTTATTTCGAGCACTTATTACGGTAAATCACTACCTGTTTGGGCTGAAAAATTCAACAACAAGGGCGAAGCGGAAAGGCTAGTAAATCTAGGGTGGGACTTACTTAGAGACGAAGCCGTCTACTCGAGCTGTACACCCGACAACAACCCATACGAGGGGTCATTTGTGGGCGAGATTAAGCCCACATTCCCCTACGATTTGAACGCTTTGAAAGAAGCGAATGGCGGGTTCGACATCCTCAAAGGAACGCCTGGCGGAAATACGATTTTAGTGGACTTTGCGCTGGCCGCTATCGAAGGCGAAAACCTCGGCGAAGACGACATCTGTGACATGCTAGCGGTGAGCTTTTCTGCTACTGATTACGTGGGACATAGATGCGGTCCTCACGCTATGGAAACCATGGATATGTACATCCGTTTGGACCTGGAATTGGAGCGCTTTTTCGATGGGCTAGACGAGAAAGTAGGAAAGGGAATGTGGACTGTTTTCCTCACATCCGATCACGGAGGAGCGACCGTACCTTCATATGGCCAGTCTATAGGACTGCCAGTAGATTACTGGAGCCATGGGGATATGCAGAATCGCATTGAAGAGGATTTGGATAAGAGGTTTGGCGAACGCCTATGGATTGAAAATGTGAGTAATAATTCTATTTTCATCTCGGACGAAGCGTATGAGTGGGTCTATTCCGACGCTACTGGTGATCGAATTAACGCTAGTGAACTCCAGAGGTACGTCTGTAAACTTGCTCTCGAAGAAGACGGAATAATTCAGAGTATTGCAGTGTCAGACCTCGCGTCTCGTGCTGCAGTTGACCCGATTGCTGAACGGATTTACGCAGGTCATAGACCGGGCGTCAGTGGAGACGTACTTCTTGTAATGAAACCTGGATGGCTTACCTATGGTCGGACTGGGACAACACATGGAAGTCCGTTTACCTATGACACTCACGTTCCTTGCTTATTTTATGGTGCCGGCATAAAGAAAGGCGCCACGCACACACGGACTTATATCAGGGACATCGCTCCTACTATTTCCTCGATTCTTGGAATTCCTTACCCGAATGGTACTACTGGTCAGCCGATTTCAGTGCTTTTAGACTAATTGTTTCATGCCAAACAACTCCGATACAATCCACATAAAAGTTGAACGCGTAAAAGGGAAGTCTGCCTTGAAGTTCGAAGCTGTATTCCCTGAAAATGAGAATTCGTGGGAAGCGCAATTGCCGGTTTGGCGTCCAGGGAGGTATGAACGAGCAGATTTCGCACAGTTTATTTTAAAAATGGTCGGAGTTGACAGCGAGGGGAACGAGGTTAAACTCGAGAAATCGGACTTACACCGTTGGATCGTCCCTTCGAAAATTCATCGGTTAAGATGGATATTTCAAGCTGACATTCTTAACGCCGGCTCGACATATGTATCTGACGATTTACAGTACGTAAATCCCGTAAACTGTTTCATTTACGACAGTAAAAATCACGATCTAGGATACAACATCGACCTCTCCGACATCGATTCCAAGTGGGACATCGCAACCGCACTTCCTATAATAAACGGGCGTCTCGTAGCCCGCGATATGCAGCACGCTATGGACAGCCCTTGGATGGCCGCTCCCAAGCTGTGGCACGAAGAATACACGGTGGAGGAAGGAAATCAGCGGGTGGACTTCCATGTTTGGACTTACGGAGACGCACCTCCACAGCAAGAACGATTCATGGCGGATCACATAGCATTTTCGAAAAGCCAAATCGCCTACTTCGGCTCCTTCCCCAGCCCACACTACCACTTCCTCTACCTCCTACCCTCAGAAATGGACGCACGGCACGGCGTTGAACACGAGGATAGCACGGTTATCGCACTCGGCCCCTCGGAGAGAATCCAATCCGAAAAGGGTTACGACGAACTGATAGGCAT
>DQRJ01000155.1 GCA_015663855.1 Flavobacteriales bacterium | reverse complement strand
TGGTTCGTGGCCTTCTGTTTTGCGATGGCGAGACCGTCTTCCATTTGGTCTATTTGAGACTGCCTTAAAGTTGCGCCTTCCTCAGCGGATAAGGTGCCCGAAGAAATGAGCTGAGCCAGATAAATCTCATAAGGAGATGGGTGGGCTGCTATGGCTTTATAGAGTTTCGGCTGGGTGAATTTAGGCTCATCACCTTCGTTATGACCGTACTTTCTGTAACCTAACAAGTCGATGAAAACGTCACGATGGAAAGTCTGGCGATACTTCAATGCAATCCTCATAACCTGAACTACGGCCTCAGGATCGTCAGCATTGACGTGGAATATGAGGCTTTGAGTAACCTTTCCTACGTCTGTACAGTAAGTTGAGGTTCTCGCATCGAGGTAGTTCGTGGTAAAACCGATTTGGTTATTTACTACGATATGAAGCGTTCCGCCAGTTCTATAACCGTCAAGACCAGCCATTTGAGTAACTTCATAAACAATCCCTTGACCTGCAATAGCGGCATCTCCGTGTACTAAAACAGGTAGAACAGCGGTCTCGTCTCCCCCCCTTTCGTCAATCCTAGCACGAGAAATACCTAAAACAACAGGATCTACAGCTTCTAAGTGAGATGGGTTGGGAGCAAGAGTAATAGAAACTGATTTTCCTGAATCAGTTTTCTGAGTGTGTGAATGACCTAAGTGATATTTAACATCCCCTTCGAAATCGTCGTCACCTTCGTAATCCTTCCCTTGGAATTCGCTAAAGATGTCTTTGTAAGACTTGCCTAGAATGTGGGTAAGAGTACTCAACCTCCCCCTATGCGCCATTCCTATAACGACCTCCTTAACCCCGTTCTCTGTTCCGAACTCGATAAGAGTGTCTAAAGCAGGGATGAGGGATTCGCCACCTTCGAGGGAAAAACGCTTTTGGCCTACAAATTTCTTCTGCAGAAACTCCTCAAACAAAGTCGCTTGGCTAATCTTCTTAAGAATATGAAGGCGCTCTGAATCATTAAATTTCTTGCGCTTTTCGAGCTCAATATTTTTACGAATCCACTGCACACGATTCGGTTCACGGATATACATATACTCCGTGCTGATGCTTTTACAGTAAGTTTCGTCGAGATGCGCGATGATCTCTTTTAGCGAAACTGGTCCCAAACCTATCTCATTTCCCGCCTGAAAAACTTTCTCTAAATCCAAAGAGTCTAGCCCGTAATTTTCGAGGGCTAGGTCAGGAGTATATGTTCGGCGCGTGCGAACCGGGTTAGTTAAAGTAAACAGGTGACCACGTGTTCTATATCCGTGGATTAGGTCTAGAACCTTGAATTCTTTGAGCGTGTGTGGAGAAGCTGCACCGTCACCGAAGTGAGAGTTTGCTAAATCAAATCCTGCGAAAAATAGTCTCCAAGAACGATCTACAGACTCTGGGTTGTTGAGATATTGGGCGTACAAAGCGTCCAATTGTTTAGGTTCAACATTATTTAAAAACGATAGTGGGTCCACTCTAATGTATTAGGTCTAAATGCCGGTGAGCAAAGTTACACCTCTTCAACCGATTAAGCATCAAATTTTCTTTCTATTTGGCGTGTTTCCACTTGAGAAAGTTAATCGGGTAATCACTTTCATCTCAGCTCTTTGGATTGAGAGTTCTGCGAGTTTTATAGCGCTCTCTTCAATGCTATCACGTCCTAACGCCTCCACCACTCTAACCTCCCCTAAGTCTAATCTGTAAAATGCGGCTCTGAGTCTATCTGGGTTATTTATGAGCATCATATTAATCCAAACCTCGATGGACTGCTTTTGCTCCGAATCGTCTAACTGAAAATCCTTTGTGATTTGGGCTTTTACAGCTCGTTCGAATTCGATCTTATCTATCCCTTCCGGAAGGTTTTCCCTTTGAAATTTCATGATGTACGTTCTGTCACAGAACTCACGAGATCCCCGAAAATTTTATGGTTTTCCGGGCTAAGAGCGAGTCGTGAAAGAGCGAGGAGAGCGTCATCTGCATATCCCATCATTTTTTCACGAGCCGCAATATCCGCACCTGAATCTATCATCGCCGTGCTTATGAGTGTGATTTTATCTGCACTTTCTAGACAAGGTGAGATGTTTTCAGGTATCATCCCCTTAGATTGAGTGTAGAGCCATAGAAATGTCTTCTTTTCAGAAATAATATCTCCCCCCACCTTCTTACCCGTAATACTTGCGTCACCGAAAGTGTCTAGAAGATCATCTTGGATTTGGAATGCAAGACCTGTCTGTTCACCAAACCTATACCAAAGCTCAACTCTCTCCTTAGAAGCTCCTGCAGAAATTGCCCCCATCGCGCAGGAACAAGCCAGTAAAACTGAGGTCTTCAGACGAATCATCTCCAGATAATTATCTATCGTAACATCGCCCTGACTCTCGAATTCCATATCCAATTGCTGTCCTTCGCAAACCTCTCGAGACGTTCTATTGTAAACCTTTAGAATATCGAGAAGGACGTCAGATTCAACGTCCTCGAGTGAAATGCTCGCTAGAGTAAACATCGCATCCCCACTTAAAATCGCCGAATTCTCACCATAAACTTCGTGCACCGTCGACCTACCCCTTCTAAGCGGAGCTCCGTCCATAATATCGTCGTGCATCAGAGTGAAATTATGAAACAACTCCACTGCAATCGCTGCTGGCATAGCCTTTTCAAGCGGCGCTCCTTCAGCCTCGCATACTGACAACGCGAGAATCGGTCTAATTCGTTTCCCGTGAATTTTCAGTAAATAGTGAACTGGAGCGTACAGCCCTTCGGAAGGGAAATTCGCTAAAAAAGCCTTGAGACCGTCACTAAATTTATCTTTCATTTTTCGCTAACTGAGCGAGCAAGTACTCTCCATACCCACTCTTTCTAAGTGGCTCGGCGAGCTCTCTTAACTGAGCATCGTCAATATATTCCATTCTCCACGCAATCTCCTCGATGCTTCCGATTTTAAGTCCTTGGCGTTGTTCGACAACTTGAACGTACTGTGACGCTGCATGAAGACTTTCGTGAGTGCCTGTATCAAGCCAAGCCATACTTCTATCGAGCTTGCTGACCTTGAGTTTTCCTTTTTCTAGGTAGGCCTTATTTACATCGGTGATTTCGTACTCTCCCCTAGCACTTGGCTTAAGGTTTTTTGCGATTTCGATTACTTCGTTATCGTAAAAATAAAGTCCCGGAATCGCGAAATTAGAGCGAGGGTTTGATGGTTTTTCCTCAAGACTTAAAGCATTCCCTTCTGAGTCGAAATCTACTACACCGTATCGTTCAGGGTCACGCACGTAGTAGGCGTAGATCAACGCTCCGTCAGTAGAAATGTTCGAACGCATCTGGCGACCGAAATGATTCCCGTGGAAAATATTATCTCCTAACACAAGAGCGACATTACCATCGCCTATAAAATCTTCTCCGATTACGAAAGCTTGAGCTAAACCGTTTGGTACTTCTTGAACGGCATATTCGAAGGTACATCCGAGTTGCGAGCCATCACCAAGAAGGCGTTTGAACGCATCCGAATCCTCTGGGGTAGTGATGATTAAGATTTCACGAATCCCCGCAAGCATCAGTGTGGAAATCGGATAATAAATCATCGGCTTATCGAAAACAGGCATAAGCTGCTTACTGACCGCTTTTGTTAGGGGCCAAAGCCTTGTTCCACTCCCACCAGCTAGAATAATTCCTTTCATGAGTAATAATGCTTCGTTATTCCTGCAATCTATCCGATTCTGACCTTCTTTTCACAATTTCTTCGTGATTTTCGTCTCCCTTACCTGGCGTTAATCCGAACTCTATCCTTAATTCTTCCAAATCAATATCCTCATCTTCATCGATGATTTGCATAAGTGGCTCTTGGAAAGCTTTCGTGGTAACGAATTGCTCGAAACTTAAGAGTAGAGACGGAAGAAGGAGAAGATTTGCGAACATCGCAACGAATAAAGTCACGCTTACTAAAACTCCTAGAGATCTCGTTCCATCAAATTCAGACATTGCGAACATCATAAATCCACTAAACAGAACGATAGAAGTGTACATCATGCTTACTCCTGTTTCTTCTACCGCTAATATTACAGCCTTCTTAATATTCCAGTTTAAGCGTTGCAATTCCTGACGGTATTTCGCTAAAAAGTGTATTGTATCATCAACCGAAATTCCGAAAGCGATAGAGAAAACTAGAATGGTAGAGGGTTTAATGGGGATACCTACCCACCCCATCACTCCAGCAGTAAATAGAAGAGGTAAAATATTCGGCAATAAGGCGATAAACACCATCCTCACCGAAGTAAAAAGCAGAGCCATAACTAATGCGATAACAAGAATCGCGAGCGAAATACTGATGGCAAGATTATTTACCAAATAGTGAGTGCCTTCTAGAAAAACGATGCTCGTTCCTGTTAAAGTGACATCGTATTTAGTCGGGGGGAATATTGAATCAATGCGTGGGCGAAGTTCATCAATTAAAGCATCCATTTCGAGGGTGCCTATATCTGCCATTTGGGCTGAAATACGAGTAATAGTTGTAGTAGAATCGAGGAAGTTTCGAGTAACACTAGCCGCATTCGCACTTCCATTAGATTTCTCTTCGGTACGCCTGGTGTAGCCACGGAGCTTCATCTTTTCCCTGTTCGAAATGGGCAGTCGATAACTAGATTTCTTTCCGTCATTTAGAGCTTGCATTGCGAATTTTGTCGCATCTACAGCTGACATACTTCTACTAAACTCGGGATATTCTGCAAGCAAACTTTGCATCCTCTCTATGCGCTTCAAGTTCCCAAGAGATAGTGCCTCTCCTTCCTCCCCTGAATCGATAAGCATCTCAAAAGGCATTACACCATTGAAATTCTCTTCTATCCAATTTAAATCCGTAAGTACTCTATCGCTATCCGGCAAATCATCGACAATATTACCTGTCGTCTTCATTTGTACCATTCCGGCAACGGAAAGTCCTAAAATTACTATTGTAAACAGATAGACAAACCCCCTTCTTTTTTGAACCATGGTCACGAACACCTGAACCACTTTGAAAACCCATTTACGGTCGAGGTGAGATGTTTGGCGTGGAGCTGGAGGAGGTAAAAGAGTAAGCAACGCCGGGATTAGAGTAATGCTTATCACGAAAACCGCCATGATATTCAGCGCCGCAATCGTACCGAAATCCTTGAGGATATCACTCTTCGTGAACATAAAAGTCGCAAATCCCATTGCAGTTGTGATGTTCGTCAGCAAAGTGGCATTTCCTACCTTGGTAATCATGCGCTGCAAAGCCATGGCCTTGTTCCCGTGACGCTTGTATTCCGCGTGATATTTATTGACTAGATATATGCAATTGGGGACTCCTATCACGATTATGAGGGGAGGAATTAATGACATCAAGAGCGTAATCGGGAAGTCGAATAATGCTATCGATCCTGTAGACCAAACCACGCCTATCGCCACCACACTCAAACAAACTACTGCCGTAATAAAATTTCTAAAGAACAGAAGCAAAAGCAAAAAAGTAACTAAAAGCGCCGCTCCGATAAACCAACCTATCTCTCCCTTGACTTTGTTCGTCATTTGGATTCTTATGAAAGGAAGTCCACTCATGTAGACTTGCATGCCCGTTTTTTCACTCCATTTATCGGCTAGTGCTGTAACATCTTCCACTACGGTTCCACGGTCTTCCGAATTAAACAAATCAGAATCAATAAAGACCATCATTAATGTCGCGTCTGATTTTTCTGAGAAGAGAACGCCGTCATAGAAGGGTAGATCTCTTACTTGAGCATAGATCTCATCCACTCTCTCTTGACTCAAAGCGGGCCCTCCCCTAGTCAAGTCTGATGCGAGAGGCACGACTCTAAACGTCGCATCCGAGGTGTCTTTTTCGACCGTAAAAGCATGGGTGACACAGAAAACCGAATCGATGATTACCGTCGACTTTCCATCCACATCAACACGAACATCCCTAATCTCTTCCGCAAGATCGAACCAGGCTTGGAATCCCTCTGCTTCGTAAATTTTCGAATCCTCCACCCCTATCACTAACAGATTCCCCTCTGCTCCGAAGTGTTCTAAAAACCTTTCATGGTCAATAAAAGTAGAGTCTGTTTCTGGCAATAACCCATCAAATTCATATACGAGTCGTAGCTTAGGGATGTATGATCCCATAAATACCGTTAGCCCTCCCAGCGCGATTAGCACGAAAAAACGGTAGCGTAGAAGAAGTGAAGCTATTTTTGACCACATAAGCCCCGCAAAGAAACAACAGACAGGGGCTAGTTCGCTACCTTTGCTACCTATTCTTGAATAATATGGAAACCTACGACGTAATTGTCATCGGAAGTGGCCCTGGAGGCTACGTGGCAGCCATCCGATCTGCTCAACTTGGTAACCGCACTGCTCTTATAGAGAAGTACCCAACTCTTGGCGGGACATGCCTAAATGTGGGGTGTATACCCTCTAAGGCTCTACTTGACAGCTCGGAGCATTATCACAAGGCGAAAGAGCAGTTCTCAGCCCATGGGATAGGCGTCGGCAATCTCTCCTTAGACTTCCCTCAGATGGTTAGTCGTAAGAATGATGTTGTAGACCAAACCACAGGCGGCATCGATTTCCTAATGAAGAAAAACAACATCGATGTTCATCATGGACTTGGCTCGTTCGTTGACGCAAATACTATTTCTGTAGCCCCTACTAAAGGCGATGCATATAATCTCGATGCGAAGAACGTAATTATAGCTACCGGGTCTAAACCGAGCTCCCTTCCTTTTATCGAAATCGATAAAAATCGAGTCATCACTTCTACCGAAGCACTTTCTCTCGCGAAACTTCCGAAATCTATGGTCGTAATCGGTGGAGGAATTATCGGACTCGAGCTAGGGTCAGTGTATGCACGTCTCGGCACGGAAGTTACCGTAATCGAGTACATGGATACGTTAATCCCGTCCATGGATAGAACGCTCGGAAAGGAACTTCTTCGTTCCCTAAAAAAGATCGGAATGAAGTTCCATCTTAAAACTGGAGTAAAAGAGGTCAAGGCCGCAGGACGAAGCGTCACTATAAAGGCCGACAATAAAAAGGGCGAAGAACTTACGTTTAAAGCGGAATACTGCCTCGTAAGTGTCGGGCGCAAGCCATTCACGAGCGGCCTCAACCTCGAAGCGGCCGGAATTACTACCGACGAACGCGGAATGATACCTGTCGATGGATCCCTTCGCACAACTAGGCCCCACATATATGCAATAGGCGACGTGATAAAAGGCGCTATGCTCGCTCACAAAGCCGAAGAAGAAGGTGTGTTCGTTGCAGAAACTATTAACGGCGAACATCCACACATCGACTACAACCTCATCCCAGGAGTAGTTTACACTTGGCCTGAAGTTGCGTCTGTGGGCCGCACGGAAGAGCAGTTAAAGGCCGACAACGTTAACTACAAAGTGGGTTCTTTCCCTTTCAAAGCAAGTGGTCGAGCTCGCGCGAGCATGGATACGGACGGACAAGTAAAAGTCCTCGCCCACGCCGACACAGACGAAATCCTAGGAGTTCATATGATAGGCCCTCGTGCCGCTGACATGATCGCCGAAGCTGTAGTCGCTATGGAGTTCCGTGCATCTGCCGAGGACATCTCTCGCATGAGTCACGCCCACCCGACCTTCACGGAAGCACTCAAGGAAGCCGCGCTCGCAGCTACCGGAGACAGAGCTATACACGTTTAATTTTCACGTTTAAACTCTAATTGAAAAGTGCACGTTCCAGATTTAAGTTCCCTTTGCGAAAGTGAATCTCACGTAGTACTTCTGTTCGATTCTGGCCTTAACGCCACCTGCTATTTAGGGATAGGCTCTAAGCGCGAACTCATTTTCGAAACAACCGAGCCCGGAATGCTCGATGCTTTTGAGGCTTTCACTAGTCAGGAAAAATCATGGACTTTCGGGTGGCTAGGCTATGATCTCAAGAACGAAATCGAGCATCTCGAGACTCGCGTACCGTCCCCCCTCGCACACCCCGTTTTAGCTTGGTGGGAACCCGAGATCGTAATTAAGTTCGGCGACTCCGGAATAGAAATTCTTCAAGGCGAAAAAGACGACATTCGCACAATGGAAGCTCTAGAGTGCCTTAATCGGGAGGTGAAAACGGATGAGGTGAGGGGAAGTAAAATGGTTTGGTCTTGGAATAAAAACGAATATCTAGAGGCATTTCACGAGGTAAAACGGCTCATCCAAAACGGGGACGTGTACGAACTCAACCTCTGCATGCCCCTCAAAGGCCGGGCCCCATCCGAAGCCAGCTGGCCACTTTTCACGCGCCTCCAATCCCTTACCCAGGCACCATTCAGCGCCTACTTACAATGCGATTCTCACCGAATCATGAGCGGAAGCCCCGAGAGGTTTTTGCGCAAGACAGGCAACCGACTCCTCTCGCAACCCATCAAAGGGACTGCCCCCAGAGGCCTTTCGCCCGAGGAAGATCTTGACCTCATCCGAGAATTACAGGCAAGCGAAAAAGAACGCGCCGAGAACGTAATGATCGTCGATCTCGTCCGAAACGACCTCAGCCGAGTCGCTGAAAAGGCGACCGTCGAAGTCACTGAGCTATGTGCTATTCACTCTTTCTCCACCGTACACCAAATGGTTTCCACCATAGAATGTCGCCTCTCCCCAGAAAAAGGTCTCGCCGACATTCTTCGCGCCACGTTCCCCATGGGATCTATGACGGGCGCCCCTAAAATTGCCGCCATGAAGCACATAGACCGCCTCGAACTAGAAGGCCGTGGCGCTTATTCCGGTTCCGCGGGCTACATCAGTCCTGATGGCGATTTCGACCTCAACGTCCTAATCCGATCCCTCTTCCACAACGCTTCGTCTGAAAATCTCGTCGCAGGAGTTGGTGGAGCCATCACTTCCTTGAGCGACTCCGAGTTAGAATATGAGGAGTGTCTGCTTAAAGCAAAAGCCGTTTTCAAGGCGGTTCGGGGGTAGGTGGTTAGTTAGATTACGTAAGGTGAAGTCTGCTAGGATAAAACAGGGCAACTGCGAATTTCAAGAAGTCGCGTAAAGTTTAGGCGATTAATTTCGCTCCGCTGCAAGGTCTCTTCGCTGCACAAAACAATTAGCCTAAGTGACAGAAAAAAGCGACATAGACTCAACAATAGAATGCCTTTATATAAATTCATATATTAGCAACTAAACACGATTGCGCTTTATCTCGGCGTTGTGCTCAATTGAAAATGGCTATAGAAATATCAACAAAAAGAACAAGGTTAAGGTTAATTGAATTATCGGATTTGAACTCAATTCATAAGCTTCTTTCGTTAGCTGAAACGGATGAATATAATGCGTTAGGAATCCCAAAGAATATTGAGGAAACCAAATCCATAATTGAACCTTGGATTGCAGAAAATGAATTGAATAATATTTGTAATTACACTTTTGCAATTGAAAATACGCTGAATAACGATGTCATAGGTTTATTTGGATTAAAACTCGGAAGTGAGAAATATAAACGTGGAGAAATTTGGTATAAAATACATCCTGATAATTGGAACAAAGGAATTGCAACAGAGGTTCTAGCGAAAATGATTGATTACGGATTCGATGTATTGAATCTGCATAGAATTCAAGCAGGGTGCGCAGTAGAAAATATTGGGTCAGTCAAAGTTCTTGAAAAGGTGGGGATGATAAGAGAAGGAAGAGGAAGACAAATATTACCGTTAGAATCAGGTTGGTCCGATAATTTTGAGTATTCAATTCTTGAAACGGATAAACGAAAACTAAGCACATCAAAAAAGAAACCCCATTAAAACGCAGTTTAGCCAAACCATTGGCAAAAGCTGAATAATCGAATAGGGAAGAAGTTATACTTGTAAATAGTCTAGAATAAGGAAAAAGGAATAGTATCTTTATCTCATAATGAGAAGTAATCGTTTTCAATTTACCACCAGGTTTAAAAATGACATGGGGAAGTGCGGAGTAGAAGATGGCGAGCTCGTTATTGCTGCTTGTAGTGGAGGGGTGGACTCGATGTGTCTCGTGAATGCGTTATTGCAGGGGGAAGCGAAATTCGAGGTCGCGCACGTAAATTTTAAATTGAGAGGTGAGGATAGTGAGGCGGACTCGAAGCTCGTTAGGGATTGGTGTGACGAAAACGGGGTGGTGTGTCACGTGAGGCATCTGCCCGCAGATGAGGAGGCGAAGCGGAAGGGAGACGGGATTCAGGATGCGGCGAGGCGGTTGAGGTATGGATGGTTCGAAGATTTGAGAGTGGAGCGAGGGGCGACCTGTGTTGCTGTGGCTCACCATATAAAAGACCAAACCGAAACTCTTCTCATTCAATTACTCCGAGGTGTTGACCCCTCGTCTTTAGGAGGGATGTCCGCTCGAAATGGAGAGGTAGTTAGACCTTTTCTTAGTTGGAGTCAAGAAGAAGTTGAAGAATGGGTAGAGCTTGATAAGGTCCCATTTAGGGAGGATTTATCTAATCAAAGTCCCAAATATTTGAGGAACCGCATCCGTAATGAAGTTCTACCGTTATTTGAATCTATCCGTCCAGGTTCGACAAACCACATCGCTGAATGGGCGACTCGTTTAAGATATCAAGCCGACGCAGTAGAAAATTCGATGAGCGATGCATATAGAGATATCGTTAAATACTACGATTCAGGGCTAGACAATTCCTCGAACAAGGGTTCTGAAATCTGTCGTATAAATCTCAAGGCACTAGGTGAATCTGTTTGGGGAAATCAAGTTATGGACAGATTACTAGCTCAAAGGAAATGGCCTTTAGGGTCTCGAGAGCAAGCATTATTACTCACACGAGCATCTATCGGGGCGGAAGTGTCTTTCGAAGATGATTCCTTAGTGCGCGAACGGGAGCACTTAATTTTGAGGAAAGTCGAGATCGAATCCGAAAACTCCGACGACAACGCCCCCTGTAATATCGTAAACGAAAAGGGAACTTTTCAAAATCTTTCCTGGTTTTGCGAGATCGAAAACCTCGATTCTCCCCCACCTACCGATCCGTCAATTCTATGGCTCGATTTTTACGCTATAGAACATCCTATAACGTGGCGCACCTGGGAAAACGGGGATAAGCTCGAGCCAAACGGCATGGAAGGAACCGTAAATGTAAGCGACCTACTCACCCAATGGAAAGTCCCTCACCTATCGAGATCCTCCGCTCGGGTACTTCAAGATGCAAGAGGAAATATCTTATGGGTTTTCGCGGAGGGCGAAAAGGGGAAAGGTGAGGTTTGGTCTAGAATTTCGAGAAAAACGACCCTAACAAACAGTGCGAAACGACTGATTTTCGAAGTAAAGGTCTGACCCTCTGGGAAAACGATAAATAAATCTATTTCCCTATAAATCTTAAACGATTTCACAAGTTCGCTGTAGGACTTATCTTTGCGCTCAAGAAAATTCCTACTATGACTCGTATTCTAACGGCCTTTCTCGCAATTTTCACTCTAGTAACGATTAGTATTACTAGTGTTTCAGCCCAAATGGAAGATCCCATTCAGTGGGACATCAATCTCTATGAAGGAGCTGAAAATGGCGAAATTGAAATTGTTTATCACGCTTCATTAGACACTTGCTGGCATATCTACTCACAATTTTTATCGACAGACGATGGTCCTATTGCGACCGCTTTCTACACCGATACGAATGAAGTTATAGAAGGAGTAAAGGAATGTACCCCACTTATAGAGTATGATCCGAATTTTATGATGGACCTCAAATTCTTTGATGAAGAGGTTTATTGGAACGCTACTCTAAAGCTCGCCGACCTTTCGTCAACAGATACCCTAAGCGGTTCTCTCCTATACATGGTGTGCAATGCTATTATGTGCTTGCCTCCAACTGACATATACTACAAAATCGCATTATCTGACGCAAAACCTGCTTCTTCAAAACCTGAACTTTGCCCACCTTCTAAGCATCTATGTAAAGAAGGTTCTCATGACGATTATGAAGACGATTCTGAGTCAGACGAAAAAAAAGATAGCGAAGGATTGATTTGGATTTTCTTAATGGGATTCGGATTAGGGTTAGCCGCCCTATTTACACCTTGCGTGTTCCCATTGATTCCTATGACTGTGAGTTTCTTCACAAAAACCAGTAAAACGAAAGCTGACGGGATTAAAAACGCTTTGATTTACGGGTTCTTTATAATCTTCATTTATACCGCTTTAGGATTGTCTCTCACCGCTATTTTCGGCGTAGACGTTATGAACGTGATTTCTACTGATCCTTATTTCAACCTTGGATTATTTGTACTTCTTATCGTTTTCGGAATCAGTTTCCTTGGATTTTTCGAAATCCAACTTCCCCAAAGTTGGGCTAATAAAGCTGACGAAGCTTCAGATAAGGGAGGTCTAATTGGTATCTTCTTTATGGCCGCAACGTTAGCCATAGTTTCATTCTCTTGCACTGGACCATTAATTGGCGGAGCACTTGCTGGTGCAGCTACAGGTTCATTTGCTGCCCCTACTGCTGTGATGCTGGGATTCTCAATTGCTCTCGCTCTACCATTTATGTTTTTTAGCGCCTTCCCAGGCTACTTGAATTCATTACCAACTGCAGGCGGATGGCTCAATACCGTAAAGGTGGTTTTAGGACTAATCGAGATTGGATTTGCTTTTAAATTCTTAAGTAACGCTGACTTAGTCCTTCAACTCGGACTACTACCAAGAGAGATTTTTATTGGAATTTGGATAATTGTATCGTTAGTTCTTGCGGCATACCTGTTTGGGTTAATTAATTTCCCTCACGACACTAAAGGGGTGAAAATAAGCATTAAACGTAAGGTCCTCGGTGCAATATTCATCCTATTCAGTGGGTATATGACTCCTGGTTTATGGGGAGGATCTGTTGATTTGATTTCTGGTTTTCCGCCTCCAGCTTTTTATAGCATCTGGTCTCATGAAGGTGGGCATGTCGAAGCTCATTTCTCTGACTATGATGAAGCTATGGCTGCCGCTATAGACCAAAATAAACCTCTCCTCCTAGATTTCACTGGCTGGGCTTGTGTAAACTGTCGTAAGATGGAAGAGCAGGTTTGGACTGACGAAAGAGTCGCAAAAATCCTAACCGAAGATGTGATTCTAGTATCCCTATATGTGGACGACCGCACGAAACTGCCTGAAAACGAGTGGAATGTTGAAGAATACGGTGGTAAAGAATTCCACATCCGTACCATAGGTAAAAAGTGGTCCTACTTGCAGGCATCCCAGTTTAACCGTAACGCACAGCCTTTCTATGTCCTCCTCGACCATGATGGAAACCAAATCGGTGGTTCTGCTGGTTACAATTCCGACCCGGAGGTTTTCCTAGAATACTTAAATAATGCGCTAGCAAAGTTCTAGCACTCGTTTATTAATTCGTGGAATATTAATTCCTTTCATGTGTCAATTTTGTCACATGTTAAACATATCCCTTTTACCCCATACCTTAGAGGTCATGCCACAAGCCAGGTCACATTTTCGAGAAGCGCTCTCACTACTTTCTAATTTAATAGAAGACGAGCAATTTATAGATTCTGTCGACACAGCTTCAAATGCTATCAGTACCTCCCTTCAATCAGGCGGGAAAATTCTATGCTGTGGAAACGGTGGCTCCATGAGTGACGCAATGCATTTCGCAGAAGAACTCTCCGGAAAATTTCGAGACGACAGACCCGCTTACGCCGCCATTGCTATAAGCAGCCCCGCACATATCACATGCGTAGCAAATGACTACGGTTTCGATAAAATATTTTCGAGGGGTGTCGAAGCTCTAGGGAAACCTGGCGACGTGCTTCTCGCTATTTCTACGAGCGGAAACAGTCCTAACATCGTCGAAGCGGCACGTACGGCAAAAGCCAAGGGAATGAAGGTCGTCGCACTTACTGGAAAAGACGGCGGGAAGCTTGCCCAAGAGAATCTGTGCGACTTCGAGGTCCGAATCCCTTGGAACGGATACTCCGACAGGATACAAGAGATGCATATTAAGTGCATACACGCGATGATTGACTCCATCGAGAAGTCTCTCGCCTCTTAATATTCACCTCACATGATAGTCTCTACCTTCGGGTTTGCCGGTAACCCCGGCTCACCTTCTTTCGTGCGCGTAGAATTGCGATTCGAACGTGGCATCCTATTTCGTATCTCGGGTTTTAGCTCTCAAGCGGCGAGAGCTTCACACGCTAGGATTCGTTCAGCCCTGATAGCTTGTGGACAGCGTTGGCCTGGCAAAGCAATAACGGTAAACCTCGCTCCCGCCGAGCTCTCTCGGACCTCCACCGCTTTCGACCTGCCAATTGCTCTTGCTATTCTTGCTTCAAGGGGTGTAATCCCTGCCTCGGCCCTTACCCTGAAGGCTTCAGCAGGAGAGCTGGGTCTTGACGGATCTATTCGCCCATGGCAAACCTCTATTTTTGAAAATAGAATAAACATCACATCCCCACTATCAGACTCAAACAAAATAAAAACTCTTATTTCTCCACCTTTGAGCGGTTATTCCGAACCAATCTTTCCCCACGAAACCTTCACACACCTTAGCGACTTAATCGCATATTTCAAATCCCCTACACAATCAAAAAATAGCTCAAATAACTCTAAACTTCTCCTAAAAGCTTCTTCTACAATTACAATACAAACCCAAAGTGAAAGCACTTTCGAAAATATTCAAGGAGAAGAAACCGCAAAACGTAAGGCCATTATCGCTGCGGCAGGATCTCACGATTTAATAATGCTCGGACCTCCGGGCTCAGGAAAAACTGTACTCGCGAAGTGCATTCATTCCCTCTTACCCGACCTTTCACCCAAACACCATTCCGAATGCACCTCCATCCACGCTGCTGCTGGTCATCTATTTAACCCGAATTCGAAAAGACCACCTTGGCAATCTCCGCATTCTTCTACAAATCTAAATGGCCTCATAGGATCTTGGAGTACTTTGAAATCTCGAGGAGTAATTCCTGGATCTTGGAGTCTCGCCCACCACGGAGTTCTCTTTCTAGATGAATTCGCTGAATTTTCCCGAGGCACCCTAGAAGCTTGTCGAAGCCCTTTAGAATCTCACACGATATCTTTAGTTCGCGCGGCTGGTTCTTCCGAACTTCCTGCCTCAGCTTTATTAATTGCAGCGCTCAACCCATGCCCATGTGGTAGAGGTACAGGAAGGGTAAAATCCTGCTCGTGTCAAGAATCCGAAATAAAACGATATCTCAGAAAAGTTTCAGGCCCCGTTGCCGATAGAATTGCTATTCACCTAGAACTAGGACACGAATTAACCGAACCCTCTACCGCCTCCACCTCGGCTATGTCCTGGACCTCTGCGCGTGCCACCGTAGCCCGTATTCGCAAATGGAATCTCGAGCATCACGGCGATGACCGATTTTCACACGGACCCCAAATGACTCCCAAAGCCGCAGATCTACTTCACTCCTGCCGTACCGTTCTCAAACTATCTCATCGCGGCCTTCACCATGTGCGAAACGTTGCATTAACGGCCGCACTAGTCGATGACAGCCCCTCCATCGAGCTCGAACACATTGCCGAAGCTGGCGCAAGTCGATTGTTCGACCGTAAAACGTGGTTGCGTTAAATTCGCTTTATGGAAAGACAAACTCAACGACCCGTAATTCTGCCAGCTCGCGGCAAAAGTCCAAATATTCACGACTCTGTTTGGCTTGCGCCTAACTGTACAATAGTAGGAGAAGTGAAACTCGGCTCAGAAAGCACAGTGTGGTTCGGAGCAATTGTAAGGGGCGACGTGGCTTCGATAGAGGTCGGAGAGAGAGTAAATATTCAAGACGGAGCAGTCATTCACGGGACATTCGGAAAGTCGCAAACAGTTCTTGAAGATAGAGTGAGCATAGGACACAATGCCATCGTTCATGGAGCAAGAGTATGCAAAGGAGCCCTAATAGGAATGGGTGCCGTCGTAATGGATAATGTAATAGTCGGAGAAGAGGCGGTTGTAGCAGCGGGTGCCGTTGTGCTCGAAGGAACTGTTATCCCTCCTGGAACTTTATTTGCTGGGGTTCCAGCCAAACTAAGGGGAGAAGTACGCTCAGAACTTGCCGATCACCTCAGTGCTACGGCAGATAGATACGTTGAGTATGCGGGTTGGTTTAGAGGTAATGAAATATAAGCGATTTCACAAACTCACCTCCTCCAATTTCAGATCCTCCCCGAAAAAGTATTGAGCGCTTTTTCTGAAATTTTCTGTTAGGTCAGAAACTTGAAAGTGATGCTCCACCGTTTGAGAGTTATCTTCCAGTAATTGATGCTTTATGAGCTGATTTTTTAACTCCCCAGCAATAATTGACGGCGAGTCTATTACTTCTACATTAGACGACAAAAGTGTTTTCACTTCCTTCCTCACAAGGGGATAATGAGTACACCCTAAAATTATAGAGTCAATATCTGTAAAAAAGTCGTCTGAAAGGTATGCTTCGAGTACAGCCCGAGGAATACTGTCGTTATAAAACCCCTCCTCTATTGCTGAAGCAAGAAGTGGAGTGGCTCTAGATAGGAGAGTAATCGCGTCAGAAACTCCAGCGAAGCCTATTTCATAAACTCCTGATGAAATAGTAGCTCTCGTACCTATTAATCCCACTCTAGATTCAGGATTTTTTGAGTAGATGTACGAAACCATAGGCGTAACCATATCTACAACAGGGATGGAAGGGCCGACAGCGGCCTTGATCGCTTCTAGAGCGTTGCTTGAAGCAGAATTACAGGCTACGACAATTGCTTTACAGCCACTATCAACTAGGTGTTTAGCTATTCTACTAGAATAGCGCCTAATTAACACCGGGGATTTCTCTCCGTAAGGTAAATGCGCGGTATCTCCGAAATATAGGATAGACTCTTCTGGAAGAAGGTCGTGGATAGCACGGGCGACCGTTAGGCCGCCTATCCCAGAATCGAAAATTCCTATAGGTCTCAATGAATCTTACATTCCAAGCTTAGTGCGGACGAGATCCGTTACGTCCTCACCGCCATTGTATAGAGTCGCACCCATACTCGAGTCGAAGATGTAAGTAAATCCGTGCTCGGAACCTACAGCTTCGATAGCGTTCTTTACGCGTGCGATCATAGGGCTTAGGAGTGACTCTTCTAATCCTGCTAGTTCTCCTTGAACTGTAGAGCCGAACTCTTGAAGGCCTTGATCTAAAGCTTGGATTTCACGTTCCTTAGACTCGCGAATCGCAGAAGGCCAAGTCTCAGCTTTCGCTTGGTACTCACCGTATTTTGTTTGGAGTTCCTCTTGCATACGCATCATCTCCTTTTCAAACTCCATCGCTGTTGACTCAATTGAAGCCTGTGCCTCAGCACGCTCTGGAAGGTTAAGTAAAAGGTTTTGCGCATCGATATGGCCAAACTTTTGGGCTAAAGCCCCGAAAGACATGAAGCCGATAAGGCCGCAAAGGAGTAAAAACTGTTTCATAAAGAATTGATTGCTTAGTAAAATACTATTGGTTATTAATTTTTCGGGGGCTTGGATCCTTCATTCAAACCACCTCTCGCGCGGTCCATTGTAGATCTTCCAGCATCGCGTACGTTATCACGTGCGCCGTCGATTTTGTCTTGAGCTCTACCTACCGCACCTCCGTCGCCGTCTTTCTTCTCTACCTCGATAGTTTCTCCAGGAACGTAACCGAGCTTCTTGATGAGGCGGTCTGAAATATCATACTTAGGGTTAGTGTAAAGCATATTGCTCTGGTTGCTTTTGTCGAAAACGACCATGTAACCTGAACCGCCTGCGATATCTTTTAATTCCTCAAAAATTTGTTGTTGAATCGGCTCGATAAGCTCTTGACGTTTCTGGAAAAGCTCTCCATCAACACCAAATTTCTGCTTTTGCATTTCCTTCGCCTCAGCACGCTTTTTCGTTATCTCTTGCTCTCGTTTTACACGCATTTCCTTAGTCAGGAGGACACGCTCAGCACGGTAAGCAACTTCTAATCTATCTGCAGCTTCAAGCTTCTTCTCAATTTCGCTCTGCCATTCTATTGCGTATGAGTTCAATCCCTGTTGCGCAGTTGCATAATCAGGCATGTGTAAAAGCACGTAATCCGAATCTATGTAAGCAAATTTTTGAGCTGAAGCGCTAAACGACAGTAATGATAAAATCACTACTGAAAGTGTTGCTGTTGCTATGTTAAAAAATCTTGACATCTTAGTGTATTCTTTGCGAAGTTAATAAAGTGGTTCTCATCGCACCCTTCAACTAACGCAGTTTTATGCTAATCATTGTTATAACTCACCCATATTCATCCCCATACTGAAGTGAAATTGGCCACGAGACATGTTAGGCACAGCTCCAACATCATCTAATCTCCATCCATAATCCAGACCTAATAGACCAAACATAGGTAGAAAAATCTTCAGCCCTACCCCAGCCGATCTATAAACTTGGAAGGGATTAAATGCTCTGGCGTCCTCCCAAGTCGATCCTCCTTCGAGGAAGGCGAGAGTATAAATTGTCGCACTAGGGTTTGTAGACAGAGGATATCTTAGTTCGGCAGTGTATTTAGCGGCAACGGGCGCTCCAGTTTGAGGATTCGGGGCAGTGAGGGATAGATCATCGTAACCACGAAGGTTCAGGATCTCACGACCATCGAGAGTATAACCACTTAAGAAAACTCCTCCGAGATAGAAACGTTCGAACGGAGAAAGCGGAGCCGCTCTATCGTATTGTCCGATAATACCTACGCCAGCTGCCATTCTAAGAACAAGGGTTCGAGGGTTCTCTCCTCCACTTCTTGAAAGTGGTGTGTACCATTCAGCTTTGAACTTCCATTTATGGTATTCGACCCATTTATATTGCTCCTCGAGAGAAATACCTTCGTAGTAACCTTCCTCGTGGAAAACACTATAAGGAAGAGTCGCTTTAACACTGACCTCTACATTAGAACCCCAAGTCGGGAATATCGGATCGCTAATGGAATTACGTCCTAGTTTAAACTCTGCAGATAGGTTATTTGATCTGCCGTTTGAAAAACTAAAGAAAGAACCGTAATTATTCAGATTAAAGTTTTGATATGAAATCGAGGCTTGCATAACGAACCAGTCGTCTGGCTTCTTCCATCTTTGGCCTAAACCTATCTGAGCTCCTATTACCTGAAGGGAGTTTCTCAGTTCGTTAGGTTCGTCATTCACATACTTCGGCTGCCCATTCGACTGAACCGATTTCCAAACCGAAACGCCTAAAGAGTTAGGCTTTTTACCACCTAACCACGGCTCCGTAAAGCTAAAATTGTAACTCTGAAAATACAGTCCGTTAGATTGTGCTCGTATGCTCAAGCGCTGGCCATCTCCTGTAGGGATAGGACGCCAAGCTCTCGATTTGAACATGTTTTTCGCCGAAAAATTCGTGAAACTGAGGCCCAATGTGCCTACTACACGGCCACCGCCCCAACCGCCACTTAGCTCGATTTGGTCTGAGGGCTTTTCCTCAACTTGATATTCGATATCCACCGTACCATCTTCTGGGTGTTGAATCGGGTTTATTCCGAACGCCTCTGGATTGAAGTAGTTGAGTTGAGAAAGCTCACGTTGAGTTCTGATAATATCAGTTCTACTGAACAAATCTCCGGGACGAGTTCTGATTTCTCGATAAATTACGTGGTCATTCGTCTTCGTATTTCCTTCAACGAGAATCTTCCCAATGCGAAATTGCTGCCCCTCCATCATACGAATTTCGATATCGATGGTGTCGTTCTCGACACGCTGCTCAATAGGCATAGCACGGAAAGTCAGGTAGCCATCATCTTGATAAAGAGAACTCAAATCCATCCCCTTAGGATCCATAAACACCCTGGTTTCTAGATGTGCCAAATTATAGACATCTCCTTTGCGAATTCCTAAAATCGAATCGAGCTGTGTCGAGCGATATTTCGTGTTTCCCGTAAAGGTTATCTCTCCAAATCGGAATTTATTTCCCTCTTCAATATCAAGTACGAGACCGATAAGACCTTCCTCCGTTCTATAGAGAGAGTCGCTCAGGATTCGAGCATTTCTATAACCCTCGCTATTGTACATCGCAATAATTTGCGCTTGGTCTGAATCGAATCCGTCAGCTAGATATTTCGAGGGTTTGTAAAAACGCCACCACTTTTTCTCTTTCGTGGTTTTCATGTTACGCTTCAACTTTTCTGCATCGAAAGCGCTAACTCCGTTTAGAGTGATGAGATCGACCTTTACTTTAACTCCCTTGTCGATATTGACTCTAACTATCGTTCCATTTGCGAAAGTCGAATCAAATTCCTGAACGATATCTACCTCGACATCGAGAAATCCCTTATCTCGGTAATGGTCATTGATTCTCTTCGTCGCAGTAGCAATAACGTTCTCGTTAACAATACGACCCGTCATCAAATCGATTTTTCCTTTAATCGTTTCTTGCTCCGATCTATTCACGCCAGCGATACTATATCGAGTCAAGCGAGGAAGTTCTTTCACTCTAATCACGAGATAAACATCTCTATCTCGAAGTTCCGCCGCCTCTATACTGATGTCAGCAAAGAGATCTTGAATCCACAAACTCGTTATCGCCTCCCCAACTTGATCGCCGGGAATAGTAATCGATGCTCCTACCTGCAAAGAACTAAACAACTTGATAGCCTGAACATCGGTAAATTCCGCACCCATTACCGTAATCCCTCCGATTCTATATTCCTGAGGAATACTCATATCGAGGACCTCAGTAGGTGAGGTTTGGGCTGAAAGGTGAAACGACGAAAGCAAAAAAGCAGTCGCAAGCAAAAAAGCTCTCATTTAACAGTCTGTTGCGGAACTCCGCCGAAGCGACGTTCTCGGTTTTGAAAATCGTGAATCGCAGCGAGAAAATGCTCTCCGCGAAAATCAGGCCAAAGTACGGGTGTAAAGTGGAATTCCGCATACGCTAATTGCCACAACATGAAATTACTTATCCTATGCTCACCAGAAGTTCTGATCATAAGTTCCGGGTCAGGTAATCCATTTGTCTGAAGATAAGTTTCAAATTTCTCAATATCCACCTCATCCTCATCCAACCCATCTCGCAAAACTCCCTTTACTGCCTCAGTAATCTCCCACTTTGCGCTATAATTTAGTGCAAGAATTAAATCCAAACTTACGTTCTCAGTTTTAGATTTCTCAGTAGTCTTTAATTGCTGTTGACAATTATCTGGTAGGGCACTTAAGTCTCCAATGGTTCTTAACCTTACCCCTTTTCCCTTCAGATCATCGGTTTCTTGATTGAGTGTCTTTACAAGAAGGTCCATTAAAGCAGATACCTCCTCCTTAGGGCGACTCCAATTCTCTGTACTAAATGCATAGAGTGTAAGATACCTCACCCCTATTTGCAAAGCCGCCTCAACTACCGCTCTTACAGACTCTACGCCATTTAGATGGCCGAAAACTCTGTCTTCACCTCTATTCTGCGCCCAACGTCCATTGCCATCCATTATGATTGCAATGTGTTTAGGTATTCTGCTCGGATCTAAGCCTGCAGAACTAAGCAGGGCAGACCGTTTTTCCATATCTGTTTCTGTCATTGCATCCAACAAGAGGTAGGTTTCTTACTCACTCTAAATGCTATTGAAGCTAAGAAAAATCCATATTTATCGTTAAGTCCTGGGTCACCACGTTGTAGACCTTGAGAGCTAGTAAGACCATCAGGTAATTCAATTATTCTATCTGCAAGCTCAAGAGCGAGCTCTCCCCTTGCTTGTCTTATTGCTACCGAGTTTGTGTAGGAAGTGCTCACATCGTCAAGGTAATCTGTCCATGTTTTTCTAAGTCCCCACTCCATTTGGAACGCAATAGCTGGACCTAAATTAACCTTGAAACCCATCCCAAAAGGCAATGCTATTCCGTTAAGTTTATATGGATCTAAACCGAAAGTCCAACCTTGCCCCTCGGTGCCTAATGGCTGAAGGGGTTGCCAGTTTCCATAGGTGTCCATAGCTTCTGGATCGTGAGTAAAGTAGGCGATGCCTGCTGTTAAATATCCCGTCAGTCTATCTCCTGGATCGCCCATAGTGAAATCTATATAATTTATTTCACCCGAAACTGAAAACTCTACCACTCTATTTCTGAAATGGAGATTTCTATTCTGCGACCAAGCGTTATTACTATCCTCGTCCCAAGCTTCAATTTTAGCTTGCATAAGTTGAATCCTTATACCCACTCGAGAATTGATATTATGCCTGTAGTATCCCCCTTGAGCAATATGATTTCGCCCCTTAAGTGGATTAGAAGGATTAATATCCCCCAAGTAAAACCCTGTCCCTATCTGATATCCTATTTCATCAGTTCCACTTTGAAAGGTTTGGGCCAAATAAGGGAGTGAAAACGTTGCCAAAAAAAGGCATGCAATTATTTTAATAAAATTCATATCGCTATTACTAACGCTCGAAAACAGTGGAGATTGTGTAACTCTCATCTCTCACGCGGATCAATTCCCCAATGCATTTTAGAACGGATGGTATTGAAGAAGTGTTGATGTTCTAACTTTAAGAATTTCGC
>DQRJ01000140.1 GCA_015663855.1 Flavobacteriales bacterium | reverse complement strand
GGTGTAATTAAAGCCAAAGGAGGTTAATTTCGCAGTATTAAAATATTCAACATGTCATCTAACGTTTATATAGTTTCTGCAGTAAGGACCCCTATGGGTAGCTTTTTAGGTTCATTGTCAACTGTTCCCGCACCTAAGCTAGGTTCGGTTGTAATCAAGGGAGCATTAGAAAAAGCAGGTTTAGACCCTAAAGAGATTGAGGAAGTTTACATGGGAAATGTTCTACAAGCTGGTATGGGACAAGCTCCAGCTCGTCAAGCTGCTCTGGGAGCTGGGTTATCCAATTCTGTTCCGAGTACTACAGTAAACAAGGTTTGTGCTAGTGGCATGAAGGCTATCGCATTGGCAAGGGCTACAATCGCAATGGGTGAAGCTGAAATTGTAATAGCTGGAGGTATGGAGAATATGTCTCAAGTTCCTCATTATTTAGATGCAAGGAAGGGGACCAAATTTGGTGATATTAAAATGCGCGACGGAATGCTTGTTGACGGATTAACAGATGTCTATAATAAAACCCACATGGGTAATTGCGCTGAGCTTTGCGCTCGCGAGAAGACCATTACTCGTGAGGAGCAAGATGAATTTGCGATTACTAGTTACAAAAGATCTGCAGCAGCCTGGGAATCTGGCGCTTTCAATGCAGAAGTCGTACCTGTTGAGATTCCACAACGAAAAGGAGATCCGATTATCTTCTCTAAGGATGAGGAGTACCTCAACGTAAAGATGGATAGGATTCCTACATTACGTCCTGCTTTTGATAAGGAAGGATCCATAACTGCGGCGAATGCTTCGACATTGAACGATGGTGCGAGTGCTGTGATTTTGGCTTCAGAAGAAGCGGTAGAACGTCACAATCTGAAGCCAATTGCACGAATCCTTGGCGTTGCTGATGCAGCACACGAACCTGAGTGGTTTACGACTGCACCTTCATTAGCTATTCCTATCGCTTTAGATAGAGCTGGATTGAGCATTGATGATATCGACCTTTGGGAGTTAAACGAAGCGTTTAGTGTAGTAGGGATTGTAAATAACCGCGAGTTAGGATTAGACCCTGAGAAAGTAAACGTTAACGGCGGTGCTGTCGCGTTAGGTCACCCACTAGGGTCGAGCGGATGTAGGATCGTAGTTACATTAGTTCACGCGCTTAAGGCGAGAGGTTTGAAGTATGGAGCGGCTGGTATTTGCAACGGAGGTGGTGGAGCTTCTGCAATAGTTATTGAAGCGCTTTGAGCTCGGTCGGAATTGCATCGGTTTCAATCGTTCCTCTCAGAGCGGAA
The DNA here is from genome assembly GCA_015663855.1 of Flavobacteriales bacterium. GTDB lineage: Bacteria > Bacteroidota > Bacteroidia > Flavobacteriales_D > Sanyastnellaceae > UBA974. Next base: position 33,604 of record DQRJ01000140.1, on the reverse strand, counting down.
GCTAACGACAGGTCGGAACAAGTAAGTCAAATACTTGCGGGCGAGTGTGTTTCTATACTTGAAGAAGGTCGTGGTAACTGGATGAAGGTGAAGTCGTTAGAGGATGGTTATGAGGGATGGGTGGATAAGCGTCAATTCGAATTTGGATTAGAGGTTCCTGAAGAAAGAGCTATTCTTTGTACGACAATGTCAAAGTGGCGAAATGAGCGTACGATGGCAAGTTTATGGCTACCGGCATGCGCTTTGATTGAAGTGCGTAAAGACGGCTTTTATCTTGCAAACACTGAAGTTTCAAGAGTTAAGTGTGAATCTGATTCAGGTTCTTCGGACTCTTTAGATTCATTGGGTGAAATTCCTATTTCGATGCGTGAAGCGGCTCTAGCTTTGTTAGGAGCTCCGTATCAGTGGGGCGGTAGAACAGTTGCGGGGATAGACTGTTCTGGTCTAAGTCTTTTAGCTGCTCGGCTCACAGGTCGTGAGCTGCCTAGAGATGCTTCAGATCAAATCACTTTCGGTGAAGAAGTTAAATGGGAGGATAGGGAAGCTGATGATTTGGCATTTTTCAAGAATTCCGATGGGGATATAACGCACGTAGCGATTCTTGTAACTCGCGATTCTGTAGTTCACGCTTCTGGAGAAGTCAGAGTAGACAGGCTCACAAACGATGGTATAGTTCATGCAGAAGTTGGTGGACTAACCCACCAGCTGACCGCTATTAGGCGTTTGGCGTCTATGCCTTCTTAGTGAAATTTCCCGCCCTCGTTAGCGAGTTTTCGGAGTAAGGGGCTACATCTGTATCGTGTTTCCCCGTACGTGTCTCTTAGTGCATCGATGATGCTGACTACTTTTTCTAGTCCCCATTCTTCAGCCCAAACTAGTAATCCCTTAGGATAGTTAACCCCTTTGAGCATTGCTGTATCTACGTCTTTAGCACTTGCTATTCCGTAGTAAACTGCGTCTGCAGCTTCATTAATAAGCATTGCGATAATTCGTTCAGAGATAGAAGTTTGGAGGTCGTTAGTTATTTCCTTGTCGACAATGGCTTCATCGTAGTTGTAGAACCCTCGACCTGATTTACGGCCGAGCCATCCTGCCTCTACTAGCTTTAATTGGGTTATGCTGGGCATAAATCGAGGGTCGTAATAGAATGCTTTGAAGACAGATACCGTAACAGCGTAGTTTACATCGTGCCCTATAAGATCGGTCAGTTGAAATGGACCCATTCGAAAGCCCGAACTTCGCATCGCTGCGTCAATAGAAGGTACATCTGCGATTCCCTCATCGAGAATTCTAAGGGCTTCACCATAAAATGGGCGGGCCACACGATTTACGATAAATCCCGGAGTATCCTTAGCGATAACGGGAGCCTTTCCCCAAGATCGCATAAGCTCTACAAGCTCGGACGGGAGATCCATACGAGTTTGGACTGCAGGAATAATTTCAACCAAAGGCATTACCGGCGCAGGATTAAAGAAGTGCAATCCCACAACACGCTCGGGGCGGTCGCATCCAGCAGCGATAGACGTTATCGACAACGAGGAGGTATTCGAAGCTAATATCGTCTCCTCACTAACTATCGCCTCGATTTTACTAAATACCGCGTGCTTGACATCGAGGTTTTCTACAACAGCTTCCACCACTAATTCGCAGTCCACAAGCTCATCCATAACAGTAGTCCTTTGAATCCTAGCCTGTATCTGGACTGACTCATCTTTAGTAACTCGACCTTTCTCTACAAGGCGAGCCATCACTTTGTTCAGTTTTGCCTCACTAATGTCTAATGCATCTTGCACAATATCGAATAAGACGACAATACAGCCGGCCTGCGAAGCAATTTGGGCTATTCCAGACCCCATAGCTCCAGCTCCTACAATGCCTACACGGTTCACTTCTAAGTTAGTTTGCATAAGGACAAAAGTAACGACTACAAACTCAGAGTTGTGGTCTGCAAAGTTTATATATCACCAAACTATAATATTTGTTTTCTTGCCACTATGAAAACAAAAGAATTATTCGATTTTCCTACAAAAAGAAGAAAGGTAGGGGTGGTGCTAAACAAGAACCGGACATTACTAAAGCGACTAAGACAAGAGCCTAAAGTGAATGAGTTAGCCGACTCCTCTTTTATGTGGCTTAGAAACAACGGGTTCGACTTCAATTACCACACACATATCGAATCACTCCCCAACGGAAAGCTTGCTGTAATGTGTTATGAAGTGGGATATGTATTAGAAGTTGACGGGGTAAGACTACTTCCTCCTGCGAGCGCTGCGTTGTTGGCGTGACTTAGCCACAGGTCGTTTATGCTTTCTTTCGTGAAACGCTCCTTTGAAATCTGGGTCCGCCTTGCGTTTCTGAGCATCGATATCCATAGCCATTTGCTTTGCTTCAGCTGGTGGTGTTTCTTCAACTGTAACACAATCGGGGAGAGGCACCTCAAGTATCACATTTTTAGAAGGTAGATAAGACTCTACAGCTTTTAAGTAAGCCTCTTCACTCGGATCAAACAAAGTATGAGCCACACCCTCTCTAAAGGCCCTTCCCGTCCTTCCTATTCGGTGAACGTAGTCAGCCGAATTTCTAGGAACTGTACAGTTTATCACAAGTTTCGTTTCTGGCACATCTATTCCGCGACTACTAACGTCTGTGCTAACTAAAACTCGAATAGCACCCTCTCGGAACAATGTCATCGCGTAAAGCCTTGTGTTTTGAGCTTTATTGCTGTGCATTCCTCGTACACCTCCTGGAATAGTTCTTTCAAGAAATTTAGAAATAGCCTCTGCTTGCTCTTTAGTCCTAACGAATACAAGAGCTCTGTCCTCTGGGTATATGTCAGTTAAAAGATGGCTGAGCATGTTCAGTTTCGTCCTGATATTAGGGACAGCTGTCTTAATTTGGGTTACCGTAGAGACTGGTGTTGCTGGTGGACTTACTTCTATTCTTGTAGGCCAAAGAAGGAATTCTTCACTTAAAGTTACTACTCTATCAGGAAAAGTTGCGCTGAAAAGCAGGTTCTGACGTTTGTTTGGAATTATCTCTAAAATATTTCTTAATTGAGGCATGAAACCCATGTCCATCATGCGATCCGCTTCGTCAAGGACAAGTGTCTTTATCTTCTTAGTTTCAACTCCACCTTTAAGGTATAGATCCATAAATCTTCCAGGGGTAGCAATTAAAACATCTGATCCTTTAGATAGTTCTTCAAGTTGAGTTTTAGGCCCTACACCACCATAAAGTGCCAAACATCTAAGGTCAGTATATGTTGCTAGAGACTCAAATACCGAATGAACTTGTATTACAAGCTCTTTTGTTGGAACAAGAATTAACGCTCTGGGAGCATTGCCCTGAGGGTATTTAACTTTTATAAGAACTGGAAGAGCGAATGCAGCTGTCTTGCCTGTACCTGTTTGGGCTATGCCTATAACATCTTGACCAGCAAGGATTGGAGGTATCGCTTTACTTTGGATAGGAGTAGGATTCTTGAATCCCGAGTCTTCAATTGAATTTAAAAACTGCCTTGTTATTTTTAGTTCTTCAAAACTCATAATGGTGACAAAGGTACTAGCGGTATCTTGCCCCCGCGCATGCAAATCGAAGACTTCGAAAATATTCGTCCATTTTATGACTCTGAGGCTGGCACTGCTTCTTGCAATTTAGCTAAAAAGTTAGATTGGGAAGCTCTCTTAACTCCTTTGATTGGTGAGGAAAACGCGAGAGAAATAGCTGAAGGCATGTGTACGATTGATAGCGTTCAAGACTTTCAAGATGAACTCACTTTCCCTTTTCTTGAGGCATTAATTGAGTCAACTACGGACGGTGTCTCCTTAGGATTTGCGAAAGGCATCTCTGAAAAACACCTCGAAAACCCAACTCTTCATCTCACAAATCACAGGGATATAGTTCTGGACCCCTCATTAGTCAATGTTGCAAGGATGGGAAGTGGTTTTCCTTCTACTGAAATAGGGATTGGAGATAATTTACTTTCGCAAAAGTGGGTTGAAGATTTAGTCAGATTGAACAGATGTTTCATTGTTAAAAGAGGAGGAGGCCCCAGAGAGAGGTGGGAAAGCAGTCTTTTAGTCGCATCATACATAAGGCATGTCGTGAGCGAGGGAAGTTCTGTTTGGTTAGCCCAAAAAGAAGGACGTGCGAAAGATGGTATCGATCAAACTTCGCCAGCTTTGATTCGAATGTTGATTTCGGAAGGCGGGCAAGATTCATGGGACTCGCTAAATGTCATGCCTGTATGTATTTCTTACGAATGGGATCCTTGTGACGCAATGAAAGTTAAAGAACTAATTAAGCTCAAGAAAGACGGAGAATACGAAAAAAAAGCAGGGGAGGATGAAATGAGTATGGCTGTCGGGCTCACGGGGTGGAAAGGTAGGATTCACCTTGAATTCTGTAATATCATCCCATGGAAGGAGATTGAGGGAGATAGAACAGAGCGTGTTATTGCTACACTCGTAGATGAGGCGATATATCAGGGGTATAAGATTTGGCCTAATCAAATATTAGCAGCAAAATATCTTGGAATAACTAACCTTACAGCCTGTTCAGGAGAAGTAGATGTGACAGATGAAGATGAAGGTTTATTCCACAAAAGACTCAAAGAAGTGGTTCAGAAAGTGGGTGAAAATGTGGGCACAGAAGAAGAAATAAAAAGGACTTGGTGTGAAATTACCATGCAGCCACTTAGGGCTAAATGCAGGCTTAAGTCATAGAGCATCTTCTCGCTAATTCAGAAGAAACAACTGCTCCTGCAATTGCAGCATTTAAGGATTCAGCACCACCGCTGCCTGGAATAGCCCAGGTAGTACTACAGGAGTCAATTAGATCCTTATTAACGCCATGAGATTCAGAGCCTACAATAAAAGCGTCAGGCATAAAGTCTGATGTGTAAATATTTTCTCCACTAGAATCAAGAGCTACAGCTTGCAATTTAAACGTGGCTATCACATTTAAGGGGTCGGCTATACATATAGGCATTCTGAAAACAGAGCCCATTGAAGATTGTATAGTTTTCGGATTCCAAATATCTGCCGTCCTGGGCGAGCAAATAATTCCTGCAAGACCAAACCAATCAGCCGTCCTAATTAATGTGCCAACATTTCCTGGATCCGATAAGTCATCAAGAACGAGAAGGGTAGGCACGCCAGTTCTAGTCGTGTCTTTTAAATTAGCGATAATGTCTTCTACGCTAGAATTGGCAATCTTACCAATTGCCAATACTCCTGGAGCAGTTCTCAAACTAGACATTATTTCCATGTCTTTAGAAGAAACTTCAATAATATCCACTCCTTTTGTAAGAGCAAGATTTCTAATTGTGTCAATCTCATGGCAGTTCGTGACGTAAATTCGCTGCGTCTCATTAGAACTACCAAGTAATTCAAGAACACCTTTGTTTCCCTCCACCACCATACGATTCTCCTGTAGCCGGTTTTCACGGTTGCGCAGACCCTTTATGGCGTTTCGCTCGTTCTTAGTTAGAATATTCACGGCACCAAGTTACACCTCTACCGTTCTAATTGCCATATCATTACTTAGCTCTTCAAATCTATTATCACAAAGCCAAGAGCATCTGCTTATCTCTCAATCCATTGAGGTAGAAGATGTTGAACTAGGAGGGATGTCGGATGATCTCTTGCTATCTCTTGAAGGAGCTTTTAGAGTTAGACCAAACAGGAGATTCATCGGGATGACATGGCGACTTTGGGCCTATAAAATGATACGCCCCGAAGCTCTGAAGAAGAGTTTAGATAGAAGAAGCCTTAAAAACAAAGAGCCTGGAGGGCTGCGTTATGGAGTTAGGGAGTTGTTTGGAGAACCACCATCTTTTTATGATGAAAGTGAATTGTTTAGAACGAGTTCTAAAATGACCCAGATCCTTAATCAAGAGGGACATCTTCAAGCTCATGTCGAAGTTTATCCGGATTCTTCACACATGTCAGGTTGGGGAGCGGTTTTCAACGTTAGGTTAGGAGAACGATGGACAATAGATTCTATCTCCTGGAACACGAAAACTTCAGGACTCCCTTTAAATGCAATTAAATCATCTACTTTACTCCAAGTAGGAGATCCCTTAAGTATGAACTCTCTTCAACAAGAGAGAAATCGAATATCTAGACTTGCAGGAGGCCTAGGATATGCAACTTTCAATGAGGGTTTTATTAAGTTTTCGTTGGACACAATTCACAGACATGCAGGTGTAAATATTGAAGTAATACTTAGAGGACAGCACATTGAAGGTACAGCGACTAACATCCCACATAGGTCAATGAAAATAGGTTCAATTCTTTTCGACCAAAGTGATATGACTAGACCGCTGAGGTCTTCTCTACTACAACATCTAGTTACTCTTGAGGAGGGGCTAGGGTTTGATCCTGCAAAGTTTGAGTCTTCATACCGAAGGTTGACTATGGTTTCTGCATTAAAAGGAGTCGAAATAAAGAAGGACTTCCCTATTAATTCTGGCGATGAACTAGGTACTGTTGATGTAACAATAGAAATGCACGATTCTCCAAGATATAACGCTGCACTAGAGTTTGACATGACTAGAGCTGATACGCGTTACGGTCCATTGGGTAAATTCACTTGGTCTGACAGGAACGTTAGTAGGAGAGGAGATGTGATTGCCATTACATTGTCTGCGTCAATTGCATCTACTCAACCATTCTCATATAGTTCATCTTCAATAGTACCAAACAGTGGCGAGTTTGGTTTTCTAGGATCATATAGAACAATAGGTTTGCCCCCAAAACGATTAGGCACATTACCCAAATCAACCTCGCCTCACACAGAATGGATAATACAGGCGGCAAAAGAATCTAGACCAGAATATACCAGTAGTTCATTTGATTATATTCATAGAATTGATTGGGTAGAAAATGCAGCTAGGAAAAGTAAAATAAATATTGACATCCTTCATGTTTCGTTTGTGAAATTGGATATTTCGAACGAATTTGAAGAATGGCTAGACTCCGAGGATGACGAACTATTAAAACAGCGGTTTAGCGACTATGCATTAAGTGGGAGCAGGATAGGTTGGACTTCACTTGTGGGTGCTGAAGGATCTAATGTCGGACTCGGTATAGAATGGTCAGGTGTAATGACGAAAACGTTTTCTCCGCTACTTGGATTAGAAGTAGCTGATGACGGTGGAGTATTAATTGGAAATGTTCCCATTGCCAAGTTCGCCCGCGTAGATGGCGCTTGGGTTATCAAGAAAGATATCCGAAACAGGCCCGACCAAACTTTTGCAGCTCGATTACGCTTTGGAAGTGCATTTGTGGGACAAGGGACAGAAGCTATCCCTTATGACAAAGGCTTCTTCGGAGGAGGTGCTAATGGCGTAAGGGGGTGGCCTGTGCGAGATTTGGGGCCTGGATTATATTCTAAAAGCGATCCTATTCAAGGTGTTTTACAAGGAGTAGGAGATATCAGACTTGATGCGTCAGCTGAATTGAGAATCAAATGGTCCCCATTCACAACTGTTGCGATGTTTACTGATTTAGGCAATGTATGGTTGCATGATACGGGGGGTTCTAATAATGTATCCTTAAAATCTTCATCATGGGAGTCAATCGCTGCTAGTGCCGGTTTAAGCTTGAGGTTAGATTTTGAATTCTTTTTAATTCGATTTGATTACGCATTGAGGATGCATGACCCTACCAGAGAAAAAGGAGAGAGGTGGGTGACCGAAAAATGGCCTGATGGTGCTTTTCACTTAGGTTTAGGTCATCCGTTCTAAGCACATTAACTTTGTCAAAAAAAAGGTATGGGTTGGTTCCAGAGAAATACTGAGGGAATTAAGACGAAATCTGCTGAGAAAAAGGAGATACCGGAGGGGGCGTGGTATAAATGCCCAAGCTGTAAAACAGTTGTGTCTGCCCAAGATCACGAGGATGCATTATGGGTTTGTGGATATTGTGACCATCACGAAAGAATAGGAAGTACTGAATATTTCGCCCTACTTTTTGATAAAGGTAAATGTCGCAGTTTAGCCCCTAAAATGATATCTGAGGATCCGCTTGAGTTTGTTGACACTAAGTCATATCCCGATAGATTAATGGAGGCAAAAAAGAAAACCGGTCTCAACGACGCACTAAGAGTTGCTTCTGGAGAATTAGAAGGTATTCCTGTAGTTATTGCTTGTATGGATTTCTCTTTTATTGGAGGCTCAATGGGGTCAGTTGTTGGAGAGAAAATAGCTAGAGGTATAGATCACGCAATAAAGAAAGGAGTACCATTTATCTGTATTTCAAAGTCAGGCGGTGCGAGGATGATGGAGGCTGGTCTTAGCTTGATGCAAATGGCAAAAACAAGCGCTAAACTTTCAATGTTAGCAAAAGCAGGATTACCTTATATCAGCATTTTAACAGACCCAACAACAGGTGGAGTTACTGCTTCTTTTGCTATGCTTGGGGATCTAAACATTGCTGAGCCTAATGCTTTAATCGCTTTCGCCGGGCCTAGAGTTGTAAAAGAAACAATTGGAAAGGATTTACCAGAGGGGTTTCAAAGGTCTGAGTTTCTTCTTGAGCACGGGTTTTTAGACGCAATTGTCCACAGGAAAAATCTTAAGTCTAAACTTGACTTTTCGATTAGAATGCTGCATCATTAGAGGTGGTTTCTAACTATCAATAGTTGATATTTATTCATAATACAAAATGTTACTTTTCTAAAGTAATTGCTTACCTTTGCGCAATAATTTATTCGCATCACGGACATCTAAAGATTTCGACATGTACTACTTAGACACAAAGACGAAGAAAGAATTCTTCGCAAAGCACGGTAAAGGAGCAACTGATACTGGTTCACCAGAAGCGCAAGTTGCAATGTATTCTTATCGTATAGCTCATCTTACAGCGCACTTAAAAGAAAACAGAAAAGACTTTAACACTCAACGAGCTCTGATTGCTTTAGTTGCCAAGCGTCGTAAGGCTCTTGATTACTTAATCAGTAAAGATATAACTCGTTACCGTGCTATTGTTAAAGAATTAGGGCTACGCCGCTAATTCAACATGCAGAGAGGACTAAACGATATCTATCAAGTCATATTAGACTTGCGAATCCCTATGTTTTCTCTCATAACAATTAATGAAAAAAATGGCTTGATTTTTGATAGTGTGAGGCTTGATGTTTACTCTAGCGCACCTTCATCTATTTAGTTAAAGATACAAGAGACATATAAAGAAGAAATGAATTACACGGTACACAACCAAACTATTGATCTCGGCAACGGGCGTGAGATCACCCTTGAAACAGGTAAGTTAGCAAAACAAGCTGACGGTGCTATTGTTTTGCGTTCAGGGAAGACAATGTTATTGGCTACTATTGTTAGTAGTAAAGAAGCTAGGGCTGAAGTTGACTTTTTGCCCTTAACTGTAGATTATCGAGAGAAATATGCCGCCGCGGGAAAATTCCCTGGTGGTTTCTTTAAGCGTGAAGCTAGACCATCAGATTCTGAGGTTTTAGTTATGCGTCTTGTTGATAGAGCTCTTCGTCCTATGTTCCCGAGTGATTACCACGCTGGAACACAGGTTATGGTTCAACTTATGTCAGCGGATGATGAAGTTCTTCCTGATAGCTTAGTAGGTCTTGCCGCAAGTGCTTGTATCGCTGTAAGTGACGTTCCATTTAACGGTCCGATTTCAGAAGTTAGAGTAGCGCGTATAGACGGGAAGTTTGTGATCAACCCTAACCGTACTGAATTAGAGACGGCTGACATGGACATGATGATTGCAGGTACTATTGATAGTATTGTAATGGTTGAGGGTGAAATGTCTGAAGTAAGTGAGGATGAAATGGTCGATGCAATTATTGCAGGAGCTAAGGCTATCACTACTCAATGTGAAGCCCAAATCGCATTAGCTAAGGCTGTTGGTAAATATGAAGTTTCACGTGAGTACTGCCACGAGGAGCATGATGAAGATTTAAAAGCTAAGGTTTTCGATACACTATATGCTCCTATGTTCAAGGCTGCACAGAAAGGTGCATCGAAGTCTGAGCGTAAAGCATCATTTAAGCAACTAGCTTCTGACTTTGTTGCTACACTTTCTGAGGAAGAAAGCTCTAAGTCATATATGTTGAAGGAATACCTTCACGATGTACAAAAGAAAGCAATTCGCGATCTAGTACTTATTGATGGAGTTCGTCTTGATGGACGTTCAACAACTGACATTCGTGACATTTGGGGTGAGGTTGATTATCTACCTAGTTGTCACGGTTCTGCAATCTTCACACGTGGAGAAACTCAAGCATTAACAACTCTTACTTTAGGTACTAAGCAAGATGAGCAGTTAATTGACGGAGCTCTTGTTCGTAAGACTGAGAAATTCCTCCTTCACTACAACTTCCCTCCATTCTCTACAGGAGAGGAGCGTCCACTTCGTGGAACGAGTCGTCGTGAAGTAGGTCACGGTAATCTTGCACTTCGCGCTCTTAAACACGTATTACCTCCAGTTGAGGACTGTCCTTACACAATTCGTTTGGTGTCAGAAATTCTTGAGTCTAACGGTTCATCTTCTATGGCTACGGTTTGTGCAGGTACACTTGCTCTTATGGACGGTGGTATTCCGATTACGGCGCCTGTTTCAGGAATCGCTATGGGACTTATCACTGATAAGGAGTCTGGTAAATATGCCATCCTTAGTGACATCTTAGGAGATGAGGATCACCTAGGAGATATGGATTTCAAGATTACTGGAACTGCTGATGGTATTACTGCATGCCAAATGGATATGAAAATCCAAGGTATCAGTATGGATGTGCTTCGTGAAGCTTTAAACCAAGCTTGCGATGGCCGTCATCACATTCGTAAAGAAATGCTCAAGGTAATTGCTGAGCCACGTGATGACTTCAAGCCACACGCTCCACGAATTGTTGCGTTTAACGTACCTGGAGATGCGATTGGAGCTATTATCGGACCTGGAGGAAAGATTATTCAAGAACTCCAAGCTGAGACTAACACTAACATCTCTATCGAAGATGTCGACGGTCAAGGGCGTGTTGAAGTTGCTGCTTCTGATAAAGCTGCAATCGATGATGCTGTTGCTCGTATTAAGGCAATCGCTTTCCCTCCAACAGTTGAAATAGGAGAGGAGTACGAAGGAAAGGTTAAGACAATTATGCCTTACGGTGCTTTTGTTGAGGTTCTTCCTGGAATAGACGGCTTACTTCACGTTAGTGAATTAGAATGGAGACGTGTTGATGACGTTAACGACATTCTAAAAGAAGGAGAAAAAGTTAAGTTCAAGGTTGTAGGTCGTGATCCTAAGACAGGTAAAATCAAGTTGAGCCGTAAGGCTTTACTAGAGAAGCCTGAGGGTTACGTTGAAGCTGCAGACCGTCCTCGTCGTGACCGCGGAGATCGTGGTGGTGATCGTCGTAATGACAGACGTGATGGCGGTGAACGTAGAGAACGTCGTGACTAATGTTTTTGTCTCTTTGGGACAAAACCATAGGAGTTAGCGTTTAGAATAAAGTTTGGTATTAAGTATAAACAAAGCACATGAGGCAGCTAAAAATAACGAAACAGGTAACCAATAGGGAGACCGCGTCGCTAGATAAATACCTCCAGGAAATCGGTCGTGTAGACTTGATTACCGCGGAAGAAGAGGTAGAGCTAGCCCGTAAGATTAAAGCAGGTGATCAAGAAGCTCTCGAGAAGCTAACGAAAGCTAACTTACGTTTTGTTGTGTCTGTGTCTAAGCAATACCAAAATCAAGGGTTATCTCTTCCCGACCTTATTAATGAGGGTAATCTAGGACTAATAAAGGCCGCTCAGAGATTTGATGAAACTCGTGGTTTTAAGTTTATCTCATACGCTGTTTGGTGGATCCGTCAAAGTATTCTACAAGCTCTTGCTGAGCAAAGTCGTATTGTACGTCTTCCGCTAAACAAGATTGGGTCTATCAATAAGATTAACAAAGCCTTTGCTCGTCTTGAGCAAGAGTTTGAGAGACCTCCTACTGCAGTTGAGCTTGCGGAGTCTCTTGATATGACGCTTGACGAAGTAAAACAGAGTTTGAAGAATGCAGGTCGTCACGTGAGTATGGACGCTCCACTTAAAGAAGGTGATGAGAGCTCTAGTACTATGTACGACGTTCTTAGAACAGGTGATTCACCTTCTCCAGATGATTCGTTGATGACCGAGAGTTTGCGTAAGGAAATTGAGCGCTCTCTTCGAACACTAACTCCACGTGAAGCAGATGTTATTCGTTTATACTTCGGCTTAAATGGTGAGCATCCCATGACTTTAGAGGAAATAGGAGAGAGATTTGACCTAACTCGTGAGCGTGTTCGTCAAATTAAAGAGAAGGCCATTCGTCGTTTGAAGCATACTAGCAGAAGTAAGATCCTTAAGGGATACTTGGGATAAACCCCGCTGCATTTACTTATTATCGAGGTACTTCCACAGGTGAAGGCTAGCGAAAGTTCTGTAAGGAGCCCAAATCGCTGCTCTTTCTTCCCATATAGCATCTTTTCCCTCAGTATCGTACCCGTACAGTTTAGACATTGCTTTTCGCAATCCATAGTCTCCTGGCGCAAATACATCTGTTCTGCATAAATGGAACATCAAGTACATCTGAGCACTCCATAATCCGATTCCTCTTATAGCTATAAGACGCTTAAGTACTTCTTCGTTCGTGAGATTATTAAACTCATCAAAGTTTGAGCAATCTGGGCCAGCTGCTTCTGCAACTGCTTTAACGTAACTTGTTTTAGAACGGCTTAACCCCAACGATCTGAACACAGAATCGTCAGTATTGAGTACTGATTCAGGAGAGTATCCGATTCCTAAGTGGTTTTCTACTCTTTTATAAATTGTGTCCGCAGCCTTAACGCTTAATTGCTGACCTGTAATGATTCGAATTAAATTTCGAAAAGGAGTGTCCGTTGTGGGCAATAAAATAACCCCTTGTTTCATTACTACTTTATGAAGGATTTCATCAGTAGTAGAAAGTTGAGAAAGGAATTTGTTATGTGTTCGTTCCATGGGGTAAAGATGGCCATATTTGCACTATGAGTAAGAGAGGAATAATAATATTATTTGTGGGGGTAGTTTCAATGTGGTTGGGGCTACAAAGCTGCACTAAAATAAATTATACATCTAACCCCAATGATAAACTTGAATTCTCTCATGACACATTACTTTTCGACTCAGTTTTCACAACTATAGGGTCTATAAGCCTTTATTTATCCGTAATAAATCCGCATGATGAGGCTGTTTTAATAGATAAAATTGAACTTGTAGATGGTCTGGGGAGTGATTACAGAATCAATATTGACGGACAAGGTTTGGATGAAAATGGATATCCTATTACTAGTGTTCAAGACGTGACAATTCTGCCTAACGATAGTTTATTTATTTTCGTTGAGGTTACTGTAGACCCTACAAGTAGTACTTCTGCGTTTATTAATAAAGATCTATTAAGATTCAGAAGTAATGGGTCCGATCAATTTGTTGAATTGATTGCGTATGGAAGGAATGCCAATTTTCACCACCAACCTGGAAATTGGTTTGACTCAAGTAATCCTCCTGAAAATATTTTAGATTGTGATGAAGTGTGGAGTAGTGATTTACCTCACGTTATATATGGCCCTATAAGGGTGAGTCCAGGATGCACGTTGACCATAGAGGCAGGAGCAGAGGTGTATGTTCATAATGGAAGTGGGATATGGGTGCAAGGAGGGACGCTTCAAATAGAGGGTACATTAAATGAAAAGGTTATTTTCCAAGGAGATAGACTAGAAGATAGTTATTCAGATTACCCAGGTCAATGGGGGCTTGAATTTCCTATAGAATTCGAATATGAAGGCGAAAATGTTTATTTCACTGTTAGTAGAGGAGGGGTGTGGCTTGATAGGTCATTGAATTCATCAATTAACCACGCCGTTTTCAAAAACGGAACCGTTGGGCTTTGGGTAGATAGTGTGGCAACTGGAGCAGAGTATGCTCTTAAAATTGCCAATTCAGAAATTACGAATATGTCGTCTATTGGATTGCTTTCGCAGGGTGGATTTATCCATGGATTAAATAACCTATTCACGGATTGTGGCGAAGCGTGTGGTGCATTCACTCTGGGTGGTGAAATAATAATGCACCTGAGTACATTCGCTAATTATTGGACTAGTAGCTCATTCAGACAGGGGGCTACTGTCTACATCAGTGATTGGTATAAAAGCAGTGGGGACATTATCCAACACAGACCATTCCTAAGCAGCACGGAGTTTAGAAACTGCCTAATTTGGGGTAATAATGCTACCTTAAATGACTTTGATGAGCTCGTGTCAAGCATCCTTGACCCATCGTTTTATACTGACCAAATCTTCACGTCGTGCAGTGTCGACGTTCAAGACGAAGACTTCCCCTTGAACATTATTGGTGATAACTGTACCATAGATCTTGAACCTCCTTTTACGTCTACAATCAATAGAAATTTCCGACTAGAGGGTAACAGTAGTATTTGGAATGGAATATCATCGATGCCTCCATTTGATGCTGCAGACGTATCGTCGGATTTAGACGGACTTCCGAGGTCAACTTTCAGCCCAGATAGAGGCTGTTATGAGCGTCAGTAAGACGTTTTTGCACATGCCATTTTATGTTCGTTCAAAACGTTTGTGTTTTTGAAGGAAACTTATTGAGTTTGTTTGCGTAATACGTCAGTAAATGCTGCAACTTCACAATTGATGACAACAGGTATTCTAGATGCATTAACTCAACTCTTCGCTCTATTTGCATCAGGGCGCACAGAAAAGGAGGAATTTATAGGCCGACAGGCGGCTAGCAGGTATCTACGCGAAAGATTACCTAAGAAAGTTGTGGATTATTACCTGACAAGATATGACGAGCACCTAAAAGTTTTTCAATTAAAAAAGAACGCCGACAAACTATCTGAAGCAAAAAGACTTGCAATGCTCTCCACTAAAGTGTTGCGTACTTGTACGAGTATCAATAAAGAGCTTGCACACAGAGATAAATGCATAGTTTACTTACGTCTCCTAGAATTTGTCAAGTCAACGCACGGTCACCCAAGTTCCGTGGAATATTTGGACGTAGTCTGCGCTTCCTTTTTACTTAACAAAAACGATATTGATGGGATTCATGCTTTAGTTGCTACTGAAGGCCCCTTAATAGAGTCTATCGAAGGGAGTTTTGTTATCTCATCTGAAGACCAAACCAATTCTCTTGAAGGCTCACTTGTCGGATACCGCCTAGCAAACGAGACATTATTTCTTGTTAAATATTTCGGAGCACCCTCAGTTTATCTAAACAGTCAGAAAGTACCTAGAGGCTCCGTAGCTATAATGGTTCCAGGATCCGTATTAAAAGAAGCTAAAACTACGAGAGTGTTTTTCAGTGATTTAGTCCGAAGATTCCTCGATACTCCTGATCTACCTAAAATTTCCTTCTCCGCTCAAGATGTCTCTCACTATTTCAAATTCCCTAAGGAACAAGCCCTTCATCAGTTTAATATATCTGAACGAGAAGGTAATTTAGTCGGAATAATGGGAGGGAGTGGTTCTGGAAAATCAACTCTTCTCAATGTTTTAAATGGCACTATAAAACCATCCTTTGGAAAAGTCCTGATTAATGGTGTTGATATCCATAAAGACTCAAGACTTATTCAAGGTACTATCGGTCATATCGCTCAGGAGGATGCGTTAATCGCCGAACTGTCTGTTCGAGAGAATCTCAGGTATAGTGCGAAACTCACATTCGGCAAATTATCTGATGAGGAAATAGAAGAGAAAGTAGACACAACACTTTCAAGCTTAGGTCTGTGGGAGATAAAGGATTTAAGGGTAGGGTCTATTCTCGATAAAACTGTTTCGGGAGGCCAAAGAAAACGTCTAAATATTGCATTAGAACTTATTAGAGAACCTATGGTTCTTTTTGTTGACGAACCTACATCTGGGCTTTCAAGTCACGATTCGATTCAAATCATGGATCTTCTAAAGGAGATGTCACATCGAGGAAAACTTGTGTTTGCAGTTATTCACCAGCCATCGTCTGATTTATTCAAGCTGTTCGATAAATTCTTCATTCTAGATCAAGGAGGATACCCCATCTATTACGGTGACCCTACCTCTACGATTCCATATTTTAAAGAACTCACAAACCAAGTCGACCCTGATCACGCCGCTTGTATTCAATGTGGAAATATCAGCCCCGAACAGATTTTCGAAATTATCGAATCTCGGGTTGTTGACGAATATGGAAACCTTTCTGACACTCGTAGAATAGAGCCTAAGGAGTGGAACGACTTTTACAATGTGATTATAGGCAAGGCTGATGAAGCCGAAGTCAATGGACTTCCGCCTCTATCAGCTCCTAATAGCACTCCTTCTGCTTTTTCTCAGTTTAAAACATATTTCTTCAGGGACTTTTCATCGAAGTGCACTAATAAGCAGTATTTACTAGTTAACCTCCTAGAGGCGCCAATGTTAGCAGCATTACTTGCACTATTTATGAAGTTTACCCCAGATGGAGGTGAGTACATATATAGAACTAGTGAGAATATTCCTCAATTTCTCTTTATTTCAGTTATTGTCGCATTGTTCTTAGGACTTAGTGTTAGTGCAGAAGAGATACATAAGGATAGAGCTTTGCTCAGGCGAGAAAGATTTTTGTTTCTTAGATGGGGGAGCTATCTGAAAGCTAAGACAGCAGTAAGCTTTATTGCGTCAGCCATTCAAACTATTGGCTTTGTTGCTGTTTCTCATTACATCCTCGAAATACCAGGATTCTTCTGGATTCATGTGATAGTCCTATTTAGTGTCTCAACATTTGGGAATTTATTAGGATTAAACATTTCAGCTGCTTTCAAGTCTGCTAAGGTTATTTACATGATTATTCCACTCTTAATAATTCCACAAATCATATTTGGTGGGGCAATCGTAAGATTTGATAGATTTAATACGTGGTTCACTCATAACACTCAAGTACCGTTTTTAGGAGATATAATGGTGTCAAGATGGGGGTTTGAGGCCTTAGCTGTTCACTCTTATAGAGAAAACGCATATGAAGTACAGTTTTCTGATTTAGATGATATAATCAGGCATTCTGCGTGGAGACGTGATTTTTGGTTGGAAGCAATTTGCAAGTCAAAAAAAGATCTAAAATGGATAGAGAGAGAGTGGGAGAGGGCAAGCAATGATCTTATGGTTTGGGGTGTTACACCTCCTGAAAAAGGGGTTGAAAACAGGTCGTTATGGAACGAAGCTTTCAGAGCTGCATACCATAAAGCATTTAGAGATAAGGATACTAGAAAAATGGGGTTAATCGCAAAAAAGGAACTCGACTCATTGCGTGACACTAATTATAATGAGGAGATCGCCGAATGGGTTCTACAGGAAGACAGAACAGTGAGAATCCTTGAATTAGTTGAAGGATTGAAACCCACAGCTTCACCTATTCATCACCACACTAGGTATGTTAATGGTTTTAATGCTCCATATTTTTCACCAACAAAAGGAATAGCGGGACTACAAATCAGAACACTATACTTTAATGTTTTTGTTTTATGGCTTATGACTGCCATAGCCTGGGCTTTTTTAAGGTGGATGCCTTTTGGAAAAGATAGAAGTTTTAAAGTGTCTCGGTAGCAATTAGCTTAAACGGAAGATCAATTATAGCATCATAATCTTCACCCGCTTCAAGCATATCTTCATCTTCTTCCTCGTAAAACCAATTTACGCAAGCGTCGACTGAAGAGGACTCGATACGCTTTAATAGGTCCATCAGGCATTTAGATGAACTCGTATTAAAGTACTCCAATCTAATATTAACTTCTACAAATCCATCTATACTACATAGGCCATCAGCCCATTCAATGAGGGGTGCAAAGAAATCGATAGAGTTCTCAGGGATGCTTCTTCCTGACAATTTCATAGTCCTTGCTTCAGCTAAAAAGGCAACTTCAGGAGTTTTAGATGTGCTGTTAATAATGATATTCTCCATGTTATGAAGGAATTGAATGTATTTGAACTGTTAGGCAATAAAGGAGTAAACCTTCTGACCAAGGTAAGAATTCATAGCTAATATTCCCATAAGAAAGTAAGGTAAGATCTAAAAGCCCCATTCCTCCACCTCCGTGAGAACTTCTTGACTCTCTTTCTAGGACATTCAATTTCAACCCCCTCAAATCCTCATCATCAGTATCCTTTATTGAATTTATAGCAGAAGCTAATTTGTCTGCTTGTATTGTGTTTACAGGGTTTGTAGACATTAAAGTGTATATCTTTCCGTCTTCAGATTTAGATACTAGAAAAGTAGAATTGGAGGAATGTGAATGATGAATCAGGTTCTGTATCAATTCGACGGCAGCTCTAAATATTCTTTTCGATTTTATTCTAGAAAGAGAACTGTTTTCTGCATTTAGTCTCTCAAGCCAGCCTAATAAAAAATCGGAAGTCACAGGTTTAAACTCGCCGGCATAACCCACCACCACCGTATCTCCCTGTGGCATAAAGGATTGCGGATTTGTTTTGCGGTTAGAAAAGTTTAAGTCAGACATTAATCGAAATTACGTGTTGAATTCCTCATTTTTGCATCAAATGAAAAGAGAAATTAATTATGAACTGTGGAAAACAGACGATGACTGGTTTGCCTCATGGTTTAATTCACATGCTTATCACTTATTATACGGCAATAGAGATGAAGACGAGGCAAAGGATCTAATAAATCAACTACATATTCACCTAGGAAATAGTGGTTTCAAAGTTCTTGACGCTGGTTGTGGTGCTGGACGACACGTCTTTGCTTGGGCACAATTAGGGTATGATGTAGCTGGATTTGACTTAAGTCCACAAAGTATTGAAATGGCACAGAAAAGATCGAATAAACTTAAATTAAGTACTTTTTTTAAGGTTTTAGATCTGAGAGACTTAAGAAATGAAACGGCGTGGCACGATCAATTTGATTTGGTGACTAACTTATTTACAAGTTTTGGATACTTCTCAGACAAACAGGATCATTACAAGGTGGTTGAAGGATTTAGTAAAGCTTTAAAACCAAACGGCGTTTTAGTTCTGGATTACCTTAATCTTCAGATGACAATAGACAACTTAACCCCAACAGAGTCCATTACTAAGGGCGCTTATACTTTTGAAATAAACAGAAGAATTTCAGGTGATTTTATACAAAAGTCAATTTCTTTTATAGAATCTGATGGGGAAAGACATACACATGTAGAGCAAGTATATGCCTGGTCTCACAAGGAATTAAGCGTGTTATTAGGTAAAGTTGGATTAATTGTAGAAAGTATTTATGGCGATTATGAATTAGGTATGCATAGTTCTAGTTCTCCTCGATGTATTTTAGTCGCTCGAAAAATGGAAGTTTAATGTTATTGACAGGTTTATCACTTTTATTAGTAGCTATTATTGGAGGGCTCGCCTTGGAGATTATGGGAGAGAAAGCCATGCGGAATCTCTCTATTATCCTAGCTTTCGGAGGGGCTTACATTATGGGGCTTATTTTCCTTCACCTTGTACCTGAAGCTTTCCGTTTTCATTCAATTGCGGGGACTTTTGTTTTAATAGGTTTTTTAGTCCAAATCTTCCTCGAATACATATCTAAAGGGCTTGAAC
Organism: Flavobacteriales bacterium; assembly: GCA_015663855.1. GTDB lineage: Bacteria > Bacteroidota > Bacteroidia > Flavobacteriales_D > Sanyastnellaceae > UBA974. The sequence goes on along the minus strand of DQRJ01000140.1, from coordinate 14,002 downwards.
ACGGACACGTTCATCTTTCACCTAGTCATAATCACTCTAATGTAATGCCATGGGCTGCGATTGCAAGCCTTTGCCTTCACGCATTTCTTGAGTCTATGCCACTTGCCGAAGGTGCTGTGGCTGTAAATACTATGGGTCATGTGCACGTACATGTTCATGCTTCAACGGCAATAGGATCTGCATTGTTTATTGGATTAGCGCTTCATAAATTGCCAGTTGCATTAGTCTTAATGGGGCTCATTAAATCTACAGGAGCAACAAGAATTGTAAGGTGGAGTTTAATTACATTTTTCGGCCTTATGCCATTAGCTGGAATGTGTTTCTATGACATCGTAATTCATTCGAACGCAATTTCATCAGGAAATATAGACACCATTTTAGCGGCAACTAATGGGTTAGTCATAGGAATACTACTGCATGTATCAACCACAGTGCTGTTCGAGAGCGGGGAGGGGCATAGTTTTAATTTAAGAAAGCTTGTAGCAACTCTGTTAGGGCTAGGAATTGCATATGTGACTTTGGCATAAATATCAAAGTGTAACTATTTATCTTAAATAAGCGTAAGAGGGGTAGAAAATATTCCTATGAAACACTACCGTATACATATATCAGTACTCAGATTTGAAACTATATACTTATTTAAACCTAAGTATGGCTTTATTGAATTCAATCACAGTTTAAACTGATTTGGCTTTTATTTTTAGTGTTCGGCAAATATTGAAGCTGCCATACTTTGAGCTTGACTCCAAGCTCTTTCGTTACTAATATTCCATAAGCCTTTATTAGTAAACAACTCGACTAGACGCTCAGTAGGAGCATTTCCCACTAAACTATCTTGAGCTAAAGGACATCCTCCAATTCCTCTTATCGCTCCATCAAATCTAAGGCAGCCTCCTCTGAGAGCTGCCTCTACTTTTTTCATACCAGCAGTAGCATGCAGATGTAAATGTGCGCCAAACTCTACTTTAGGCAGATCACTAATTACAGCAGAGAATGCCTTCTCAACAGTCTCTTCATCAGCATTACCCACCGTATCACTCAAGGCAATAACCTCAACACTTAATTCAGAATTTAGTCGGTTTGAAAATTCAGTTAACATCTCTGGATGCCAGTCTTCACCATAAGGATTGCCAAACCCCATGCTTAGGTAAACAACAAGACGCTTAGAATTATTGGAACAAGTATTTTGAATGTTATCTAATCTTAAAAAAGCTTCTTCAATACTTGCACCCGTGTTCTTTTGCTGAAATGTCTCAGATAGAGAAAGAGGGAAACCGATATCCTGTATAGATTCAAACTTCGATGCTCTCTCAGCTCCTCTTTCGTTAGCTACTATTACTAATGCTCTAGTTCCATCTTTTCTCAAAAGCCCCTCATCTTCGAGAATATTTATTACTTTATCCGTATTAGCCATTGAAGGGACAACTTTAGGAGAGACAAAAGATCCTAAATCTAAAGTGTCAAATCCTACATCTAATAGTGTTCTGTAATAAGCAATTTTATCATCAGTTGAGACGGGGTAGGGCCAACCCTGTAATGCATCCCTAGGGCATTCGACTAAATGAATTCTCTCCATAAAGCTAAGGTAGTCTGAACTTTCTATATTTTTTCAGAATTATTGAAACCTATTATGATTAAGTAACGTAGAGAATATTATCTAACAACAATTATTATGGAACTCAATCTATTCAACCGACTACCTCTCGATGAGAAGACAAGTTATATGTGGGACAACGGCGTCTGTCTAGCTCAACGTATTGTTGAGAACAGATATATCCTATGTATTTTCAAACTAGACGGATTTTTTGTAGAAGCAATATATTCCCGCAGAAACAACCGCGTAAACGCAATTTTACCTATTGCAGACATTCCAGAATGGGAGGGGTATGTCGATCAAGTCATAACAACCATATTAAAGATTAACTAGTAGATCTAACAGGTTTAAGGTCACAAAAGCAACTGCTGTAGCCGATATGATTCGAGCTAACATTTGGGGAATAGTAGAACTTAACAACCATCCCCAAACAGCTACTGAGGCCACTATGTACATTTGACTAGACTTGATTTCATAAGCAAGAGGGATAACATCATTTATTCTTTGTAAATAGACCAAACACTGGTTTACAACGTTACCACCAATCATCACTAATTCGTTACTTAACGACGGATAAACACCACTTAACCCAGCCCCTAAACCGAGTAACACACCTACTAAAGTGACAACTAAGCTCGCCAAAACATTAAGGGGTAAAAACAAAATTGGTAATTGATTAAACGCCGATGCAGCCCATGCCATCGTAGCGGACTGAGCAGCTATAGGAATTCTTAATATTAACCACTTTGGGCTTGACACTACTGCTAATATTCCTGCTGTAGCAGCAAAACTCAACTGAGTTCCCAATTGTTGAGGAGCCCATGGATCTATCCATACGACTACCCATGCAGCAAGAGCTAAACTTTGCCATGGAAGGATTGATCTCCCAAACCACCTTGATAAACACCCTACACTTATCATTATACCCGCTCTAACAGCTGACCAAGGGCTTCCGCATGCAATAATAAATGCCCAAATAAGCATCAGCCCTATCATAGCAATCCATCTAATCTCCCGTCTTCTGCTTCGCAAAAGCAAAAGAGGAATAAACCCCACTAGCCCTACGTGATATCCACTGACTGCTAGAAGATGAGCAAGACCAGCATTCGCGAATAGATCTTTCATTTCGCGATTTATCATGCTCTTATCTCCCGTCGACAATCCCATGAGGAATCCGTCGGCAGGTGTCTCGACCTCTGCGCGCTCGATAATTGAGGCCATTTTCGACCTGAATAGTTCGGGGAACGTTTTAGGTAGTTGTAATGCCTTTTCAGAGGTGTAGGCGGGCTTAAAAACGCCACGACATCCTAGCGATTCGTAATATTTACGGAAATCAAAGGATCTATATTTTGAAGGAGGAGGGAATTCCTCCCATTTACCTAATGCCCTTAATTTACTTGAGGGAAATTTTATTTGTTTAGGCCAAATAAAAGCTACTTTCCCGACCTCTTCAGTCCTCCCGTAGCCATAAATATTTTCTCCATGTGAAACCGCTAGGGGTTTACAAGAAGTTATAGTCATAAGATGAAACCCTCCATCTGGGTATGGTCGATTATGAATTTCTAAACACGACCTCCCAAAACCTATGAAACCGCAAACTAAAAACAGCAGCATCCTTAATGACGTAAACGAATACTTCCATCCAAATGCTATCCAACACCCAAGTATAAGCCACGTATAGAAAACATATGATAATGCAGTTACTCCATTTAAGCCAAACGTACAGCCTAACCATAACGCAATTGTGTATGGTAATAATGGAGCATGAGTTCTCATCGACGACTAAACACGTACAAATCGAGATGGGATTTAGTAAGAACTTATGGTTGAAGCCCTAGACTTTATAGTCTATTCGAAATCGGTAGTATCCAGGTCCGTAAAAGACTTAGATTTATTCAGGAAGTACTCAATTAGAATACTCTTCTTAAAGAATCCAACTCTATTAGCGTTGTGAGTATTGCGTGCTGCTATCTCTTGTCGCCTTTTTACTAGGGTCGAGGGAATCATGATATAGAAGGCTAGGTGCGCTTTTACAACAGCTAAAAAGTAAGTAATTTCTCCCCTCATTAAGAATCTTAATCCCGCTATTCCATCTAGTATTAGTCTTCGATAAATGAAGAGTAGGGGATAACCGGTTTGGTTTTTTAAGAGTATCAAAAGATTGTTGCGAAAGTTGAGAAAAACCTTGCGAGGACTGGATGAGGTTAAAGTCCCACCTCCAAAATGATAAACGCGAGCATTTCGACAAGCCCCGACCTTGTAACCACGGTTCTTTAACCTCCAACATAAATCTATTTCTTCCATATGAGCGAACAAATCGGAATCAAGACCGCCGATTTCACTCCAAACCTTGGAATCCACAAATAGTGCAGCACCCGAGGCCCAAAACACTTCTTTATCATGTTTATAGGTGTCGTCCGCTTTTTCAATCGCGTCGAATAACCTGCCAGCGCAAAACATAAACCCATCCTTATCAATAAAGCCGCCAGCAGCCCCTGCATATTCGTAGTATTTAGGGTTTTTATCGTCTAGGATGAGAGGTGCGCAAGCGGTCCAATTATTATCATCCATAGATTTGTTAACGGCATCCATCCATCCCTCGGTAACTCTAACATCTGAGTTTAGGAGTATATATCTATCTGCTTTGATCTCGTTGAAACCAGCATTATAACCACCCGCAAAACCGATATTTTCAGGTAATTCTATTACTGAAACATTAGGGTAGTTCGCGTTTATCCACTTTACAGAATCGTCTGTAGAACCATTATCTATAACGTAAATTTCCCCCGTAGAAAACTCTACAACTGAAGGTAAGTATGCCTTTAAATGATCAAGTCCGTTCCAGTTAAGGATGGCTACTATCGTGTTCATCTAGGGTTGTAGTATAAATCTTCAGGTTCTTCTCTAGAAAATGTATCCCTAGGATTGAGTCTATTAAGTTGAGAATCCGTTACTCTTAATCTGTTCTCCCTTGACTTTAAGATCTCTATCCAATCGTCATTTCTCTTTTCACCAGGCAAATCAGTTTGTAAAATCTCTAAACACTCTCCAACTACGTGAGGTGCGTAAAATAAAAATCTTCTATTCGACAAACCTAATGTGTGGTGATAATGCCAAATCTCGTACGGATAGTAATCAGTTCCGTGAAGTCTTTGTACAATTGTGTTTGGTCTTCCATATTTAAGATACACATATCCCTGGTCTGTATCAGCTCCGTGCCCGCTTCTGCATCCCCCGAATACACTATCGACAACCATTACTTCATGAGAATAATTCTGCCAAGCTTGTTGAGGGTTTTCAGGATTGCGACTGACCCAAAAATGCTCAAGGAAACCACTCATCATATGTAAATCCCTCGAATGCTTTAGAGTATGAAGTATTGTATTCTGTTGAGTAGGAGAGGCAATGGGAAGGTGATCTTCGAGGTGACGGTATAGCTGGTCTACGTCGTCCCAGTGAGTTGCGAAATTTAATAGCGGTACATCATTCGACTCTCCATCATTTGCAGTCCAACGACTTACGGGGTAATCTATAGAGGTGACTAAATGTCCTTCTCTGGTTCTTATTTCGATCTTCAATAATCCGCCCTCTATAGGTGGGACAGATACATCTACGGGCAAAGTCTCAAAAACGGGGAGGATATTATCTGCTCGTAGTCTCAAATACCTTGTGTGGTTAAGTGAAAGACGTCCATCGCTACCGGTGAACCCAAATGACATTAGGAATAGAGAGTCTTTACCTACGACTTGGTCTATGTTGTATAGCTCAACGTAAAACTTCGCTATACGAGCTTCAGGCGAAATCCTTGTGTCTACAAGTGGGATTATGTTCATTCCCGATCTAGAAAACTCTGTTTCTTCACCCTTAACGCTCTTAGAATAAGCTTCTACGAGCATTACATCGGACAACATTGGTGTCCCGCTTAGTGGAATTAAGACATCTTCTTGTAGTTCGTAATCCAGACCGTCGATTAGTACTGTCGTAATGTAATTACCCGGATCTATCTTGAATCTTTCAATATGTAAGTGACTAGACGACCACGCTTCAGTGGAATCACAAGTTTCAGGACCTGATAAATTAATTTTTCTTACTCCTGTTATCTCACCTTCTTGCTCTAGTAATACAGTAATGTTAGCAGTTGAATGCCAAACTGTGTCTTCTAACTCAATCTTCATGTCATTCGGCGCGATCTCTATGCATACATCTATGTATGCTCCTTCGTTAGCTAATTGATACCTGAGGACTTCAATACCCGTAGTTTGGGCGCAAACACCATCAATAGTAAGAATAAAAAGTAGAACGCTTAACAATCTTATCATGCTGTAAAAATAGGTTTATAGTAGGTAAAAGTGAAACACTTAAATACTCTTAATTTTAGGCATGAAAAAACCCAGAGCATGCTCTGGGTTTAATTGTAGTTGCGGAGGTGGAGGGATTCGAACCCCCGGTACCGTGAGGTACGTCGGTTTTCAAGACCGGTGCATTCGACCACTCTGCCACACCTCCTTAAAACAACGGTGCAAAAGTACATACTTCATTTCAATTAACGCTGTATTCATACTAAATAATTCGATAAACTTCAATAAATAAAAATCACCCCTTTTGAATGATAATAGATATTATGTAAAATGCTATTTTAATTGAATATGATAGATGAACTAACTGTTAAACACTCCTTTCTATATAGCTGACAATTATTTGGCAGCTGATTTAAGTAGTGCATTCATCTCTAAGAACTTATCGTCCTCTCCTGTACGTGCATATATATCCTTTAGTGATCGGATAGTTTCGATATCCATAGCGTCTACAGCGTGGGCTTCTTCAAGATATGGTCTAGCTGTAACGAATAGTGCTTTAGAATCTGTTTCAAGTTTCTTTTGTGCTGTGGCTTGAGACTTAGTCATCCTGGGCTTCCACAATTCATTAGCCTCATTTATTCCTTGTACAGCTTGGTTAAAGTACAAAGCTCCTAGGTTGTAGTTTGCGTCAAAGTAATCAGCTTTCACTTCTATTGCTTTAAGATAAGCCGTTACAGCCTCATCTACGTTTCCGAGATTATCAAACACACTTCCTAATGAAAACCAAAGAATTTCATTCGTAGGATCCTGCTCAGCAGCTAACTCAAGGTTCGACTTTGCTCTCTCAAAGTCTTGGTTTGTAAGGTAAATATTTAACTCCTCGATAATGAGACTCTGCTCTCTAGGATATGTTACACGGGCATCTTGTAACGTTTTAAGCGCCGCTTCGTCATTATCAGCACTGCGATATAAAGAGCTTATAAATAGAAAAACATTAGGAACTTGGTACTCTATCTCTGCGCAATCTGAATAACGTTGGATTGCTAGATCGACTAAGTCCGCTTTCTCGTAACACAATGCTGCGTTATAGATAGCCATTGTATCAACCATTCCGAACCCACGTGCCACCTCGGCCGCTAAGTCAAACGAGCTTCCAGCAGCGTCAAATGTAGAAGTATTATAATGATTAATCCCTTTTCCGTTTGCTTCGGTTTGAACTTGTGCTAAACCAAATCTTATTTCATCGGTATAGCGAGATTTCACGTCCAGTTCTCCAGCTTTCAAGAAGCTTTCCATAGCAATTCGTAAAGCATTAGGATACTCGATTGCGTATGAAGAGTCACGTGAAATATTCAAGTAGATATCCCCTCTGTAGCGCCAAGTTTTATCTTTTACGTTAGCTTTTTCTATTAAAATAGCCTGGTCTATATAGGTTGCAGCAGCACGATAATCACCATCTTTATTAGCGTTATATGCTGAGACTACTTCCTTTTGGCCTAATGCTGTAAAAGCCATTAGAAGACCGAATATCATTAAGAACTGTTTCATAAAAATCTATTGATTTGTTTTCTAAGAGATGTTATAATATCGTAAAAGTAATTACACAAAGTCGAAAGACACTAATTCGTGTATTACAAAGTTCATGCCTATCTATAAATATCTAAATTACTCTTCAGAATCTTCAGGCTCTTCAGAATCTTCAGGCTCGTCAGAATCTTCAGGCTCATCAGAACTATCCGTAACATCTGGGGCATCATCCGCTAGTTTTTCAGCTTCAGTCGATCCTTCAGTCGATCCTTCTTCAGTAGTTTCCGAATCACCGTCAGAACCTTCAACGTCTTCTTCGTCATCAGCTTTAGGAACTCTACAAACAGAAGCAATCTCGTCTTTGCCTCTCAGGCTGATTAAACGCACTCCTTGTGTAGCACGTCCCATCACTCTGAGATCTTCAACAGACATCCTAATTGTAATACCTGATTTGTTTACGATCATCAAATCGTGCTCGTCAGTGACATTAAGTATGGAAATCAAGTTACCCGTTTTCTCAGTGATTTGGAGTGTTTTCACACCTTTTCCACCTCTATTAGTGATTCTGTAATCATCGACAGCTGAACGCTTACCGTATCCATTTGCTGAAACTACCAGAATTGAGCTCTCTGAGTCATTAACGCAAACCATTCCGATCACCTCATCATCTGGGCCACCAAGTGTAATACCCTTCACCCCCATTGCTGTTCTACCGACAGCACGAGTTTTAGACTCATTAAACCTGATAGCTTTACCAGATTTCAGCCCGATAATCACCTCGCTCTCACCATTAGTCAGACGTGCTTGTAGTAATTCATCTCCATCACGAATAGTAACGGCGTTAATTCCATTAGTTCTTGGACGGCTGTAAGCTTCAAGGCTAGTCTTCTTAATAAGTCCCAGTTTAGTAGCAAGAACTACATAATTTGCATTTGCATACTCAGGGTCTTTAATGTCTTTGACAGGTATATATGCCAAAACTTTATCATCCAGCCCAATATTAATTAGGTTCTGAATAGCTCTTCCTTTCGAGAGTTTTGACCCTTCTGGCACTTCGAAAATGCGCATCCAGAAGCACTTACCCAGCTGAGTAAATATGAGTAACCAGTTGTGGTTCGTCGCTGTGAAGATGTTTTCTAAGAAATCCTCTTGTCTAGTTGAAGACCCACGAGCTCCTACTCCACCACGGGATTGGTTCCTGTATTCAGCTAATCGAGTTCGTTTAATGTATCCAGCATGACTAATTGTGATAACAACCTGTTCATCCGGTATCATATCTTCAATGCTGACCTCTGCTCCACTAAATTCTATGGTTGAGCGTCTCTCGTCACCAAACTTATCGCGTACGTCCTGAAGTTCTTCCTTAATAACAGCCATTCTACGGCTCTTATTCTCTAGAATGTCCTTAAGATCAGTTATTAGCGCCATTAACTCATCGAACTCAGCACGTAGCTTATCTCTTTCAAGGCCCGTAAGCTTTTGGAGACGCATATCAAGGATAGCGCGCGCTTGAAGCTCGCTCAACTTAAAGGTGTCCATTAAACCTGTTCTCGCCTCCTCCGGAGAAGAACTTGCACGGATTAACTTGATTACTTCATCAATATTATCTAGAGCAATAATTAATCCCTGTAATATGTGTGCCCTTTCTTCCGCTTTTCTTAGTTCAAACTGAGTGCGTCGTACAACAACTACATGACGATGTTCAACAAAGTGTTGAATCATGTCTCTCAAGTTCAGCATCACAGGCCTTCCTTTTACAAGGGCAATGTTATTGACTGAAAATGAGCTTTGTAACGCAGTATACTTATATAGTTTATTGAGGACAACATTAGGTATCGCATCACGCTTAAGTTCGTAAACGATACGCATACCGTTTCTATCAGACTCATCACGGATTTCGCTTATTCCCTCTATTCTCTTATCATTTACTAAGTCCGCAGTTTTGCGAACCATATCAGCTTTATTAACCTGATACGGAATCTCATTAACGATAATAACTTCTCGTCCTGATTTCGTTTCTTCAAAATGAGTGCGACCTCTAACAACAACTTTACCTCTACCTGTTCTAAAAGCTTCGTGAACTCCAGTAACACCGTGTATAATACCTCCCGTTGGGAAATCCGGTGCTTTTACGAACTCCATTAAATCCTCAACAGAACAATCTTCGTTTTCAATGTAGTGATTTACACCATCTAAGACCTCAGAAAGGTTGTGGGGCGGCATATTCGTTGCCATACCGACAGCTATACCTGACGCACCGTTTATTAGAAGGTTTGGTAGCTTAGCTGGAAGAACTGTCGGTTCTTTTAAGCTATCATCAAAATTGGGAGCGAAATCAACGGTATCCTTGTCAAGATCGCCAAGCATAGCTTCTGCGGTCTTTCTCAGCCTTGCCTCCGTGTAACGCATAGCGGCGGGGTTGTCACCATCTATACTTCCGAAGTTTCCTTGGCCATCTACCATTGGGTATCTTAAAGACCAATCTTGGGACATACGAACCATAGTGTCGTAAACCGAAGAGTCACCGTGAGGGTGGTACTTACCCAATACCTCACCGACAATACGGGCGGACTTCTTGTGAGCTCTGTTAGAGTACACCCCAAGGTCTAGCATTCCGTATAAAACTCTCCTGTGAACGGGCTTTAATCCGTCTCTCACATCGGGCAATGCCCTCGAAACAATAACTGACATCGAGTAGTCGATGTAAGCTGATTTCATTTCATCCGTGATGTTAATCTGGATGATCTTTTCTCCTTCTGCCATAATATCCGCTAATAGTCAAAATTACTGTGTCCTGTTCTTCGCAAACACACGTAGAATCAGTTACCTCACAGGGTTCCCAAAAATACGAAATCTTAGTGTTCTTAGATTAGCTTTTTACACTCAATTCTTCACAATAGAAGTAAAATTCTTGTGTATAACGAAGAAAAGGCGTCTATTTGACAATCTACTTATTCATGTAGATTTGAAAATGCCCTAAGGCAACGTTTTATAATATGAAACGTTATACATATATAGGAGGTTGTTAATCACATTATTGAAAGAAACGGATTAGATATGCAAGCAAAATTTTCACCTAGAGTTAGAGAAGTAATTGAATTCAGTCGTGAGGAAGCTTTACGTTTGGAACACAACTACATTGGAGTAGAACATCTACTTCTAGGAATAATTAAAGAAGGTGAAGGAACAGCGATTAGAATCCTGGAAGGACTTAATTGTGATGTTCAAAAACTACGTAAATTAGTTGAAAGCTCTATCAGACCTTTAAGTGGAGGTGTTGTTGCAGCTGGCAATATGCCGCTTGTGAAGAACGCTGAGCGAATTCTTAAGCTTACCTTTTTAGAAGCTAAAATATTCAAACACTCAGCAATCGGAACTGAGCACTTATTACTAAGTATTCTAAAAGACGAAGATAATGTCGCTACTAAATCACTTGAAGCATTTAATATCGATTACGAAATAGCTAAAGAAGAGTTTGAAAACATGCTATCAGAAAACAAGGGGCCTATTAGCTTCCCGCTTTCAGATAGTCCCAAATCAGAAAACGATATGACTAGCGACGATGATGGCATGACAAGTGGAGGGGCTGGGAATCCTGGCAACACTCAAAAAAGGAAATCAGAATCTAAGAGTAAAACTCCAGTGCTAGACAACTTCGGGCGGGATTTAACGAAAATGGCCGAGGAAGGAAAACTGGACCCTATCGTAGGTCGTCAGAAAGAAATAGAAAGGGTTTCGCAAGTCCTGTCTCGCCGTAAGAAGAACAATCCTATACTTATTGGAGAGCCTGGAGTGGGTAAGAGTGCAATAGCTGAAGGTTTGGCCTTAAGGATTATTGAGAAAAAAGTAAGTCGTGTGCTTTATGGAAAGCGAATTGTCACCTTGGATATTGCATCTTTAGTTGCTGGAACGAAGTACAGGGGCCAATTTGAGGAGAGAATGAATGCCGTGATGAACGAACTTGAGAAATCTCCTGATGTGATCCTGTTTATTGATGAAATTCATACAATAGTGGGTGCTGGGGGAGCAAGTGGCTCTTTAGATGCTTCTAACATGTTCAAGCCTGCGTTAGCTAGAGGCGAAATCCAATGCATAGGGGCTACTACACTTGATGAATTCCGTCAATATATTGAGAAAGATGGTGCTTTAGAACGTCGTTTTCAGAAAGTACTTGTAGAAGCAACATCTATTGAAGAGACTAAGGAGATTTTACAGAATATTAAAGATAAATACGAGGAGCACCACAGTGTAAGTTACACTGATGAAGCTATTGCTGCTTGTGTGAAATTGACTGACCGATATATTACGGACAGACATCTTCCAGATAAGGCGATTGACGCACTAGATGAGGTAGGAAGTAGAGTACACTTGAATAACATTCACGTTCCTCAAGAGATACTCGAGATTGAAGATGAAATTGATCGTATAAAAGAAGAGAAGATTCGAGTTGTACGGAGTCAACGTTATGAGGAAGCTGCTAAACTTAGAGACACTGAGCGAAATCTCAATGATAGGTTAGATACTGCGAAACGCAAGTGGGAAGAAGAAAGTAAAAACCTACGAGTCACAGTAACAGAAGATCATGTGGGTGATGTTGTTGCTATGATGACTGGTATTCCTGTTCAAAGGATAGCCGAAAAGGAAAGCGGTAAACTTGCTCGTATGGACAAGGATATTGAGGGGAGAGTAATAGGTCAGGAAGAAGCGATAAAGAAAGTCGTAAAAGCGATTAAGAGAAATAGAGCCGGATTAAAAGATCCAAACAAGCCTATTGGGTCATTTATCTTTTTAGGGCCTACTGGAGTCGGTAAAACACAGTTAGCAAAAGAATTAGCTAAGTTTATGTTCGACAGTGACGATGCTCTAATCAGAATTGACATGAGTGAGTATATGGAGAAATTTGCCGTAACTAGACTTATTGGTGCACCTCCGGGATACGTTGGATATGAGGAAGGAGGCCAGTTGACGGAAAAAGTTCGCCGTCGCCCCTACTCTATTGTACTCTTAGATGAGATCGAGAAAGCTCACCCAGACGTGTTCAATCTACTTCTCCAAGCTCTTGATGACGGACTAATGACTGATTCATTAGGTCGAAAGATTGACTTTAGAAATACCGTTATGATTCTTACTTCGAATATCGGAGCGAGACAACTAGCTGAGTTTGGCACTGGTGTAGGGTTCACAACTTCTACAATGGCAGACAACGAAGAAAGCAATAAAGCGGGAATCATACAGAAGGCTTTAAAGCGAACTTTTGCTCCAGAATTTCTAAACAGAATAGACGATGTTGTGTTGTTTAAATCATTAAAAAGAGAGCACATTCACTCTATTATTGATCTCGAACTATCTGCTTTATCTGAGAGAGTTAAGAGCTTAGGTTATGGCTTAGAAGTATCTGAAGATGCTAAAGATTTCATCGTGAATAAAGGATATGACGAGAAATACGGAGCAAGACCGCTTAAGAGAGCTATTCAAAAGCATCTTGAAGACCCCTTTGCTGAAGAGATTATCAACTCTTCTGTTGAGGAAGGAGATCTTCTTTTAGCTGAATTTAATAAAGGAGATGAAGACCTAACTATTACAGTAGTAAAGGGAGGTGCTTTAAAAATGCCAGGCGGTGCCATCGAAGCCCTTGAAACTACATCAAACGATGGGGAGACTAAGCCGTCAAAGAAAAAGAAAAGCACAAAAAAACAATCTAACAAGAAGGATACTGACAGCAAGGACGTGGACATGAAAAAAGACTAATAGTTATATGAGTGATAACCTATTCAAAAAAATACTAACGGGAAAGATAACTAAAGGGATAGTTAGTCTTTTGAGAAATAGGTACTCTGCCACAACTATTTTGGCCTTGATTTGGGTGATGTTTATTAGTGATGTCGATCTGTTTTACATCATTAATGAAAAGATAGATCTTAATGAAATGAAGGCGGAAATGAACGAAACTAATTCGAAAAATAACGAGTTAATAATTCATCTCGAGGAAATAAAAACAAACCCTTCCTTACTAGAGAGAGTTGCTCGAGAGAGATACTTTATGAAGTTACCTGAGGAAGATGTGTTCCGTATAGTCGATTAGAAAAGCTCACATACCTCTACTCTAATTAGAGCTTTCTTAGAAAACATCTATTAAAGCAGATATCATTCTTGAGATACTACTTGGATCTTTCACGAAAGAAAAGACCAAACCATATGCGGCTCCATAAAGGTGCGCATCATGTGCTATTCCTGTCTTCCCTTTTGCCATCATTGCTCTTTCAAACACAAAGAATAGTATTCCAGCAAGTATAGCCGGTATAGGGATAATGAAGAATAACAAAAGGGTGTGGCTTGGGTGAGCTACGATAAAAGCCATCAGGACTGCACTAACTGCACCAGAAGCTCCAAGTGAGCTATAGTTAACATTATTCTTATGTTTCTTCAGTGCAGGAATAGATGCAACAACAAGACCGCCTATATATAGCAGCGGGAAAAAAGATCCGAACTCACTTTCAACAATAGTCCCGAACTCCCATAAAACGAATAAGTTAATCGCCAAATGAATTCCGCTTCCATGTACTAAACCATGGGTTATAATTCT
>DQRJ01000097.1 GCA_015663855.1 Flavobacteriales bacterium | reverse complement strand
ATTTCAGGTGGCATTTCCACAATCAACTCATCGCATTCGACTGATTCTATGCCCTTCACCTCGCTAGACACGAAACCTAATCCTTTGTACAAATCACTTGAGATTGTAGAATATGGTACGAATTTTACTCCAATGTAGTTTGCTAATTGAAAATACTCTGAAATCAACATGTAATACGGAACTTTTGTAGCCCAAATCATATCAATAATTGGCCCTTCTAGGGGAGTTGACGAATTCACAACCCAATCTCTTGCAGCCTCCTTATTTACGATATCATCATTAGCCCACAGAGCAGGATAGATATCAATTACAAGAAATTTAGTACTTGCATATTCGAGAGCCACGTCTAAAACGTATGCAGAATTACCTAAGATTTGGCTTGAACTACAAACGCTAAACCCACTTAAACCATGAGGAACGAGAGCGTGCGGGTCTATACTTCGATAACATGTGCTACTACCTACGAACAGGAAATCAAGAGTGTCAGAAGGAGAAAACTCCATTAACTCAGCTGTTTTCATATTTACGGCACCGTGATCAGACCGTTCAGCAATAAAATGAGTTTCCACAAAAAGATTGTTGAGTGCAAAAAACCATAATGCCCCCCACGATAATATTAGTGATAATATAAAAAGTAAAATGCGGTAGAGGAATGAATTCATTATATCTAGAATGTTTAGAATTGAAAATAAATGAAACTCGACTCAGTGTGGAAGTTCTTGAGACACACCCAAGCACAAATACCGTACATGAACCACCTCAAGGGCAATGCTTTGCTAGAAAGCCACCATTTCGGTGGTGTACCCGAACGTTGAAACCAATCAACAATTATCATCACACTTATCCATAGAAAAACTGTGTAAACAAATTGGGTGATCGGTTTTTCTGGAGTAGGCAGTTCTGCTAATCCACGGATATAGCTAAATGCTCCTGAAATGGTATCCGCACGAAAGAAAATCCATGCAAAACAAACCATTGCGAAAGTATACCCCATTGAAAAAACTTCTCTGACACTTGGTAAAAGACGTCCTTCTGCTACAACGTCTAATGTGTGTTTTCTATTTCTTCCCATCAATACGAGAGGAATAAATAACGCTGCGTGGATTGCTCCCCACATAACGAAGGTCCAGTTCGCTCCGTGCCAAAACCCGCTTACGAGAAATATCGCTGCAACGTTCCTGAGCATATTAAGTTTCGTGCCTCTCGAACCTCCAAGTGGGATGTATAAATAATCCCTAAACCAAGTACTGAGAGAGATATGCCATCTACGCCAGAACTCGGCGATGTCTCGAGAAAAGTATGGAAACCTAAAGTTCGTGGAGAGTCGTATTCCAAATAGCCGCCCCGTTCCTATGGCGATATCGGAATAACCACTGAAATCGCCGTAGATCTGGAAGGCGAAATAGAATACGCCGAGCATAAGGGTGGGGCCAGAATATGATTCGGGGGAGTCGAAGATGATATCGGCGTATTTAGCACATGAATCTGCTACTACGACCTTTTTAAACATCCCCCAGAGCATGAGGCGGAGTCCGGAAATAGCAAGTTTTTTGTCGAAAGTTCGAGTACGTTCAATCTGCGGCAAGAGCTTAGAGGCCCTTTCGATAGGACCAGCAACGAGTTGAGGGAAGAAACTAACGAAAGCCGCGAATGCAATAGGATCTCGAGTGGGCTTCAACTTCTGCCTATAGATATCAATGGAATAACTGAGGGTTTGGAATGTATAAAAGCTAATACCCACGGGGAGGATAATCTGTAGAGATGACACATTCATAGACACGCCCACTCCAGCCCAAGCCTCTATCCAACTGTCTATGAAAAAGTTCGCATACTTAAAGTAAGCGAGTAAACCGAGGTTAGTAAATAACGAAATGCCCAGCAATATCTTTTTACGGCTCCCAGACTCCACAGCCATTGCTCTACCCACGAAAAAGTCTACAAAAGTAGATAATGCTATTAGGCCCAAGAAACGCCAATCCCACCATCCGTAAAAAATGTAACTCGCAATTACCAACAGAGCATTTTGAAGCTTTAGCTGATGTTTACTTTTACCCAATAGCCAATACATCGCAAAAACGATTGGCAAAAAGATGATGAATTCTGTGGAGTTAAATAGCACCGTGTAAAGATGAGGTATTAGATATTAGATATGGTGCGCCCGATAGCATCTTTCCACTTTTTAACCCTATCCTCTCTCCAGTCCAAAGATTTTTCAGATTCAAATACGTTTTCTACTTTGCGAAGTTTCGAAATGTCCTGGAGAGTTAAGCGTCCTAAAGTTAGTGAAGCCATATATGCTACTCCAGCTGCTGTAGACTCTAAGTTTGAGGGACGCTCGATTGATACGCCAAGCAGGTCAGCTTGAAATTGCATTAGATAATCGTTTGCGGAAGCTCCCCCGTCGACCTGTAGTTTGAAAAGGGATATTCCGGAATCTTCCTGCATAGCGGAAAGGACGTCATAGCTTTGGTAGGCAAGAGATTCTAGGGTGGCGCGAATTAAAGCGGGGCGTCCTGAATCGCGCGTAAGTCCGAAAATCGCGCCTCGTGCATGCATATCCCAATACGGGGTGCCGAGACCTGCAAAGGCGGGAACTACGATAAGAGTGGAGTCAGGGCTTAAGGAGGACTCTTGTTTCGCGATATCTGACGAGAGAGTGATATCTTCGATAATTCCTATACCATCGCGCAGCCATTGCAAAGCTGCGCCCGCAATAAACACACTCCCTTCAAGAGCGTACGTTGTCACACCATCAATTTGCCAAGCGATCGTATTCAATAAGCCAGAGGGCGTAGAAGGAATCTCCTTCCCTGTATTCATCAGCATGAAACAACCAGTTCCGTATGTATTCTTTGCCGACCCCGGTGTCAAACATCCCTGACCGAAAAGCGCAGATTGCTGATCACCCATAATTGCAGAAATCGGGATTAATCCGTGTGAATTTGATTCGTAATGCCCGAAAACCCCAGAAGACGGAAAGACTTTAGGCAAAATCTGAATCGGAACGTTCAAAACCTTGAGCATTTTCTCGTCCCACTTAAGAGAATTTATATTGAAAAGCATGGTGCGAGAAGCATTAGAAAAATCCGTAGCATGCACTTCTTTTCCTGTTAAATTATAAAGCAACCAACTATCTATAGTCCCGAAACACAGTTCACCTCTGACAGCTCTTTCTCGAGCCCCATCAACATGATCTAAAATCCAAGCTACTTTAGTGCCTGAGAAGTAAGGATCTATAAACAACCCAGTCACGCTCTTCACATACTCCTCTAACCCGCTATTTTTCAGCTCATCACACACTTGAGAGGTCCGTTTATCTTGCCAGACTATTGCGTTATAGAGGGGTAATCCTGTTTTTCTATCCCAAACCACAGTCGTTTCTCTCTGGTTAGTTATTCCTATGCCCACTACCCTACCGTTACTTAAAAGTTCATGCTCAAAAATTTCTTGAAGAACATCATAAGTTGTGTTCAGGATTTCAATTGGGTCGTGTTCTACCCATCCCTGCTTAGGAAAAATTTGAGTGATTTCGGTTTGGGCTTTAGCGAGCAAAGTACCCTCAACAGAAAACAAGATAGCACGTGAACTTGTAGTCCCTTGATCTAAAGAAATAATGAAGTCAGACATTCTAACAAGATTTTTATTACCTTTTGCAAAATAAGAACCCTGAAGCGATATGCAAACATTCGAAGTCAAAACTGAGGACGGAATTAGTTTACACGTACAAAAGTGGAACGATATAGAGAAAGGCGAGAAAACGCTTTTGATAATTCACGGGCTTGGCGAGCACCAAGGCAGATATGAACACGTAGCTGAACATTTCGCAAAAGACGGGTTTGAGACTTACACGTACGATCAAAGAGGACATGGCAAATCTGACGGTCAAAGAGGACACTCTCCTGGAATCGCTGCGAGTCTTGACGATTTGGAGCGAGTAATTGAAAGCATTCCGCATGAGAACTTATACCTATACGGACATAGCTTCGGTGGAAATGTAACTGCGAACTTCGTTTTAAGAAAAGACTGCTCAACATTGAGAGCTGTAGTTCTGAGTAGTGCTTGGCTTAGACTTCACGAAGAGCCATCGAAAACCGACATAATACTAGCGAGCATAATGTCTGTGATTTACCCGAAATTCACACAAAACAATCAGCTCGACCCCGATGACCTAAGCTATATAAAGCAAGTAGGAGAGGACTACGAAAACGACCCGCTCACCCACGACCAAATCTCGGCTGGATTATTTAAAAGCTTCCACGCAACAGGGATTTGGGCTATAGAAAACGCTTCTCAACTCTCAACTCCGACTTTCGTGCTTCACGGAGCGGACGACTCCATTATCGGTGTACGAGGAAGCAAAGAATTCGCGGAAAACGCTGGTGAACTAGCATCCTTACACATCTACGAAAAGACAAAGCACGAGCCACACAACGACAATAAAGCTGGCGAAATACTTGACAACATTTCTGTTTGGTTTAAGCAAATAAACGATGGGTGACATTACTAACTATGCTATCCCCTTTTTCTTATTTACGCTTTTCATAGAAATTGCGATAAGCATATATGGTAAGAAGAAATATTACAAAGCGAAAGATGCAATAACCAGTATTTCTATGGGCCTAGGGAGCATTGCCTCTTCCCTATTAACAAAGGGTATGAAATATGGAGTCTTTACCTTCCTCTATACATTTCGCATAATCGAAATCCCCATAGTTTATTGGGGAATCATCCTTTTGATCCTTGCCGACGATTTCTCTTACTATTGGTTCCACAGGTTTAGTCATAAGGTCCGCTACTTTTGGGCTTCCCACGTAATTCACCATTCGTCCACCCATTACAATCTCTCTACTGCTCTACGCCAAACCTGGACAGGCGAACTCTCCGGCTCATTTCTTTTCTACGCTTGGATGCCACTCGTTGGATTCGAGCCCTTGTGGATTTTGACAGCTCAATCTATAAGTTTAATTTACCAATACTGGATACACACCGAAGTAATAAAAGTCCTACCCGCTCCTATTGAGTACATCTTCAACACGCCATCCCACCATAGAGTTCACCACGGAAACGATCTGAAATATTTAGACATGAATTACGCAGGGATCTTGATTATTTGGGATAGAATGTTCGGCACATTCATTAAGGAAACTGACACCCCTACATACGGACTGGTAACGAATATAAAAACTTACAATCTTTTTCGCATAGCACTAGCTGAATGGGGTAATGTGTTCCGTGATGTATGGAAGGCGCCGGGATTATGGAATAAAATAATGTACATCTGGGGGCCTCCGGGTTGGAGTCATGATGGCTCTCGCCTCACTACAGACCAAATGCGAAGTGAGTTAGATAAATAAGTAGTGAACATTACTTGATTACACCTCGTCTAAAAGTGTACATCTATCTCACCACATCACCTCTCCCACTTTATCTTTTTATACTTGTCTAATTTCAACAGTTGAGACATGTATGATAAGACCAGACGAAGGGTCTCTCCGATAAATCTTGGTCGCCAAATAACAAGTATCATAAATATCAGCAGAGTTATACCGAAGTGCCACGCACGTATATGGCTTATAAAAAGCACTAAAAAAGATGCCGCTGTAAATAAAATAGGGACAGTATACTTCATGAATTTTTGGCCATAAAGGAAGACAAGCTGCTTAAGACCGATTGAAAAAATAAGAGGGCGGTGTTGTTTCAAAAGTTGTACTAGTCCCGCGGTGATTCGACCTTGACGGCGGCCGCTATAAAATAAATCCCAGCTAACGTCGTGTACTATTGCGCGAGGCTCAAGGACAACCCTCTTATCCTGAGACATCACAGATAGGGCAATTATGAGATCGTCAAGAATAATATCGGTTGGAAGAGTGGTAACTAGATTTTTTCGGATGACGTACAGTGCACCGCACATACCCGTAGTAGAGCCCTTCATGCTTTCTCGAAGCTTCAACTTGTTCATGAGCTTGCGAGATGGTGATGCATCACCCTCGAGCTCGAGCTGAGAGGTTACAGCTCCTACTTCGGGGTCTGAAAGGTTCGATAAGAGGTGAGAAATTGCACCATTAGTAAAGGTTTGGCGTACATCCGAAAAGAGCAGAAGAGGGTATTTAGAAAGCGATACACCTTTGTTGATGGCGTTAGGCTTCCCCTGCCTTTCAGGAATCAAATGATAAATTATCGTCTCTGACTTAGCAAGCCGCTCTAAAACATCATTAGAACCATCGTCAGATCCATCCGAAACTACAATGATCTCATATTTCTGAACTTTTGCGTCGGTGAATTGGGTTATCAATTCATAGACTTTTTGCTCAATATGCACAACCTCATTGTGACAAGCAATAATGGCCGAAACTCCATCCATAGCTCGAGGAGAGACAGAATCGATAGAATTACTTGGCTTGATCGTTGGGAAAACTAAAAGCCCCAAAAAATAGTCTAGAGCCGGTAGGATAATTAATCCCATAAATATTAGATAGCCTAAGAATATCATCTGAGCACAAAGTTACCTCACACTATCTGATAAATTTCAATCTCACGGCC
Source organism: Flavobacteriales bacterium (assembly GCA_015663855.1). GTDB lineage: Bacteria > Bacteroidota > Bacteroidia > Flavobacteriales_D > Sanyastnellaceae > UBA974. The sequence goes on along the minus strand of DQRJ01000097.1, from coordinate 2,862 downwards.
TTGAAATTCAAGCTTTTCACCCTCACTTCTTCCCATTAGAGCTTGACCTATAGGTGAGCCGGCTGAAATCGCAAAGCACTTCTCCCCTTTTGAAGCAATATTTCCAAGCCCGACACTGATAAAGTACGTGGCTAGGGTTGTGACAACGAGAGCTCCAAATTCCACTTTAGAAAAATCACGAGAGAGCGAAATTTTTGAAAGTTCGTTTTTGAGAATCTGGGCTTTTTGAAGTTGAGAAATACTAAGGGCAAGCTCACGTTCCATCATAGCTCGTCCAGTTTCATGCTTGTCTCCAGCAGTACTTTTCGTGGCTGAATTCTTAGATTCTGTAGTCGATTCAATAGACGAAGAGGCAGATTCAATCTTCAATTCAACCAAACGATTGAGTTCTGTATATAACGCCTCTTTTATTTCATTATAATTCACTCCGTAAAGCTACTCTCAATATTGTAAATTAATTTGTAATTTTCAGCATGCATATTATGAATTATTATACCAAACCAATTCTTTTAGTGTTCACCTTGCTCACTACATTTTCGAATGTACTCTCGCAACACACCATGCAGACAACGTATTCTATGAGTAGCTCGACTCCTGTTTGGGCCCAAATGATGTACGAAACACCTGAAAAAGTAGGTGAGATAAGGGAGGGCTACGAATCATGGAGAGGGTTGAACCCTGAGGCGAAAACGAGTCATTCACAATTCTACAAAAGGTGGATGAGACAAGCTCAATGGACAGTGGATGCTAACCCCTTAGTGGGTGAAAGATCGGGGAGCTGGAGCGAGGTAGGACCTTGGCATTACGACCCCGAAGTTGCTATGTATTTCGAAGTTCAGTCACCTGGTGCATGTCACGTTTATACTGTAGAGCAATCGTATTCTAATCCAGACGTAATCTATTGCGGTACGGCAACAGCAGGGATGTACAAATCTGTAGATAAAGGTCTGAATTGGGACCTTATATCTCGCGACCTTCCCGTAACTGATGTCTATAGCATAGCCATATCTAAGACCGATGAAAATGTTGTTTTTCTCGGTTCTGGAAACGGAGATTTATACCGTTCAATGGACGGAGGAATATCTTGGGCGGTTTGTGGCTCAAGCTCATACCAAAGCACCTCAAAATGGTACAGGACATTGATGATGACCGATTTGGGATTATTCGCAGCTACCGATGAAGGTCTTTGGTTCTCTGACGACCTAGGAACTTCGATGCAACTCATTCTCGCGGGGGAATATATGGAGCTCGAACAGCATCCCACTATCCCGAACATTATCTACACCGTCCGCCTACAAAGCACCTCTACAAAGTTCTTAAGATCTGTTGATGGTGGCATGACCTTCGCTACTGCGGGTGTAGGAGCTGGATGGCCTACAGCGCCATCTGGTAACGAACAAAAACGAACGGAAATAGCTGTATCAGCGGCAAATCCTGACGCTATTTACGCTCTCGCAGCTGGAGAAACCGCTGAAGGCGGAGGACTTTATGGTTACTACGTTTCTAATGATGCTGGGGTAACATTTACTCAGGCGTGTTGTGGCGATGGACCGGGAGGACCTTGGCTGGCCGAGGAGAACCCAAACATACTGGGCTGGGGAGAAGACGGATCTAGCGATGGCGGACAATACTACTACGACCTGGCACTAGGTGCTTCCCCTACGGATGCTTCGAAGCAGTTTGCGGCCGGCATTTGTGTTTGGAGGACCGAAAATGGTGGTGGAAATTGGGATTTGAACGCACATTGGGTGACTTGGGCAGGTGAGTTTACAGCGGAGCGATATACTCATGCCGATGTTCACGACGTGAAGTTTTTCACGCAACCTGACGGAACTGTCGATATGTGGGTAGCCTCGGATGGAGGACTGTATTATTCCTCTGACGAAGGGGATAATATAGAACCAAGGATGTACGGCCTTCACGGAACAGATTTCTGGGGTTGGCAAGCTGGGTGGCGTGAAAACAACGTAATGATAGGAGGAACATATCACAACGGAACACTTTTAAGAAACGATGATTTATACTATCACGGAAACCCTGCGCTAGGTGAGATAAGCGACACTAGCGGGGGATGGTTAGCGGAATTAGCTGGGGACAATTACCGTGGGTTTGTAAATCCCGGCGATCCCACAATCGGTTATCACGACAATGGCGCATTTCGGTTTTCAGAAGACAGGTTTGAGCGTATTTCATCTATGTCTTTTGATAATTCTAAAAGTCCAAACACATCTTATTGGTTCGGCGAATACGGTAACTACGAATGGGATCCCATCAACTACAACAAGTTCTACTCCCCTGTAGGGTCAGAGTTATGGCGAACTGATAACGGAGGTTCATCATGGACTCTAGTGAATGATTTCGGAGGCGATAAAATCATTTCAATTACTATTCCCCCCACAGCTCCGAATATTATTTACGTAAGTCATAAATATAGTGGCTCCACTTGGAGGATACACCGATCTATAGATTTCGGGGCTACTTGGACTAACATAAGCCTCTCGAATGCCGAGTCGAACTACAATTCAGACAAAGCAATCTACCTCGATAGTGACGGACTATATCCGAATCGACTTTATGCTGTCCTACTCGGCACTCAAGATGGCTATTCTGTGTTTCAGTCTCAAGACTCTGGCGATTCCTGGGAGAACTTAACTACTCCGACCCTAGATAACGAGCACGTTATTTCTATCGCTCATCAGAGAGGTACAGAAGGAGGACTTTATATAGGAACGACTCGTGCGGTTTATTATCGAGACGATTCTATGAACGACTGGGAGCTCTTCAACTCCGGCCTACCCATCGCTACTGCGGCCACGTTCCTACAACCCGATTATTGTGGGGGGAATATTCGAGCAGCGGGAT
>DQRJ01000059.1 GCA_015663855.1 Flavobacteriales bacterium | reverse complement strand
TGGTTCTTTCGTGAGGGGCGGAGTCTGTGAGGCCGTAGCTGAGTCCGTCGCCGGGGGGGATCGTTCTAACGAGGGAAATGACGGTGCCAAAGGTGACGGCGGGGATGAGGCCCCAGTCGGAATTAGAAAGTTCCGTGCCGAAAAGGGCGATGCCCACTCGTACGAGGTCGTAATTTTTATCGGGGAATCGGGAGACGCCTGAAGAATTTAGGGCGTGGGTTTTAAAGCCCGAGAGATGTAGGTGGCCCTTGAGCGAGTCGCGGAGGGTCGAACATAGGAGGTCGAAATTGTTGAACTGCTGAATCGTGTAAGGATCTTGGTCCGAAGACTCTGCCCCAGCGAGGTGGGTATAGACGGTAGCGATATTGAGGTTTTCGAGCGGAATAAGTAGGCGAGCGATTTCGCTAATATCTCGGGGGTCGAAGCCGAGTCGGTGCATTCCGGAATCGAAATTGAGATGGATTTGGTCTAAAGCTTCAGGATTATTACTCTTCCAAATTAAATACTTTTTTAAATGCTCAAGAGAAATTATGGTCGGCTCAAGCGAGTACTTGTTCAGATCGTCGAAAGTTATGGGAGCGGGGTTCATAACGATAATACGAGTCTTTACGCCCGACTTTCTCAATCTCACCCCTTCATCTACATAGGCAACAGCGAAAAACTTTACGCCCTCACGCTCTAATAACTTGCTTAGAGCAGGAGCGTTAGTGCCGTACCCAAACCCTTTCACGACGGCAATTACTCCCTCGGCACGAACTCTATCTCGAATGATTTTTAAGTTGTGAGCGACCTTTTCTAGGTCGAGGGTGAGGGAGGTGACGTGAAAGGTATCACCCATTAGATTTCGATTCACGTTCTTGATCTCGATACGCGACATAGGCGTGGCGAGCGAGAGGGACGTAACGGTCTTTTTCTCCTAGCTCGACGGTGTTCGTTCCGCCGGCAATGCGATGTGAGAAATGGGCGGCTCTTCCGGTTTCGACACAAACGGCGTGGAGCTTAGTTACTTCTTCTGCGAGAGCTAGAAGTCGAGGCATAGAACCGAAAGGTTCGCCAGTGAAGTCTAGGTCAAGCCCCGCCACGATGACGCGGAGCCCGCGATTTGCAAGCTCGTTACAGACATCAGGAAGGTCGTTGTCGAAAAATTGCGCCTCGTCAATAGCAACGACGAGAGCACTTCGCCCATCGACCTCTAGAGACTTCAAGATATCCTTACTTGTAGAAACGACCTTAGAAGGCATCGCGTTTTTATCGTGTGAAACGACTTCGTTAATAGCGTACCTGGTATCGGTAGCGGGCTTTATTAGAACGGTCGGCTGGTGAGCGATGATAGCTCTTCGAACTCTTCGTAGAAGTTCTTCAGTCTTGCCAGAAAACATGGGGCCACAAACGACCTCTAAGCGGCCCTCTCCTAGAGGTAAAGTTGTGACGGTGGGAATTGAATCAAAATTATGCATATCGTGAGGGCAAGGTACGATTAGTTGCGATTAGCATGTAACTTGGCAGTATGAAAATTACCCTTTATTTACTTGCCCTAATTCTCTCGTTTACGTCTTGCGTCAAAACTCCTGGCGAGGGTGGTAAAGCGTCGATTGTGGGTAAGATAGAGCTTATTCGTAGAATCCAAATCAATAACCCCGCCTCTACCGTAGACACCATCGCCGCCATAGATGTTTCAGTGTACATTATATATGGAGATCATATAAGCCCAGACGATAAGGTAGACACTAACCCTGACGGGGAATTTTCATTCGAGTGGTTGCGTACAGGTGACTATACCGTATATGTGTATTCTGAGGACACTACTTCTACGGCGGCCCCCTTGCCTAAAGTAGCATTCGCTTTTGAGGTAGATATCTTGGATAAATCTGACGTTATTGACTTGGAACCGATTTACATATATGATAAATACTAAGACTTGGTGCCAAACCTTTTTCTTCTCATTTTCCCTCATTGTATTTTCATTTGAAAGCTTAGGTCAATGGAGTGATTATGGGGTTTGGTCTAGTATATCATGTTCACAGGACTTATCGGACGACTTCAGCTTTAGCGCGAACGCCTCAATGAGAGCGGGGTATGACTTTACACGGATCGAATCGGTGTTTTCGAACGTCTCGATTTCGAAGAAACTATCGCCGATTGCGAAAGGCCTCAAGCTCGACGCCTCCCTTCGATTAGGGATGTCAAAAACGAGCACCTATCTATGGCAACCCATTCGCAGACTTTCCGCTTCGTTAAAGTGGAAAACCGACATCTCCGAAAACCTAACGTTCTCTTCTCGAGTTCGATACCAAACCGCTGCGAAAGGCATCCTCGCTAATCCCGACTCACGAGAATTACGATCCGCCGCCCGCCTTAAGTCTGGACTTACTTACTACGTTTCGAAAAAACTTCGAGTCGGACTCTACACCGAGATCTTCACTCGCCCACAAGATCTAGGTTGGATCTACACGGATCATCGAATAAAACTCGTCATAAACGTAAAGACCTCAAAACGTCGATGGGCTTCGTTCGGTTACCAGATCGAGCAACAAAAAAATACGCCCGACCCATGGACGGAACACAGGGTAATTTGCGGGTTTGACCTAGAAATGAAGAGAAGGAAAGCAGAAAAGTAATTTTGTTCACCTAAAAGTCTTGGTTATCCACATTGTTAGCTATCTTTGCACCCCTAAATTTTGGGGAATTTTGAACGCGCAATACATTAGCTTTGGATACTTTAAGTTACAAAACTCTCTCCGCTAACAAGGAGAACGCCGATAAAAAATGGCTATTAGTCGATGCTGAAGGGCAGACACTAGGTCGCATTGCCTCAGAAGTAGCGAAACTACTTCGCGGCAAGCACAAGCCAAACTTTACACCTCACGCTGACTGTGGAGACTACGTTGTAGTTATCAATGCAGAGAAGATTACTCTTTCGGGTAAGAAGTGGGATCAGAAAGTTTACATGCGTTACACGGGTTACCCTGGTGGACAACGTACTCGTACGGCTTCTGAAGTAATGGCTCGCAAACCATTCCAGATGATGGAAGAAGCCGTAAGAGGCATGCTTCCTAAGAACACTTTAGGTCGCGCACTCTTCCGCAACATGCACGTTTATGTTGGGGCGAACCACAAGCACGAGGCTCAACAGCCTAAGACTATCACTTTCAACGATTAAGCTGAAGCATGGACGTAATTAATACATCAGGTCGTCGTAAAGACGCAGTAGCTCGCCTCTACCTTTCAGAAGGAAAAGGTGAATTCACAATCAATAAGCGTGACTACAAAGAGTACTTCCCAACAGGAACACTTCAATACAAGATTAACCAACCATTCGAATTGACGGAAACTACAGGTCAGTACGACGTGAAGATTAATGTTAAGGGTGGCGGAATCACTGGTCAAGCGGAAGCAGTTCGTTTGGCGATTTCAAAGGCTCTTATCGAGATTGATCCAGAGTACAAACCTTGTTTAAAAGCAGAAGGCTTGACAACTCGTGATCCTCGTATGGTTGAGCGTAAGAAGTTTGGTCAAAAGAAGGCTCGTAAGAAATCACAGTTCTCTAAGCGTTAATGGCGATCGCCTTAACCGTATTTATATTTTAATAATTTGTTTAGCATCCAAATTCTTTAGACTCGCTCCTAAACTAATGAGTGGCTACTTTAGAATTGTTTAAACCAGGAAAGTAAACCATATGGCTCGTACAACATTTGAGCAATTGCTCGATGCCGGATCACATTTCGGCCACCTAAAGCGTAAGTGGAACCCACACATGGCGCCTTACATCTTCACGGATAAGAAAGGAATTCACATTATTGACTTGCACAAGACTATCGTTAAAATCGACGAGTCTGCTGCTGCAATGAAGCAAATCGCAAAGAGCGGAAAGAAGATTCTTTTCGTTTCGACTAAGAAGCAAGGAAAAGACATCGTTTCTGCTCACGCAAAAGCGATCGGAATGCCATACGTGACAGAACGTTGGTCAGGAGGTATGCTTACTAACTTCGGGACTATCCGTAAGGCGATTCGTAAGATGACCCAGATCGATAAGATGGGAGTTGATGGAACCCTTGCTATTCTTTCTAAGCGTGAGCGTCTACAGGTTAGCCGTCAACGTGAAAAGCTAGACAAAGTACTGGGTTCTATTGTTGATATGACTCGTCTTCCGGCTGCGATTTTCATCGTCGACGTAAGAAAAGAGCACATCGCACTTGCAGAGGCAAAGAAACTAAAGATTCCAGTATTTGCTATTGTCGATACTAATAGTGATCCACGTGGAGTTGATTTCATCATCCCTGCAAATGACGACGCTTCTAAATCTATCGATTTAATCACGCGCACTCTTGCTGAAGCAGTTGCTGAAGGCCTTAACGAGCGTAAAGCAGATAAAGCAGAAGCTGACGCGAAAGTCCAGGTTCGCGAGGAAGCAAAAGCGGCTGCGAAAGCAGAGGCTGAAGCTAAGGCTGCGGAAGAAGCAGCGGCACCTGCTGTTGAAGCTACTCCAGCAAAAGAAGGAGAAGTGAAGCCTAAGAGAGCTCGTAAGAAAGCCACGAAGGTTGAGACTACAGCGGCTAAGGTTGAAACTCCAGCTACGGAAGCTAAAACTGAAGAGAAAGCTGAAGAGAAGAAGGATTAATTACGTATTACCACCACTTTTACAGATAATATCATGAGCATTACTGCTGCTGAAGTAAAAGCGCTAAGAACACAAACTGGCGCAGGCATGATGGATTGCAAAAATGCACTCCAAGAAGCCGAAGGAAATATGGACAAAGCTGTCGAGATTCTTCGTTTGAAGGGTCAGAAAGTTGCTGCTAAGCGTAGCGACCGTGAGGCAAGCGAAGGAGTTATCCTGTCTGGCGTTAACGCTGACGGAACGACTGGAGTTGTGATGTCATTAAACTGTGAAACGGATTTCGTTGCTCAGAATGCAGACTTCATAGGTGTAGCCCAAACTCTTTTAGACCTTGCTATCGCTGATGGTTGTGAAACTAAAGAGGACCTACTTGCTAAGACTTACCCTGGCTCTGACCTAACGGTTGCCGATAAGATTATCGAGGAGACTGGAAAGATTGGCGAAAGACTTGAGATCGGAGCCTTCAAAATCTCTAAAGGAGAGACTGTAGCGGCATACATCCACCCAGGTAACAGACTTGCTACGGTAGTCGGATTTGCTGGTGCGATCGAAGCATCGGTAGGACGCGATGTAGCTATGCAAGCTGCAGCAATGGCACCAGTTGCTGTTGATGAGTCACAAATCCCAGAGGATTTAATCGCAAAGGAAAAAGAAATCGGAAAGGAATTAGCTATTCAAGAGGGGAAGCCTGCTGACTTAGCAGAGAAGATTTCTATGGGACGTCTTAACAAATGGTACAAGGAGGTTACTCTAGTTAACCAGCCATTTATTAAGGATGGTAAGCAAACTGTTGCGCAGTACGTTGCATCGACTTGTCCAGGAGCAAAGGTTGAAAGCTTCAGCCGTGTAGCTTTAGGATAACTCCCTGACCCACATAACTAAACTTGAAGAAGGACGCTATTGCGTCCTTCTTTTGTTTGTCGGATATTGTGGACGCAATGAAGTATAAAAGAATTCTACTAAAATTAAGCGGTGAATCTCTCATGGGAGATAAGCAGTTTGGTATTGACAACGCTCGCCTAGCGGAGTATGCCTCAGAAATTAAAGCGCTTTTAGAAACGGGTGTTGAGATAGCAATAGTTATCGGGGGGGGTAACATTTTCCGTGGCGTTCAAGCCGAAGAAGGTGGAATGGAACGCACCCAAGGAGACTACATGGGCATGCTTGCTACGGTCATTAATGCGATGGCCTTGCAGAGCTCATTAGAACAAATAGGTGTCGATACACGCCTCCAATCAGCGATTGAGCTTAAGCAAATCGCGGAGTCGTTTATACGCCGTCGCGCACTACGTCATTTAGAAAAAGGTAGAGTTGTGATTTTCGGAGGAGGAACAGGAAGCCCATTCTTTACGACAGATTCTGCAGCGGCTTTGAGGGCAGTTGAAATTGAAGCTGATGTTATCTTAAAAGGAACGAGAGTGGATGGGATTTATACAGAAGATCCTGAAAAGAACCCGGATGCAACTAAATACGATGAGATTAGTTTTAAAGAAGTATTTGAACGTGGAATAAAGGTGATGGACATGACGGCATTTACTTTGTGTAATGAAAACGGAGTTCCCATCATCGTCTTTAACATGAACGAACCTGGAAACCTATTGCGAGTCGCTCGCGGAGAACAGGTGGGTACAGTGGTTACCTCTTAATAAAATAGATATGCAAGAAGCAGTAGACATGGCCCTTGAAGAGGCGAAAGACCAAATGGAGAAGGCGATGGATCGCTTAAAAGGAGAACTTAAAAAGGTCAGAGCGGGAAAAGCACACCCTTCTATGCTTGAAAGCGTTAAAATCGATTACTACGGGACAATGACGCCCATCAGCCAGGTGGCTAATGTAAACAGCACTGATGCCCGTACTCTTGTGGTTCAGCCCTGGGAGAAGCCTATGCTAGACCCTATTGCGACGGGAATAATAAATGCGAATTTGGGCTTAAACCCTATGAATAATGGGGAGGTGCTGATAATAAACGTACCGCCTCTTACAGAGGAAAGGCGTATTGAACTTTCTAAGCGAGCTAGGTCGGAGGGAGAAGCGGCTCGTGTTTCGATTCGCAATGCGAGGAAGGACGCAAACGATATATTGAAGTCGGCAAAAGACGAGGGGTTAAGCGAGGATATGCTTAAAACGGGCGAGGCCAAGGTGCAGGATTTAACGAATTCGTTTACTCAAAAGGTAGAGGATACGTTAGCTGCGAAGGAGGCAGATATTATGACGATCTAAATCAGAATTCCTGAGCAAGGGCACGGGCTTCAGAGTCTGAAGCGAGAAGATCTTTAAGGTCGGGTGTGGATTGGAAGGAGACTTGGGAGAGAGCGTGTTCGACTACGTCGGGAAGCTGTGCGAAAGCGATTTCATCATTTAAGAAACGAGCTACTGCAATTTCGTTAGCGGCATTGAGAATGGCCGGTGCATTTCCTTCTTTTGCAAGAGCGTCAAAGGCAAGCCCGAGATTCCTAAACGCCTTAAAATTGGGGGCCTCGAAGGTTAATGAGGGGTAGTCTAAGAAATTGAATCGAGGAAAAGTATTTGCTAGGCGTCGAGGGTAAGTAAGAGCGTATTGGATGGGGAGCTTCATGTCGGGAAGTCCCATTTGGGCTTTCATAGAACCGTCTTCGAACTGAGCAATGCTGTGGATAATCGATTGTGGGTGAACGATGATGTCTATAGCATCGGGCTTGAGATCGAAAAGCCATTTCGCTTCGATTACCTCGAGCCCCTTATTCATCATAGAGGCAGAATCGATTGTGATTTTTGCACCCATATCCCAATTCGGATGTTTGAGAGCTTGAGCTTTCGTCACGGTGGCGAGCATATCCGAAGTATATCCTCGAAAAGGTCCGCCAGAGGCTGTCAGGATGATCTTTTCTAGGTCGTTGTGGAATTCACCAGCAAGACATTGGTAGATGGCGCTGTGCTCCGAATCGACGGGGTGAATGTCCACTCCGGCTTTAAGAGCTTCGGCAGTGACGAGTTCGCCAGCGACGACCATGGTTTCCTTGTTTGCTAGAGCTATGTGCTTTCCCGCTCGAATGGCGCTCAGAGTAGGGCGAAGTCCTGCAGCGCCTACTAAAGCTGTGAGAACCATATCTATCCCCTCCATTTCTACTACCTGTACGAGGGCTTCATGTCCGGCGTAAACTTTTATACCCTTGTCAAATAGAGCGTCGAACACTTTGTCGCGAAGTGTGGGTTCGGCAATAACTACGGCGTTAGGCTTGAACTCTAGCGCCTGCTTGATTAAGAGATTTGCGTTACGTCCTGCCGAAAGAACTTCGACGTGTAGGAAATCAGACTGTTCGCGGATAACATCTAAAGCTTGCGTGCCTATAGATCCGGTCGATCCGAGAATAGCAATTCCTCTTGTGGGGGTTTCGGAACTCATGAGAATTTTATAGGAATCCGCACTCAAGTTTCGCCTCCTCGCTCATCATATCCTGAGTCCAAGGGGGATCGAATACGATATCTACCTTCGCTCCAGTAACACCATCCATCGCAGCAACCTTTTCCTCTACATCACGAGGCATACTTTCTGCTACAGGACAGTTCGGAGAGGTGAGAGTCATATCGATATTTACCATACCGGCATCTGAAACTTTCACCTCGTAAATTAGTCCGAGTTCGTATATATCGACTGGAATTTCTGGATCGAAAATCGTTTTTAGAGTTTCGATAACTTTATCGGAAGTAGGGATAGCCATCTTTTTGAATATTTAGAATTGCTCTGGACGCATTTGAGGGAAAAGGAGAACTTCTTGAATAGAGGTTTGGTTTGTAAGCATCATAACCAACCTGTCAATCCCGATGCCTACACCACTTGTAGGCGGCATTCCATACTCAAGTGCGCGGAGAAAATCCTGATCGATGAACATCGCCTCATCGTCTCCACGTTCCGCAAGCTCAAGTTGAGACTCGAATCTTTCTCGCTGGTCGATAGGGTCGTTAAGCTCGGAGTAAGCGTTAGCAATCTCAGTACCATTAATAAAGAGCTCGAAACGCTCAGTATATCCGGGCTTATCTCGATGTGTCTTCGTAAGAGGTGACATGTCGACGGGATAGTCGGTAATGAAAGTCGGTTGAACGTAAAGGTGTTCACACTTCTCACCGAAAAGCTCATCAATCAGCTTACCTCTTCCCATAGATGGGTCTGTATCTATGCCCAAACCCTTACAAGCCTCCCTTAACCCGTTCTCGTCAAGCGTATCGATATCAACTTTCGTGTGCTCGAGTATGGCGTCACGCATAGTCACCCTTGCGTATGGAGGCGTGAAATCGATATCCGTACCGGCGAGGTTAACTAAGGTTTTTCCGTGAACAGATTTCGCAACGTCACCTAAAAGGTTCTCCATCGCCTCCATCATCCAGTTATAATCCTTGTAGGCAACGTAGAGTTCAAGGACGGTAAACTCAGGGTTGTGAGTTCTATCCATCCCCTCGTTTCTGAAGTTTCTAGAGAATTCGTAAACCCCCTCGAATCCACCGACAATTAAACGTTTGAGATAAAGCTCGTTAGCTATGCGCAAATAAAGAGGCATATCTAAAGCGTTATGGTGAGTTTCGAAAGGTCTAGCGGCCGCGCCTCCAGGGATTGCCTGAAGTACAGGAGTATCTACCTCTAACCACCCCTTATTATCAAAAGTCTCACGAATGGTTCGTATAATCTTACTTCTAGCGATAAAAGTGTCCTTTACCTTGTCGTTAACACATAGATCGACATACCTCATTCTGTAACGAAGTTCCGGATCAGAAAACGCATCGTGAACATTCCCGTCCTCATCAGTTTTTACAGCTGGAAGTGGGCGAATAGCTTTAGAAAGCAGAGTTAATTCGAGGACTTTAATAGAAGGTTCTCCTACTTTGGTCAAAAAAGTCACACCCCTAACACCGATAAAATCGCCTCTATCTAGAAGCTTCTTGAAGACCGTGTTATAAAGAGTTTTATCTTCTCCAGAACAGATTTCGTCTCTATTGACGTAAAGCTGGAAACTGCCCTCCGCATCCTTAAGCTCAGCGAAAGAAGCCTTACCCATAATCCGTCGACTCATCATACGGCCAGCCATAGTTACCTCTACCCCCTCTTTAAAGTCCTCCCTAAGAGAGGCACTTCTGTGAGAGACAGTAAATTCATCAGCCGGGTATGGGTTTATTCCCAAATCCTTCAATTGCTGTAAAGATGCTAGTCTAATTTGCTCTTGTTCGCTCCTTATCATGTCGCAAAGATACAATTCATATCGCGGCAATTTTCGGACACTTAGATTGATATTGTCATTAGATTTGTGGATTCCTGGCTGCATAATTCGCGCAGGCCTTACCTTCGTGTTTGATTAACACTAAGAGATAGATATAGATGGCAGATATGAGAGACCTGATTGAGAGATTCCCAGAGCAACTTGAGGAGTCGGCGAGAGCACTCAGGGAGATGGATTTGAGTGATTTTCAGTCGTCTACGGAGGGTTTTAATCCTACGGGAATATTGCTTTTAGGAATGGGCGGTTCAGGTATAGGAGGAGCGATCGCTTCGGGGATTCTGGCGAATTCAAGTGCGATTCCGGTGATTTCGTCTTCGGATTATTCAATTCCAGGATGGGTTACAGATAGGACTTTAGTTATTGCTTGTAGCTATTCAGGAAATACGGAAGAAACGTTAGAGGCCGTTATGTTAGCGAATGATAGGAATTCTAAAATTGCAGTAGTTACTTCAGGTGGAATTTTGGGTGATTTGGCATCTAAGCATGGTTGGCCTTCGGTCTCTTTGCCGGGCGGACTCCCTCCAAGATCCCAGTTCGGCAGAAGCTTCATGGGACTTGCTTGGGTATTGAATAAGTACGGAGCATTTTCGGATAAGATGTATGCTGAGCTTGAGGCGACTTCAGAGTCGACAAAGTCTAATTCGGATACTATTGAAGGCCAAGCCGCAGCTTTAGCAGACCTAGTAGAAGGGAAAAACATTATGCTGTATACCGATACGGCGGCGGCGGCGATAGCAACAAGGTGGCGTCAGCAACTCAATGAAAACAGCAAACTTCTGGTGAATACACAGGAGTTTCCGGAGATGAATCACAACGAGCTTGTGGGTTGGAATTCGGGAAATGACAGCTACGTGGCGGTGATCATTCGCACTCCGGAGGACCACGAAAGGTCGCATTTCCGCATGGAGCTAAGTGCGGAAATTTTTAGGGAATTCGGCGCTGACGTGGTGATTATTGATGCGGATGGTTCAGACCAAATGCAACGTCTCATGTACCTTATCCAGCTCGGTGATTACCTCTCTTTGTTACTTGCAGAGAGAGCGGAAATCGATCCGGTGGACATCACTAACATCATCCGCCTGAAAAACGAACTTTCCTCGCTAAAGTAACGGCCTGATGAAGAAGCTTCAGTTCGAGGACCTCGGTACCATGAGGTATAAAGCGTGTTGGGACTACCAAGAAACTGTTTTTAAGTCGGTTATCGCCAGAAAAATCGACAGAAGAAATGCTGAAACAGAAGAATCAAGGGCAGCCCTTCCTCTTCCCACGAGTCGCTTACTCTTCGTCGAACACCCCCATGTTATTACGCTCGGAAAGAGCGGAAATGCGGAAAATGTCCTCGTAAATCCAGCTCGCCTTGCCGAAATGGGTGTCGATTACTTCCCCATAAATCGTGGGGGCGACATTACCTATCACGGTCCTGGCCAACTCGTGGCTTATCCCATTCTGGACTTAGATCAATACTTCACCGATATCCATAAATACCTACGCTTCCTCGAAGAGGGTGTAATTAGAACCTGCGCGGACTTCGGTGTCGAAGCGGGACGAATCGAAGGATTGACGGGCGTATGGGTCGATATCGAGTCGGGTTCGGAAGCCCGTAAAATTTGCGCTTTCGGAGTAAAATGTAGCCGCTGGGTTACCATGCACGGCCTCGCCTTCAACATCGACTCCGACCTTAACTTTTTCGACCTTATCGTCCCTTGCGGAATTAAAGATCGAGGCGTTACTACGCTCTCAAAGGAAGTCGGGCGAAAAATCACACTCGAAGAAGTAAAGCCACTTTTAAAAAGTCACTTACAGGAGTTATTTGGCTGGGAGGAGCTGAAGTAAGAGGGAAGGACTTGGAAGACGATTTAGCCTTTATCATAAACGCAAAACGAGGAACATTTTCACAACAAAAGTTTTATAACACTCTGAATTACAAAGTGTCAATTAATATTAGTAACTTTTGTCAAACTTTCGCTGACGACTTGTGGTATGTAGAAACCGCTTAATGGGAGTTGTTTATACGGCTATGAACTCTGGGCTGACGTTTATGAAGTGTTAACTCTCGCGATGACTAGTGGCGGTTTCTTTAGAAGAAAAACAAATCATGCGTCACAGTTTAAACGTCCTTGTTGTTGATGATGAAGCGCCTGCAAGGGAGGTGTTGTGTCGTCAAATTGAAAGAAGCTGCCCCTCCTTAAATGTAGTCCAAACAGCGTCTAGCGCTCGCGAAGCACGAGCCTACATTGAAATGCTTGCGCCCGATGTGGTTTTTGTGGACATTCAAATGCCACAGGAATCGGGACTTGAACTTATTGAGGGTTATAAAGACCGAGACTTCTACGTTGTCTTTGCTACTACATATCATGAATACGCAGTCGAGGCTCTGAGACAAAGGGCTTTCGATTATTTACTTAAACCGATTGACAGAGACGAACTAAAGGCTTGCGCGCGAAGGATTCTTATGCATTTCTACCATAAGCGTAAGCCAGGAATGGGAGCTTTACCACCTGCGCCAAGAAGATTTGAAATCGTTACATCTGGGAAAAGACATTTTGTAAGGCATGATGACATTCTTCATATCGAGGCATGCGGAAGCTACGCCACCCTCTACCTAAGTTCAGGCAGGAGGCTTACAATATCAAAAAATTTGAAAAAAGTGGAGGATATCCTCGACGATCCGACATTTTTCCGTGTTCATAATTCCCAAATCGTAAGACTCAATTGCATTCATTCCTGCAACTATCGCACACACACAATTACTCTCGATAACGGGAAAGAAATTCCGATGGCGGTACGTAAGAGGGAGGAACTTAGAAAGAGGATGTCAATTCTAATAGCGAGTTAATGTGGTGAGCGCCCTCGTTATCGGTACTTTTGTACATGCTCAAAGACATAAGGACATTAAATAAAGAGGAACTGAAAGAGGCGGTAGTGGCTTTGGG
>DQRJ01000091.1 GCA_015663855.1 Flavobacteriales bacterium | reverse complement strand
AGCACTCCCCTACCCAAACTTCTCTGCATACCTATCGGCTACGTAGTCGCCTATGGCGAGGGAAGCCGTGGCGGCTGGAGAGGGGGCGTTAAGGACGTGGATGCTGCGATCGGTAGTTTCGATACGGAAATCGTCTCCGGTGTCGCCTTGCCTATTGAGGAGCATAGCCCTGACTCCAGATCTGCCTGGACGTATGTCGTCCATAGTGAGGGAGGGAACGAGATGTTGTAGGGTTTTTAGGAAAAGACGTTTCGAGAAAGCTCGGCGGTATTCGTTAATTCCGAAGCTCATATTATTGAAGAAGAGCTTCCAAGTGCCTGAGTATCCTAGAGCATCGACAGTATCTCGAAGATTGAAATCGGTTTTTCCATACCCCTCTCGTTTGAAGGTGAAGACGGCATTAGGGCCACACTCGATTTCGCCATTCGTCATTCGGGTGAAGTGAACTCCAAGGAAGGGGAAGTCGGGGTTAGGAACGGGATATATGAGGTTGCGGACCTTGTGCTTAGCGTGGTCGTTGAGTTCGTAGTAGTCGCCACGGAATCCCACTACCTTTTCACGAAGCTTTACGCCATCTTTTATTGCAAGACGATCAGCTTGTAGGCCACCACAAACGATAAGATGCTTAGCAAAATATTTGGCCTTGGAGGTAGTTACAAGAGTGCCTTCTCCTTCAGGGTTGAAATCAAGAACTTCTTCCGACAGATGTACGGCGGAAAGAGGCTGAATGCCTATAGCCACTTCAACCATTTTCTTCGTGGCTTCTCGGAAATCAATAATACCAGTACACGGAACCCAAAGCGCTGCCTCTCCCCTACATTCAGGTTCTATATCGCGGAGTTGGTCCGAGTTAATAAGCTCTATACCCTCGATTTTGTTTTCGATTCCTAGGGCGTGAATTTTATTCAAAGACCCCATTTCCGAAGAGTCCACCGCCACGACAACTTTACCACAAACATCGTGAGGAACGTTATACTCTTTTGCAAAACTCACTAACTCGTGTCTGCCTTTAACACAGTTCTCAGCCTTCAAAGATCCCGGTTTATAATAAAGTCCCGAGTGGATTACGCCAGAGTTGTTTCCGGTTTGGTGGTCAGCAAGAACAGACATTTTATCAATAAGCAACATCTCCTTCCTAGGATACCTTTTCTGCATCTTATAAAACGTGGCTGCACCCACTATTCCACCACCCACAACAATAACATCGTAATTCTTCATTAGGATTTATTTGTGCCGTAAAGGTATAGAGTAGTTAACACTATCTTGTCGCTCATGTTAAAGATTTTCAAAAAAGAAGGGGAGGAAAAAGTCAAATGGGGATGGGCGATGTATGATTGGGCAAATAACGTGTATTCGTTAGTTATAACTACGGCAATCTTTCCAGTATTTTACAACAACGTAACTGCCGAAAAAGATGTGAATGGGATGATAATTGAAGGTACGGATAACGTTCAATTTTGGGGGATGGAATTCGTAAACACGCAGTTATATAGCTATGTACTCGCCACCAGTTTTCTTACTGTCATAATAATAAGCCCTTTGCTAAGCGGGATGGCGGATTTTGCAGGCAAGAAGAAATTATTTATGAGGATATTCTGCTATGTTGGGTCGGCGGGATGTATTGGGCTGTTTTGGTTTGATGCAGATCACCTTGAACTAAGTATGATACCGTTCTTTTTGGCGAGCTTAGGGTTTTGGGGTAGTGTAGGGTTTTATAATGCATTCCTACCAGAAATAGCTCCAAGGGAGGAACACGATAGATTGAGCGCGAAAGGGTATGCAATGGGCTACTGGAGTTCGCTTATCATACTCGTTATATGTGCTGGGATGATTATAGGGTTAGGAACACACACCACGACCTTTTGTTTTGTACTTGTGGGATTGTGGTGGTTTGGTTTTGCACACATAACATTTAATGCGCTGCCAAATAGTGAAACAAGAGATTTACCTCCGGGAAACATTCTGCTACAAGGATTTAAAGAATTGAAAGGTGTAGCTATTGAACTGAATGGATTTACACATCTGAAGAGATATCTAGGTGCGTTTTTTGTTATGAGTATGGCTATCCAAACCATAATTATCATGGCCTCGTCTTTCGGGATTAAAGAGGTGGGACTAAATGAAACCGAACTCATTATTACAATTTTCGTGGTGAATCTACTCGCTATTCCCGGAGCATTTGGATTGAGTGCTTTGAGTCGTAAAATTGGAAATATTCGAGCGTTAATGACTTGTATCATAGGGTGGGCCGCTTTGTGTTTATACGCATACTGGTTCGCAACTACGAAAATGGGATTCTACGTCGCCGCGGGAGCTATAGGCTTCCTTATGGGAGGCACGCAAAGCTTAAATAGAGCTACCTACTCAAAGATTCTACCTAAAACAAATGACCCCGCCTCATATTTCAGTTTCTACGAAGTACTCGAAAAAGGAGGGCTTATAATCGGGATGTTCGGATGGGGATATATCGAAGGCTACACAGGCTCTATGAGAGAGTCTATCCTAGCTATGATAATCTT
>DQRJ01000128.1 GCA_015663855.1 Flavobacteriales bacterium | reverse complement strand
TGGCGATCCGAAAGCTCTGACATTACTTTACTAGTGTCATTATCATTCAGGGAAAAGCCGAACAATTCCTTTCTCATTTTCATCAAGTCATTCTCGTAAAGAGCTTCAACTCGAGGGCGATTAGAGGGGTCGCCGACGTCCATTGCGTTAGACATGGTAGAAACGGAGGTGCGAGGCTCGAAGTTCGAGTCGCAAGATTCGTCCAAGTACAGGGACATACCATCGTTTGCGTTTGTAGCAGCAACGAATCCTGCTACCGGCATTCCCATTTTTGCGGCGAGAAGCCCTGCCGCAATATTCCCGAAATTACCTGAAGGAACAGAAAACACTGCGGGTTTTCCTAATTGATAGGTAGCCCACGCGTAGTAGATACTTTGTGGCATCCATCTCGCTATGTTTATAGAATTAGCTGAGGAAAGTGGTCTAGCCGCTTGAAGAGAAGAATCAAGGAAGGCCGTTTTAACCATGGTTTGGCATTGATCGAAACTACCTTCTACCTCGAGAGCCACAATGTTTTTACCGGCTGTAGTAAGCTGCTGCTCTTGGATATGTGAAATTCTACCGCTTGGGTATAAAATCACCACGTCGATGTTTTCTACATCTAAAAAACCCTGAGCAACAGCACTTCCCGTATCACCACTTGTAGCAACTAAAATCGTAAGGCGCTTATCTGAAATGCGACTTAATACTCGTGACAAAAACCTAGCTCCTACGTCCTTAAATGCAGAAGTAGGACCATGAAATAACTCGAGCGAAAACACTCCATCCTCAATCTCTTGAAGCGGTAACGGGAAATTTAAGACCTCCTTCAATATCTCTCGCAACGCATCTTTATCAATACACCCGTCAGTATATGGGGCCAGCATTTCTACTCCGAAATCCCAAGGATTCAAATCCTCGCTCGAGAGCCAAAACTCTTCCGGCAAAACCGGTATTTCATCCGGAAAGTACAACCCCCTGTCAGGAGCTAACCCCTCCACAACCGCTTCTGCAAATGATCTCTTAATCGAAGAATCAGATAAACTACTAAACTGCATGTGCTCCTTGATTTGAAACTCGCGTTACATGAACATTATACTCCACTCCCACCCCCTTCATTACATTTCCCAGAGCTTCCGCCACTTTTAATGCTATTTCTTCAGAATTCATAACCCAAAAACTACTCGGCCCACTCCCACTCACACCACCTCCCAACGCCCCTTCGGCATAAGCTGCTTTTTCACATTCCACAAACGATGGCAACAACGGCTGCCTATGTGGTCCGACTAAAACATCCTTTAACGAGTGAGCAAATCCTTCTATATCATTTTCGTAGCAAGTTTGAACAAATCTCCCCATCCACCCCATTGCTTCTATAGCAAGAGAAAGAGACACAGTATCCGGCAACACTTCTCTAGCTTCAGAAGTTTTAATTTCCACCTGAGGGTGTAAAACTACCAAATGTAGATTTTCAGGAACAGGTAACGAACTGTAATTTCCTTCAGGAGTAATTAAACAAATTCCACCAAATAAAGCTGGCGCAATATTATCGGCATGCCGTGATCCACTTGCTATCTCTTCCCCGTCTAAGGCTGCGTATAAAAGCTCAGGTTTGGTTAAAACAATCGAACACCCTTCAGCCTTACCCAATTCACTAACACCTACAACGGCAGCTGCAGCACTAGCCGCGCTAGAACCAATTCCGCTCCCTGGCATTATCGATTTATAGATTTCAATCTCTACACCGAAAGGATTACCCAGCTTTTCAAGAGCGGAAATCGCTGCCTTTCCGGCAACATTTTTCTCAGGATTTGACGGCAAATCACTTCCTGGCTCTAGGATCAACTTAACTCCTTTTTCTACGGTAGTTCTGAGAATCATCTTCTCAACAGGAGAAGTTAAAGCAAGCCCTAAAGCATCGAAACCCACGTTGAGGTTTGCTACGGTTGCTGGCGCTATGACTTCTATTTGGCTCATCTTTTCTTACTATCTACTTTCTGCGAATCTCATTATATCAGCAAAGACACCCATCGCTGTCACGTCAGCCCCCGCTCCTGCACCCTGCACCACTAAAGGTCTTTGCGAATATCTATCGGTTGTCAACATTACAACGTTATCCGACCCCTCTAACGAGCAGAACGCATGTGAAGCATCCAGTGGCTCTAATGCAACTTTCGCTTTTCCATTCTCAAAAGTAGCGAAATATCTCAACTTCTTCCCCTCTTTCGTAGCAGCAGCGAGCTTGTCCTGCATGGACTGCTCGATAGAAGGTAGAGCTTTAAGGAAGTCCTCTACCGACCCCTCCATTAATTCCTGAGGAAGGAAGGGCACATTTTCGACATCGGACATTTCCAGTTTATAACCAGCTTCACGAGCGAGAATAAGAATCTTTCTTTGGACATCAACACCACTAAGATCAATCCTCGGATCCGGCTCTGTGAATCCCGCATCCATCGCCCCTTTAACGGAATCCTCAAAAGTCATTTCAGGGCTGAATGCACTAAACAGGAAGTTCAAAGTCCCACTCAATACAGCCTCTATTTTGTGAACCTTATCTCCACTCAGCACCAAATGCTGAATTGTATCTATAACCGGCAATCCTGCCCCCACATTCGTTTCAAACCGGTATTCAGTAGAATGTTTAGAGGCCAAATCAAGCAACCCTTTATATCTTTTATAAGCATC
>DQRJ01000110.1 GCA_015663855.1 Flavobacteriales bacterium | reverse complement strand
TTTGATAGTGAGGGAAGAGAATATCACCTTTGGTCTGACGGATTGTTATACGACATCGTAGAACCTTCAAGCCTAGGACCTAGATCGACTATCCCAGAAAAGGCTACTCAACTTACAAGAGATTACAACTATGAAACTTCATTAGGGGCAGAGAAAGGAATAACTATTCCTGTAAAATTAGGAGTGGACATCCAAATTACACCTGCCATGAGCTCTTCAATCTCGTTTACCGCACATATGGGGCGCTCAAGTGTCTTCAACGGCGGAGGATCTGAAAAAGCGATAGGAGGAAACTCAATCGTTACAACGTTACAAGCTGGCTTAGGGATTAATATCGGTAACCGATCGACTAGAGCGAAAGTGAAAACGATTTTATCCGATACATACTTCTCTTCGGATATGGACTTTGACAATGATGGAGTTAATGATATCGTTGACCGTTGTCCTGGCACACCAGCCGGAGCGTCAGTAAACGAAAAAGGTTGTGCTACAGACATGGATGGTGATGGAGTTCCAGATTACAGAGACCTTGAAATGCATTCTTTAACTCACTACGTTGATGTTGATGGCATTTCCATTTCAAGCACAGAATGGGAAGCTATGTATTCCACTTCAAATGCGTCTCAAGACTCATACATTCTAGACTACGCAGTCATTGTTGCAGAATTCACTCCTGCGCATTACAAAAAAATGCTTGAAGCTGCTGGTAACACAGCTGAGAAATCTGAAAACAAAGCTCTTGATCGCTTGAACGAAGCTATTGCGAATTCTGTGCTTACTTACAGAGTGCAATACGGTGTCTTTAGTGAGAATATGCAACCTGTAAACACTCACTTTGAAGTGCTTTCAGATGCGTCAGGATTAGTACGATACGTAGGGCCTACCCATAACAGCACTATCGCTGCTCGTGAAGAGTTAGAGCAAACGGAAGCTGAGTGGGCTGACGACGCCTTTATTACAGCCTACAGAGATGGCAAGCGCATTCCGATGGCTGAAGCTATAGGATTAGAAGCTCACAGAAAATTCATTGCCCCTACAAGTTCTCCAGCCGAAGAAACTACTAGCGAGGTTAAATCAATCACAACTAATAATACCACTACTACTTCAGTGAGTAATGATCCTGTTTACAGAATTCAGTTGGGCAGATTTAGCGATATGATTCCTGTCGATATTTTCGAAATGTTCATGACTCTCGGGGATGTAGAACAAATCATAGAAAACGATGGAACCTACAGGTACTTCACTACAGCTTATTCAGACGAAGCGGTTGCTAGAGAAAGACTAGAGCACGTAAAAGACGTGGGTATCTCAGATGCGTTTTTGACAGCTGAATTAAACGGGGAAAAGATCTCAATAACGGAAGCCCGTGATATTTTGAACGGTTTCGCTAAGTAAGCTCGAACTCGTTAAAGCTTGAGCTCATTAATGAGTGCTTGAGCTACTCTACGGCCGTCCATAGCGGCGGAGAGTATTCCTCCGGCGTAGCCGCCACCTTCTCCACAAGGGTATAGCCCTCGTACTTCTGGGTGTTCTAGCGTGATTTTGTCGCGCGGGATTCTAACGGGACTGCTCGTTCTTGATTCGGGCGCTACAATTACCGCCTCGTCGGTAATGAAACCGCGCATTTTACGGTCGAACTGTTTAAAGCCCTCTCGAAGTGCTCGAGCTACCATGGGAGGAAGCAATTTATGAAGCTCAACAGGAGTAATTCCCGGAAGGTATGAACACTCCGGGAGATCCCTTGAAGGGAGACCATCTACAAAATCTGAGAGACGTTGAGCGGGTGCGGTTTGACCTTTTACACCACCAGAACTACTAGCTTTCAGAGCAGCATCGTAGCAAGTTTTCTCCACGAAAGCCTGGTACTCCATCGCAGCCAAAGGCCCAGAATAACCTGCCGCTTCCCAAACCGTTTCATCAATCGTCACCACCATGCCAGAATTCGCATACGGGTTATTTCGCTTAGAAGGAGACCACCCATTCGTAACTATCTCACCAGGATTCGTCGCACAAGGCGCAATGATTCCACCAGGACACATACAGAAACTGTGCACCCCTCTCCCATCGACTTGACAGACCAAACTGTACGATGCCGCAGGCAATCTTTCCTCATCTTGAAAATTCACTCTATCCTCTCCGTGGTATTGGACATGATCTACATAGTCCTGAGGATGTTCGATACGCACGCCCAGGGCGAAGGGCTTAGCTTCAAGAAGCACCTCATTTTCATGCAACATCGTAAACACGTCGCGGGCGCTGTGGCCGGTAGCAAGAATCATAGCCTTGCATGGCCGTACCTCTTCGCTCGGCTCCGCCTCCACTCCATCTACATTAGACTGCAAAACAGCCCCCACCAGCACACCCTTTTCGATCTTTAAATCGACTAGCTTCGTGTTAAACAACACTTCACCCCCCGAGTTCTCGATCGTTTCGCGCATACTTGTAATAATCGCCGGAAGCCTGTTCGTTCCGATATGAGGGTGAGCGTCTACCATTATCGATTTCGGAGCACCGTGCGCCACGAGCCATTCGAGGGCTTCCGCTACGTGCCCACGTTTTTTCGCTCGAGTGTAGAGCTTCCCATCCGAATACGTACCCGCTCCACCTTCTCCGAAACAGTAATTCGAGTCCGGATCGACCACATGTTCTTTCACCAGTTTTGCGAGATCGCGCCTACGCTCCCTCACCGGCTTACCTCGCTCTACAATAACTGGTCTATATCCCTCTCTAATAAGTTCTAAAGCCGCATAAAGTCCAGCAGGCCCACTTCCTATTACTAAAACCTCTTCCTTATCTCTAACGTCCTGCCACTCCCAAACCGCGATATCATCACTCGGCTCCTCGCTGTTTTCCGGCCCCGCCTCAACAGTAAGTTGGATAATTACAGGTCTTTTCCTAGCATCAATTGATCGACGAAGGATTCTCACCCAAGCTACAGAACCCTCCGGTAACATCCACGTTTCCTCAACAGCAATACGCAGTAAACGCATATCAACAGCCTCTTCAGGGGACACTCTAACCTGCCCTTTCCAAATTCCTTGTTCATTTTGCTCCATAATGCGAAGATATCTGCTTTCACCTACGTACTTTCGTACTCCTATGGAAAAAACGAATTTAGAGTTTCCTTTCAATCCCCTTAAGTTCGATACAGAGGGTTTAAGTCGTTCTGAAGTCCTAGACATTTACAATCGTCTATTACTTCCAAGAATGATTGAAGAAAAGATGCTATCTCAATTGCGTCAAGGCAATATCTCTAAGTGGTTTAGCGGAATAGGCCAAGAGGCGATATCGGTAGGGGTAGCAGCAGCAATGCCTCGCGACACATGGATTCTACCTATGCACAGGAATTTGGGCATTTTTACTACTCGAGATGTAACTCTTGATAGATTATTCGCTCAATTCAAAGGAAAAGACCACGGATTTACAAAGGGTAGAGATCGTAGCTTCCACTTCGGATCTAAAGAACATAAGATTTGCGGAATGATTTCACATCTCGGACCGCAATTGGGGATCGCAGATGGGATTGCACTTGCGAACAAACTCGACGAATCGGGAAAAGCCACTTTTGTGTTTACGGGAGATGGTGGTGCGAGCGAAGGTGATTTTCATGAGGCGGTGAACGTAGCTGCGGTTTGGCAACTACCTGTTATTATCGGGATTGAAAACAACTCTTGGGGCCTCTCAACTCCTTCTTCAGATCAGTTCAAATGTGAGCATTTTACTGACAAGGCTATCGGTTACGGAATCCCTGATGAAGATGCGATTCAAGTCGATGGAAACGACATTCTTGCTGTGTACAATACCGTGCGTAAATGTGTTAAATCTTTACGTGAACGTCCTCGCCCTATAATACTGGAGTTCAAGACATTCAGAGTAAGAGGTCACGAAGAAGCGTCGGGCACTAAATACTACCCAGACGGTCTTATTGACAAGTGGCAAAAGATCGATCCAGTTGAGCGATTCACAGCTCATCTTAAGGCGAATGGCGGTCTAACTGACACTGAAGAGGCTACACTTAGAGACAAGCATAAGGAGGCGATTTTAGATGGTCTTAAGATATCATCTGACCTACCAGATATAGTCGCAGATTTGAGCGAAGAGCTAGAGGATAGGTTTGCTCCCGGGACTCCCGAACCGACTCCTCCGACAACTGAAGGTCGTGAATTGAGGATGATTGATGCTATTCAAGAAGGCTTGGGTATGAGTATGGAAAAGCATCCTACCATGGTTTGCATGGGACAGGACATTGGCGCTTATGGCGGGGTATTTAAGGTCACAGACGGC
>DQRJ01000167.1 GCA_015663855.1 Flavobacteriales bacterium | reverse complement strand
TTTCTTATCTCGATCCGAATATAGCACTTCCTACACGAATCATTGTGGACCCTTCATCTATAGCGACCCTCCAATCTCCGCTCATACCCATCGACACCGTATCGAAGCTAGATCCCATTCCTGTTTCGATTTCCTCATAAAATCGTCTCAACCCCTTAAATTCTCTAGCGATCTGAGTTATATCATCGGTAAACGTCGCCATTCCCATCAACCCCCGAACCCTCACCCTACTATTACCGAACACCCCGGATTCTGCATCTTCGACCTCTCCTAAAATCGACCTAAGTTCATCTTCCGTAAACCCAAACTTACTCGACTCTTCCGCAATGTGTACTTGCAGAAGTATATCGACACACTCCCCGTCACCTACCGATTTCGCTAATGCATCATATATCCGAATAGAATCTACAGCGTGAATTAAATGCGCAATAGGAGTGACGAGCTTAGCCTTGTTAGTTTGAAGATGGCCTATAGCATGCCAGCGTATGTCATCAGGCAACTCACCCGATTTCTCAACAAGTTCAGCGACACGATTTTCACCGAAATCTCTATGGCCTTCTGCATAAGCCGTAGCAATATCCTCTATAGGCTTAGTTTTACTCACCGCCACAAGCGTCACATGCTCCGGAATCGCAGTTCGAATCGCGGCAAGCCCAGTTTTAATTGTGTTTTCAGCCATTTCACCCATCTTGTCCCTCTTGCGGTTGCATACCAAACTCATATACGAACAATCCGCTCCTTAATTTAGGCTCCACCCATGTGCTTTTAGGCGGGAGTGTTTTGCCGGCATCCGAAACTTTAATGATTGAATCAATGTGTACGGGGTGTAGTGAAAATATTATCCTATCAGAGTGTCCCTCAATTGCAGACTTCAAGTTAGAATAGTTCTTTGTCTTGTCGTGGCTCCCCGAAATGTATTTCAGGTTAGGGCTATTTCGTGGATCTTCGATATTGAAAATCGGCTTTAAGATGTTATCTCCTAGCCATCCTGCGTCAATTCGAGTAGAGGTAGTATCTTTTTCTAGCACGATTCTCCACTCTCCCTGGTTAGTAATGATATCGACATGTCCAGAGCAAGAGTCTCTATTATCGAGGGGTTCAACGCTATTAACGGTCTCTATTTGCTTGATTTTATTTAATAAGCCATCTAAATCGCCATCAAAACCACGTAATTCACGATGGTAACCTAGAATACTTAGGTCTCTTGCGGGAACTATAAAAGCGAGGATTCTATCAACTCCAGGTTCGTTTGGATGTCTATGCATCATCTTAATTGATGAGGCAAGTCTATGATGACCATCAGCCAAGTACAATTTATCTAGAGGCCCTAAAGCATTTTCAAGTTCGTTTTCAATCTCAGGGTTCACCCACCAAACCGAGTGTCTAATTTTATCTGTAGTAGAGAAATCACAATCGGCCTCACGAGAAGATATCAACCCGGAAATACATCTGTCTAATTCTTCCTCTCCGCTATGGCCTGAATTCCTCGCACAAAGTATGGGTTCAGAATTAAAGCCCACCGTCTGCATGTAAGTAGCGAACAATTCTTCTCGTCTCTCAATAGTAAGTTCGTGAGTCAATAGACCGCCATTTTCACAATTCACAAGGTCTAGGACGGCAATAACTCCTATGTATGTTGCTTCCGGAGTAGTCTGTCGATATACCGCATAACCAGCACCATCTGTTCCTTCGAACCATCCCTTTTCTAAAAACTTATCGTATCCTTTCCTTACTTCTCTAAAAAAATCGACAGTTCCACGTTTTGCCTCAAGGTTATTCGTTGCATCAGGATTAATTACCTGTAAATAACTGTATGGATTGCGGTCTAGTTTATCCTGTAGTTCGTTAATGTTGTAGCTCAAATATGAACGCGATGCTACTAAATGTGCCAAATGTCTTGGTGGCTGAACTAATCTAAAAGGTTTAACTAATCGCCCCATTTTTAAGACATTTTATTTGCGATTTCATCAATTTGAGAAGCTAGCTCTAGTCCGATGCGGTCTTGAGCTTCACTCGTAGCTGCCCCTGTATGTGGTGTTAGTGAAAGAGATCGGTGCGATAACACATCTGCGCGTGGAGTAGGCTCTCCAACGAAAACGTCAAGTGCAGCTCCTCCTAAATGACCTGAGTTTAAAGCTTTTAATAAAGCATCCTCATCTAAAACACCGCCTCTGGCAGCATTAACGAGGAGAGATCCGGGCTTCATTTGGTCTAATTGCTCAGTCCCAATAACAGCAGAACCGTCAGGTTGAGCAGGGATGTGAAGGCTTACAGCGTCACTCATCTTCAGGACCTCTTCCATAGACATCAATGGGCAGTCCACAGAAATTTTAGTTCCGCAAACGTCGAATTCTACTTTTGAGTCAGTAGCATATATATCGTGAGCGATGACGTCCATTCCGCAGCCTAAAGCGTAAGAAGCAAGAGATCGACCGATACGACCGAAGCCGATGATACCTAAAGTCTTACCTCTCAATTCAGATCCTTTGCCATAAGCTTTCTTCAGAGCTTTAAATTCGGCCGAACCCTCAAGAGGCATCTTTCTATTGCTGGCATGCAACGAGCGGGAAAGTGTAAATAAATGCCCCATAACGAGCTCAGCTACACTTTGCGATGATGCTGCAGGCGTATTAAATACCGTCAGACCTTTATTTCGACCGTACTCAACATCGATATTATCCATACCGACTCCGCCACGCCCTACGAACTTCAATCCCGAGCACGCATCCATTAGTTCTTGTCGCACTTTCGTGGCCGACCTAACTAGGATTCCGTCAATAGATTTGTCGTTAATATATGCTTCGAGCTTATCAGCTTCGATAAAGTCTGTATAAACTTCGTGACCGGCATCTTTAAGTGCCTTTAAACCTGATGGACTTATACCATCGTTTGCTAGGATATTCATATTGTACGTTCGAATTCTTTCATTACATCAACAAGCACACCTACACTTTCTAAAGGAAGCGCGTTGTACATAGAAGCTCTATACCCACCTATGCTACGGTGTCCATTAATTCCACTAATTCCCGCTGCAGCCCAAGCCGCATTGAACGCGTCCTTATGACTTTCGTCATTTAGCATAAAAGTAGCATTCATGGTAGATCTGCTATCGATTTCAGCATGACCTTTAAATAGTGGGTTGCGATCTATTTCATTATAGATAAACTCGGCCTTTGCATTATTTCGAGCTTCAATCGCTTCAACACCGCCTAAATCTCTCAACCAACGTAAAGTTAAAAGCGTAGTGAAAACCGAAAATACAGGAGGTGTATTAAACATGCTATCCTTAGATAGATGAACTCCTAAATCTAAATAAGAAGGAATATTGCGTCCCGACTTTCCCAGAACATCTTTGTCAATTGCGTACATCACAGTTCCGGCAGGACCCATGTTTTTTTGGGCTCCAGCATATATGAGCTGAAAAGGAGAAGAGTCGAATTTCTTGCTCATAATGTCAGAACTCATATCCGCAACTAAAGGCACACCGGCCTCTGTAGGGATGCCCTTGTATTGAGTGCCGAAGATTGTGTTATTCGTTGTGTAGTGGAAGAAGCTATGCTTAGAATCAACTTTAGGAGTAGGGGGGATGCTCTTGTAACCTGAATCCTTAGAACTCGCTACAACTTCAATATTTCCCGCGTGCTTAGCCTCCTTAATAGATTTGTTTGCCCAAGTTCCGGTATCAGAATATGCAGCTGATCCGCCTTCTGGAATTAGATTGTATGCTGCAGTTAGAAAGGCCAAACTTGCTCCTCCCTGAAGATATAATATCTCGAATCTATCCGGTAGCCCCAGTAACTCCTTTGTTAGAGCACGAGTCTCTTCCATAACAGCAATAAAAGGTTTAGACCTGTGTGACATCTCGATTAAAGAAAGCCCGTTATCACCCCATTCTTTTACTGCCTCTGAAGCTTCTTTTAATACTTCCTGAGGCAGAATGCAAGGCCCTGCAGAAAAATTGTGGATTTTACTCATGGTTTATTTACCCGTTTTATTTACAGAATTCGTGTATGTTACAAAGGTCTGAAATACCAGTCGATTTCCTCTAAAAAATCATCACTTTCATTTCGCGCTTGATTCACCGCTGGCGAATGAGGTAATTACCTCGTCTGATGGCTTGACTCCGCTTCTCAATGACGCCACTAAATTACCCTCGGCGTCGATTAAAAACTTGTGGAAATTCCATCTAATTGAATGGTTTCCCACCCCGTTCTTTTCTTTAGACTTAAGCCAAACATACACAGGATGCACCTCGTCTCCCTTTACCTTCACTTTTTCCATCATCTGAAATTCCACTCCGAACTTCGAAGAGCAAAAACCACTTATCTCTTCAGCACTTCCAGATTCCTGATTTCCGAAATCATTGCAAGGGAACCCTAAGATCACGAAATCATCTCCTCCATATGACTCGTGCAATTTTTGAAGACCTTTATATTGAGGAGTAAACCCACACTCTGATGCGGTATTTACAATCAAAACTCTCTTACCCTTCAATTGCTCAAATTGAAAATCTTCTCCGCCCAAAGTCTTGCACGAAAGTGTATAGAAGACAGAGTCACCTTTAGCAGGTTTGTACAAAGTCACACCAGAATAAATATTCCAAGCGCTCAATCCGATCACCAATAAAACAATTGCTACAGCTAGTAAAATATACATTTTCATTTCTTCCGAATTAAACAAATTATCTAATTAAATGTGATTTTAATTTACCACTCTTGAGCCTGCCGAAAATCTTCTTTCTCACAGAATCATCACCCCCATCAATAAATCGGGGATATACCAAAACAAATATTACCGCGACCATCACAGATGTGATTACATGACTTGAAATAATTATTGTATTTCTCATTTCAGGAATAAACGAATCACCCAATGTTTGCAATCCAGGAATAAATCCCAGCAGGTAAGCCCCGATAACAACTGTTGCTCCAAGAATTATCCCTGGAATTACCCGTGCTATTAAATGCCCTAACTTGATTCCCATTCCCCATACCATCCAGGCTGCTACAGCAATTGTTTGGAGCGCTGTCGCTATTGCGACTGCCCAAGCGACATTTATAACGCTTCCTCCACCTACTCGTGTCATTGCCCACCACGATCCTAATCCTACAGCTAAAAGAAAACCGAGCTTTATGATTGCTCCCACTTTTAATTTGTCTGTAGCACGCATCGTAGCATCACCAATTTTAATAAAGCTTCTGAGAGCTACGCAAGAAAAAAGTATCGTGACAATGGGGGTGGCGTCTAAAAACGAAGTCCCCAATAAAAGTACGGTCACTTCCTCAGCTCGCATTATAAGTAGAACTGTGAGGGGGATGATTAATAACGACACGGCGTGAACGGAATAGGTGACGGTACGTCGTAATCTTTCGACGTCGCTTTGCATCATCGCCATCCCGCTAAATAGAACGCTATCACCGAGCTTTCCGAGGACGGTAACGGGGAGTCCCATTAGATATGCTGACCTGTCGTATAACCCAGTAATCGTCCAATCTGCGGCTTGGGCTCCTACAACCATAGTGTCAATTTTACCAGCCGCATAATTTATCATATTGAAGACGGTGCTGCGCCCACCATAACCCACCATTTCCCTCAAGGCAGATTTATTCCATTTCAAACCAATAGGACCAGGAGCTGCAATCCAATACCCAATCCCCAGTAGTGTGTTCTGGGTTAGAAGCGCCGCTACGTAAGCCCAAATTCCCGCTCCATTTGCTGCCAAAGTCAGTCCAAGGATTAAGTTTCCGATAATCATAGCTGAGGAGGAACAGAAAAACAGTGATTTAAACTGCATTTTCTTAATCAGCATGCTGCGTGGGACTACGGAAGCTCCAGAAATAATGAAGCTTAGAGAAATCCACCTCAACACTTCTGTTAGTAGAGGTTGTTCATAGAAAAGGGCAACAGAAGGGGCTGCAAAATATGTCCCTGCGAAAAATAAGACTCCTAAACTCAAGCTAAAAACGAAAGCAGTTCGTTTGTGCTCGTCTGTAATGTTTGGGTTTTGGATTAGGGCAGGGCCTATTCCTACTTGAGCGAAAATTTCGATAAATCCTACGACAACTAAAGCTATTGCCATTATCCCGAACGCGTCTGTCGGAATAAGACGAGCTAAAGCCGCAATAAAACCCAATTGCAGAACGACCTGAACCGTAACGTTTACGCTCTGCCACTTTAGTGAAGAGCCGAACTTGGGTTCGGGAGATCTTTCAGTCATCTAGTTTTACGAATTTACTAGCGAGCGATACTTATTGCGCGTTTCTCACGAATTACAGTTACTCGAACTTGACCAGGATAGGTCATTTCGTTCATGATTCGATTCGAAATATCTAATGAAAGTTGATCTGCGTCTGAGTCGCTTACTTGATCACTTTCGACAAGGACACGTAGCTCACGTCCAGCTTGAATGGCGTAAGATTTCGTTACCCCAGGGTATTCTAAAGCAAGGTCTTCAAGGTTACGGAGTCGTTGTATGTATGCGTCGATCATTTCACGTCGAGCTCCAGGACGAGCTCCAGAAATAGCGTCACATACTTGCACGATAGGCGAGATAAGCGAAGTCATTTCCATCTCGTCGTGGTGGGCTCCGATAGCATTAAGAACGTCAGGCTTTTCTCCATTTCGTTCTGCAATCTTCATACCTAGAAGTGCGTGAGGTAGTTCACTTTCTTCATCGCTGACCTTTCCGATATCGTGGAGTAGTCCAGCTCTTTTAGCGGTCTTTGCATCAACGCCCACTTCTGCAGCCATTGTAGCACAAAGGTTAGCTACCTCGCGAGAGTGCTGAAGTAGGTTTTGGCCATAAGAAGAACGATACTTCATACGCCCCACCATGCGAACGAGCTCACTTTTTAAATTGTGAATCCCGAGGTCGATACATGTACGCTTTCCAAGCTCTAGAATCTCCTCCTCAATCTTTTTGATGACCTTCGCCACCACTTCCTCAATACGAGCAGGGTGGATACGTCCGTCAGTTACAAGTTGGTGCAGAGATAGTCTAGCGATCTCTCTTCTCACTGGGTCGAAACAAGATAAAATGATAGCTTCCGGAGTGTCGTCCACAATGAATTCAACACCGGTCGCAGCTTCTAAGGCTCGAATGTTTCTCCCTTCACGTCCGATAATACGTCCTTTTACGTCATCGTTTTTTATTTGGAAGACAGAAACTGAATTCTCTACCGAATGCTCTGTAGCTACCCTTTGAATAGTTTGGATAACGATTTTTTTCGCGTCCGTACTTGCCTTTTGCTTGGCTTCATCGATAATATCTTGAACCATTGTAGCCGCAGTGGTTTTAGCGTCTTGAACGGTTTGTTCCACCATGTTTTTCTTTGCTTCATCAGCAGACATGCCAGATATCTTCTCAAGAAGGTCAATTGCTTTTAATCGGTTAGCTTCAATCTCTCCGTTCTTCTTTTCAATAGCTTGAATCCTCTGATTCATCTTTTCGTTGCTAGTGTCTAAGCTCTTCTCGAGTTCCTTGTTTTTATCAATTTGGCGATTGAGATTCTTTTCAGTGTTGCGAATGCGCTCTTCTCTTTCCGTTAGTTTCCGGTCTAAATCTTTGCGCTCACTTTTCTGTTTCTCTCTAAGCTCGAAAAACTTCTGCTTTGCTTGGGAGATTTTCTTTTCTTTAATAGTCTCTCCTTTGAGTTCTGCTTCGCGAATTATTCCGTCGGCTTTTGTCTTAAGCCCCATCTTTGAGAAGAAGAATCCCAGAACTGCACCGATTATAAGTGCTGGTACTAAGTATATTATTAAGTCCATAGAGTGTTGCCTTACAGCTTACTATTCCATGGCCGATTGTATTCTTTGGAGTAGGTCTTCGACAACTTCTTTAGCTCTATTTTCTCCTTCAATGTCTCTTGTTGAGTCGCTTAAATTATTGAGGGTGTCTCTACCGCTGTTGCCAGTAGGGAGAGATTCAAGTTCTTTAATGCGTATAGACAATTGAAGAGCTGTCATAGCGAATAAGTCGATTCGATCTTGTACAGCGAATTGAGACTTTAATTGTCCTATCCTTTCATCAACAGCTGTCGCGGCATCCCTAATACTCTGCACCTCCTCAGGGGATACAGTTAGAGGGTACGAACGCCCAGCAATTTTTATGTCGATGGTTTCCTTAGACATAGGATCAATTAATTTGTAAATTCAAGGATGATAAACAAGAGTCGATTTCCTCCACCAAAGCATCTATCTGATCGGCAGAAAGAGTCACTGAGTCGTGGCTTTGAATTGGGGGGTTAGGTATTGAAACTGCGCTAGCCGCCTGTCCTTCCAACTGCTCTTCCAACTGCTCCACCAATTTTTTTATTTCGGATTGAGCAGACATCAACTGAGCTTCAAGCTCGTTAATTTTAGATTGAGCTTTCTCACTGTCTGCTTTACGGGCAGAACTTTCCATCTGGTAACCTTGTAGCAATCTGTCTGTTGCTGCGACAAGTTTTTCTGTGGATTCTATCAATGTAGACATGGGGTTAGCTATCTTAACAAATGTAAGGTATTGCATCTAATGATTTGTCCATTTTAAGATGAATTACTACTTCAAGATGTGTAGTTTTACACCATGCCCCGTAATTCCTATATTTTCTCATTGATTTCATTGATTTTTTGTATCAATTTTTCTTCAGCCCAAACCACTTACTCTTCCCCCGATACATTATTTGCTTCTCTTTCCGGCTTAATCGCTCCGCTTGATATACCTCTTGTTTTAAGTGGGAATTTCGGAGAGTTTAGGGGTAGTCATTTTCATACGGGTCTAGATTTTAAGACTCAAGGACGAGAGGGATTTCCTGTTCTAGCGGTCGCTGATGGGGTGGTTTCGAGAGTTAAAGTGAGCCCGTGGGGTTACGGTCAGGCACTTTACTTACTTCACGAAGATGGCACGACTACGGTATATGCACATCTATCTCGATATGCATCTTCTATTCAAGGCTGGCTATTAGGGAGGCAATATTCAACTCGTTCTTTCGGAATCGATGCCCGCCCCGCTTCTGATATAAGTTTCGAGGTCGGTGATACAATCGGGTGGACAGGAAATTCCGGATCCTCTGGCGGTCCTCATTTACATTTCGAAGTAAGAGATAAAAACCAACACCCCATTAATCCCTTACAATGGGATTTCAATATCGCCGACTCACGTGCGCCGATAGTGGGTAAGCTTTGGGTTATTCCTGTGAATTCTCAAGGTCGCGAATTACGAAACGAAGCTTCAGTTTCTGAATCAGGTGATACTACCGAAGTGAAATCGGGGGCCCTTAATCTTTGCGTGGAAGCTAAGGATCTCCT
>DQRJ01000184.1 GCA_015663855.1 Flavobacteriales bacterium | reverse complement strand
TCTTTTAGACCAAACACAGTCGGCCGTATATGCATGGACCTCACCGCCATAGACGTTACAGGACATGACGTCAGGGCCGGGGATAGCGTAGAACTGTTCGGAACCACGATAACCCTTCAGGAAGTCGCTCACGCTGCTGGAACCCTACCCTACGAACTTCTCGCAAGAATTCATGAACGAGTCGTGAGGATTTAACCCCTTATAAACAGAAAGAGCACTGTCCGCGTTCGGACAGCGCTCTAGCCTTAACCAATACCCTTGATGATCGTTTCTATGAGCCGAAATATCAATGGGCTAATGTCGAAATCACGCGACATTGACTTTCTAATCAATATCTAAACGCTCTAAAGTCCAAAAAGGTTGTTCGAGCAATTGTTAAAATTTGCTATGGCCGAGGGTTTGTACCTTCATTGTCACCTACGATATATAATTTGAGTAGGTGGGCTGAGGTAGGTAGTGTGATTATCTTCAGCTTGTGACGTGTGTTAATGGCAGTTTATTCGTGTACGCTATGCGTTTGCGTTTCGGGAGCTTCTTTGCGAATTTCGCAACAAACTTCTCCGCAGTAATTCTATAGGCCGTTAATTTTCCGCCGTATATAGTAATTATTCTCGGGGCGATCTTTTTATCGACGTGGAATGTGGTTTCTCGAGGACGCGAAAATGCTTTCCCTGAGGCGTGGGGAAGTACTCGTAAGCCCGCAAATGAGGAGTCGATGTTTTCTCTTGTTAGACCTTTAAACTTAGGGAAATAATGAGCGATAACTTCGCATAGATACGTTTCTTCTGACTCGAGTGGTCGAACTTTTGATGGGTCGCCTTTGAAAACGGTTTCTGTCGTTCCTACCATCGTTTTTCCTTTCCAAGGCATAACGAATACGGCGCGACGATCTTGAGGCGCTTCGACATAGAACATCCCGTTAGGGGAAGGTGAATCAAGCACAATATGAGTTCCTGCAATTAAATCGAATTCTCGCTTTTTCGGGGTCGGATTAACCTTTTCCAAGACCAAATTAGCCCAAGGACCCGCGGCGTTTACAAGCAGCCGAGCCTTACACGAATGTATCGTTCCATTAACGGAGTAATTAACAACGTTAGAGTCAACGTCTGCGTCTGCAGATATAAAAGTCGCAGGCATAACGAGCTCTGCACCTAAAGTTGAGGCCGAATGCATTACCGCCTTCGTAAGAGCTGCATCATCGGTAGCCCCATCTTTATATCGGAAAACAGCTTGTAAATTCTCAGTCGAAATACCATCAAGATTAGTCCACTCTTCTTCCGGTACTGTCTCAAATCTCGCGTCGCTATTTAGCTTTCCGAGCGCAGCATAGAGGGTCAGGCCTGCCCAGATTTCCCAAGGGCGTCGCGTAGTCTTCTTGTAAATCGGAATATAAAACGGCTCTAATCGCACAATGTCTGGAGCAAGTTCTAATAAAAGCGTTCGTTCGCTGAGGCATTCGAAAACAAGTTTGATTTGAGCTGTTTCTAAGTAGCGCAAACCACCATGGATGAGTTTACTTGACTTGCTAGAAGTTCCGTGTGCAATAGAAGCCTGTTCTAAAACGAGCACGGAATATCCTGCCGCTGCGGCAGCTTGTGCTATGCCTACTCCGTGAATTCCACCACCTATAATGACGTAATCGTATGTTTTATTCGACTGAGGTGTTTTCGATTGAGTCATGATAGCATTTTCTCGATTTCTTTTGACTCTATAATTTTTGCGCCTCGTGCATAGAGCTTATTCGCAACGTCTTTTGAAACCACCTCATAAATCACCCACTCCCAGCTCCCTTCCCATAGCTGCCCTTGGCCTTCAGGTAAAATTTCTGTGTCTGCAAAGAGATATTCTGGGTTGAGTTTCCGTGAAATCTCCTCGCCCATCTCATTGTATGCAACTACCACCCACCCCGACATTTCAAACCCCAACTCTTGAGCCATTTTAACTGCGTTTGGATTAAAGCTGATAAATATGCATTGTGAAAACGCTTGAAATTTCTTGCAAACTTGCGTTACGGCATTCACGCATTTTCCCATACCGTGGCGGGTTATAGACTCTTGTTTTAGCTCCACAAACATCTTTATTCCGGGATTATTTTCAGCCCAAACCATTACATCCTCTACCCTACTCACATTTTCTAATTCCTCCCTTGAATCGAGTTCCGCCACATTGATTTCGAATACACTTAAGTCCAGTCCTGTCGTTCTTTTAAAGTTCTCGTCATGTAACATTACAGGAACTAGATCCTTCGTTAGTTGTACGTCAAACTCGACCATTTGCGCACCTACATTGACGGCTTCTTGCAATGCAATGATGGTGTTTTCTGGGTGTTTAGCAGCGTACCCTCTATGGGCTACAGCCTTAAATTTCGATCCGCTAATGCTCGATCCTTTAGAGTTCATTAAGTGCTTTTTTTATTACATCCGAAGATGCGTGGTTTGCTAGTGTTACTTTAAGGCGAGGCTCTAGTTTCATCGCCCTATCGATTGCCCATTCCGCTCCCGAATTTCTAGCCCAACTCCTCCTAGCTATTCCGTTATTTACATCCCAATGCAGCATCGACTTCAAACGACGTTCCGATTCAGGCGAGCCGTCGAGCAACATCCCAAACCCTCCATTAATCACTTCGCCCCAACCTACTCCGCCCCCGTTGTGTATGGAGATCCAAGTCGCTCCACGAAATCCATCACCTATCACGTTTTGGATAGCCATATCGGCAGTGAACGACGACCCGTCGTAGATATTCGACGTCTCGCGATAAGGCGAGTCCGTGCCGCTCACATCGTGGTGGTCTCGACCTAAAACTATTGGAGCTAAAAGCGCGCCGGAGGCAACCGCATCATTAAACGCCTTCGCAATTTTCATGCGACCTTCAGCATCAGCATATAAAATTCTAGCTTGCGAACCCACGACTAATTTATTCTCGGCCGCCCCTTTAATCCATGTGATATTATCGCGCATTTGGGTTCTGATTTCCGAAGGAGAATCCCTCATCATTTCCTCCAGCACATCACAAGCGATGCTATCCGTAAGCTCTAAGTCTGAAGGTTCGCCACTAGTGCATACCCATCTAAAAGGCC
The DNA here is from genome assembly GCA_015663855.1 of Flavobacteriales bacterium. GTDB lineage: Bacteria > Bacteroidota > Bacteroidia > Flavobacteriales_D > Sanyastnellaceae > UBA974. The sequence continues at coordinate 2,521 of DQRJ01000184.1, read as the reverse complement.
CAAATCCGAAGTCGAAACACATAGGTCCCATAATATCCTGCACGTAGCTAGGATAGCGAAACGCTATGCCGTCTTCAGCCATTATGTCTGCGCCCGCTCGACTTGCTTCGAGTAGAAACGCATTCCCGTAATCGAAAAAGTACGTTCCTTTTGAAGTGTGGCGATTTACGGCTTTTGCGTGGCGGCGTAGAGTTGATTGTACTAATTCTTTAAACTTGTCCGGCTCTTCTGCCATCATTCGATTTGACTCCTCGAAAGAGATGCCGACAGGGTAATATCCGCCAGCCCAGGGGTTGTGAAGTGAGGTTTGGTCTGAGCCGATATCGATAAAAATCTCCTGCTTATCGAACTCCTCCCAAACGTCCACGATGTTGCCCAAATACGCGTACGAAACGACCTCCTTTGCCGCGACAGACTTGCGAACCCTATCCGATAATTCGCTCAAATCTTCAATAACATGGTCGACCCATCCTTGCTCGTGGCGTTTGTAGGCCGCGGCCTGACTTACTTCGGCCGTAACCGACACGCAGCCCGCGATATTTGCCGCTTTCGGCTGTGCGCCACTCATTCCGCCCAGTCCTGAAGTTACGAAAAGACGACCTGAAAGAGTCCCGTCTCCCCCGAGCTTGCGTGCTGCGTTGAGGACAGTAATTGTAGTTCCATGAACGATCCCTTGCGGTCCTATATACATGTACGAACCCGCTGTCATTTGGCCGTACTGGCTTACACCGAGGGCGTTCATCCTCTCCAAATCGTCTTGAGAACTGTGATTTGGGATTACCATCCCGTTCGTTACGACCACTCTAGGGGCATCGGGATGAGAGGGGAAAAGTCCCATCGGATGACCGGAATACATAGTGAGGGTTTGGTCTGATTCCATTTCACTCAAATACTTCATCGTAAGGCGATACTGAGCCCAGTTTTGAAACACCGCACCATTCCCTCCGTAAGTTATAAGCTCATGCGGATGCTGAGCCACTGCGGGGTCCAAATTGTTTTGAATCATAAGCATAATCGCCGCCGCCTGCTGACATTTCGCTGGATACCAATCAATGGGGCGCGCTTTAATCTCACCCTCAGGCATAAGCCTGTACATGTAAATTCTTCCAAAATACTCAAGCTCCTGGGCAAATTCAGGCGCCAATTCCGCATGTTGCTCCGAAGGAAAATATCTGAGTGCATTTGCAAGCGCAAGTTCCTTTTCATGTGGCTCTAAAATCGCCTTTCTCACCGGCGCGTGCGACACCGCATCACTACGCTTTTTCGCTGAAGGAAGCACCGCTGGAATACCCGCTAAAATCTCTTCCTGAAATTTTTCTAAAGTCATCACTTCTATTTTCTGTAGGTTCCCGTCTTTTTATCAAAATCAAAAGGACAATGTTTACACCCACTTTCACAGCAATGCCCTCGCTTTAAATGGTACTTTTCTGTGAACACAATAAAGCCCTCCTCAGTTGTGTAAAAATCTTCGGGTTCTAAGTCTTTTGCCATCGCTACAAATGTACAACTCGCAAGGCGTGTTCATAATTACAAACAGATATAAACTGCGACATCACGAATAAATATTATTCAGAATACATATCACGATTTTGAATAGAATACTTGAATGAAACAAGAAATCTTACTTCAATATAAGCAAAAACTTATCCAGCGTAGATATAGCGTGAATACTCAAAAAACATATCTCAGTCTATTTAAGAAGTTTTTACATCGCTTTAACGATAAAGCTATTAACGATATTTCTAAAGCTGAAATAGAGGGTTATATCTATAGCCTTATCAGAACTAAAAACATTAGTTTTAGTACTCAAAACCAAATCATCAATGCCATTAAATTCTATTACGAGCGTGTTTTAAATCGTGAGCGATTAACATATTGGATAGAAAGGCCTAAAAAAGAGTTTAAGCTACCTACAGTTATCAGTGAACAATCTATCTTAAGAATGCTCACTTCTACAAATAACATAAAGCACAGGTGTATAATAGCTTTATTGTACTCTAGTGGTATCAGACGATCAGAGCTGCTAAACTTAAAGAAGGGTGATATCGATTATGAAAGAATGATGATAACAATCAGGGGCGGGAAAGGAAATCGCGACCGAGTGTCTCTCCTCTCACAAACTTTTATGCAGTCACTTATTGAATATCTCCAGATTTACAATCCTAAATATTGGTTTTTTGAAAGCCCCACAAAGAAGAAATATAGTAGCACATCTGTTCTAAACATCGTAAAGAAGGCAGCACGAAAAGCCGGCCTTGCGCAAAAAGTTACTCCTCACACTCTCAGACACAGCTTTGCAACTCACTTATTAGAACACGGCACCGACATCAGGTATGTACAGGATCTTCTAGGCCACTCATCTATAAAAACTACACAAATATATACTCATATTTCTGACACCTCTTTGCGCAAAATAATAAGCCCTTTAGATAGAGTAATGAGCTTAAACCTTAACGACGTCAAGCCTTTAGAAAAAGTCATATATTAGCAACTAAACACCATTGTTGTTTAGCGGGGTGTT
>DQRJ01000009.1 GCA_015663855.1 Flavobacteriales bacterium | reverse complement strand
TGTGCGTCATATTCGTAAAAATGGGGCGATGAACTCGGTTTTATCATCGGAGGAATTTAATATTGACAAGTTAAAATCACTTCTAAGCGAAGTACCATCAATGGATGGTTTGGAACTTAGTAGTGAAGTGTCCGTTACTGAAGCTTATGATTTCTGTACTAATGGTGAACATAAAGTTGCTCTATTAGATTTGGGATTGAAAAGAAGTATTGCTACGTGTTTAGAAGATAGGGGGTGTACAATACGAGTTTTCCCATGGGATTCAACCGCAGCTGAATTATTAGATTGGAACCCTGACGGAATTATGCTATCGAATGGTCCTGGAGATCCTTCCGTTATGACTTCTGTTATAAGTGAAGTTAAGAGTTTAGTTTCTTCGGGCATTCCGGTGTTCGGGATATGTTTAGGGCACCAACTAATTTCTTTAAGTCAAGGGTTAAGCACTGAGAAAATGTTTAATGGACATAGGGGAGTTAACCATCCAGTCAAGAATTTAATTACCGGAAAATGCGAAATCACATCACAAAATCATGGTTTTGTGGTTAGCCATGATTCGGTGAAAGAACAATCAGAAATAGAAGTGACACACATCCACTTAAATGATGATTCTATTGCGGGGATTAGAGTTAAGGATAAGCCTGTGTTTAGTGTACAGTTTCATCCAGAGGCCTCTGCAGGGCCGCATGACAGTAGGTATCTGTTTGATGAATTTATCGAATTGATTAAAGTAAATAAACAAGTAGCTGTTTAATATGAGTAATATTGAGATAATACATGCAAGGCAAATTTTGGATTCAAGAGGGAATCCAACCTTAGAGGTAGAAGTAGTAACTGCTGAGGGAGCCTTTGGGAGAGCTGCTGTGCCATCGGGTGCTTCGACAGGTATACATGAGGCTGTTGAGCTAAGAGATGGGGGAGATAGATGGATGGGGAAAGGTGTTGCTTCTGCGGTTGATCATGTAAATACCATTTTGAATGATGAGCTGAATGGATTTGATGTAACTGAGCAGCGATTGATAGATCAGGTTATGATCGATATTGATGGGACTGAGAATAAAAGTAATCTTGGAGCGAATGCTATTTTAGGCGTTTCACTAGCTGTAGCGAAGGCCGCTGCTGAAACTGTAAGACAGCCGCTATATAGATATATAGGGGGCGCCAATGTATCTACGTTGCCGGTTCCTATGATGAATATCCTGAATGGAGGCTCTCATGCTGATAATAAGATTGATATTCAGGAGTATATGGTTATGCCTGTAGGTGCTGATACGTTTTCTGAGGGGTTAAGAATGGGAACAGAGATTTTTCACAGTCTTAAGTCAGTTCTTAGAGATAAAGGACACTCGACTAACGTAGGTGATGAGGGTGGTTTTGCTCCAAACCTAAAGTCAAATGAAGAAGGTGTTGAGTTCGTTCTTCGAGCTATTGAAAAGGCTGGATATAAGCCTGGTGATGATGTTTTGTTAGCGTTTGACGCAGCTGCATCTGAGTTTTATGATAAGAAGAGAGGGATTTACCGATTCGATTCTACAGGTGAAGAGATGGATGGAGAGGGAATGGTTGATTTTTGGGATAAATGGAGTCAAAAATATCCTATTATTAGCATTGAGGATGCATTAGATGAGGATGATTGGGATGCTTGGAAGTTGTTGACAGACAGACTTGGTGAGAAATTACAGCTAGTAGGTGACGATTTATTTGTCACTAACGTTAGTAGACTGACCCAAGGGATAGAGAAGGGAGTGGCAAATTCTATTTTAGTTAAAGTAAATCAGATTGGAACACTTACTGAGACTATTGACGCAGTTGAGATGGCGCATAGAGCAGGTTACTCGTCAGTTATGAGCCATAGGAGTGGGGAAACTGAGGATACTACGATTGCTGACTTAGCAGTGGCTCTCAGTACAGGCCAAATCAAAACAGGCTCAGCTAGCCGCTCGGATAGAATAGCAAAATATAACCAACTCCTCAGAATTGAAGAGGAACTTGGAGAAATGGCTATTTATAAAGGCGCTGATTTCAGGAAGTAGAGAAAATTACTACTTGAGTATTACGATACGTTTTGTACCGAACCCTTCTGATCTTAGGAAGTATAGACCTTGTGTAAGGTTGTCTACGATTATCTGAGAAGATTTTCCTTGAGCTACTTGTTCCCCCAGACTATTTAGAAGAATCCAAGGAGTAGATGCTGGGCATCGAATCAGGTCGATTAAAGTAGATCCAGAGTTTATCCTTGCTGGATTAGGGTAAGGGATGCATTTCGGAGCGTCGAATGCAAGATTCGAAGGTTCAATTATTGCGATTGTTGTATCGCACAAAGAATCTGAGGGGGCGGCTGTAATTAAAATGATTTGGGATACACTAAGGGTATTATCACAAGCATCTGAAATTGTGTAAATACGTTCGATAGAACAAGGCTCATTATCACAATCTCCTTCAAGTGTGTAATCCGTACATGAAGAAGATGTCGTGTTGCAGTTGTCAGTAATGTCTAACGCCGTTTCGTTGCACGCAGGGAGGTCATAAAGACATGTGAAGCTAAGTTCATCTAATTGAGTGTTTAGAATCGGGGCAACTGTGTCAATTAATAGGGTGACATGAGTAGAGTCGAATGAATTGCCGCAATTATCGGTAATTCTGTAAACGCGATGGACTTCTGTGTTGCAGTTGTCTCCTTCCAAACTTTCTCCTTCGAAAGTAATTGATAGGTTGTTTGGTGAACCTAAGTCAAAACCAAATAAAGTATCTGTAGCAAGTTCTAAAGTGTCTCCATCACACGGTAGAGTGGAGGTGGAGGGGAAGTTTGAAAACTCAGGGGAGGTGGTGTCTACAATAAGAATCACTTGAGTCGTGCTAGAACTATTACCACAGGCATCGATAGCTGTATAAGTGCGTAGGTAGTTTGTGGAGCCAATACATGTGCCAGGCTCAATCAGTTCTTCACAAGTCCATTCGGCAGTACTACAGTTATCTTCAATTTGAATTTCAGCTTCATAGCAAGGAGCAAATTCGGTTCCTAGTTCCAAAACTAAATCTTCCGGAGAGCTAATAAAAACAGGAGCTATTGTGTCTGTAATGGAAATTGAATAAGAAGCGGTAGAGACGTTTCCACAAAGATCTTCTGCAGTTAATTCGTGTAAGATGACGTAATTACCTCCACAGCTTCCTGGTGATACTAATGTAGAATCAGTAACGAAAGTTGATTCACTACAATTATCTATAAGAATGATCTCGACAGATGGTATTTCATCTTCACATGAGATTGATAAATCTGTGGGTAATCCAATGAAATCAGGAGCTTGAGAGTCTGAAATTGAAATGATCTGAATCTGACTATCTCCTTGTAATCCACACCCGTCAGTTGGAATCATAGTTCTGTATAAGTCGAAATTATTAGGGCAAACACCTAAGATTGTGTCTACGGATATTTCCCAGGTTATTCCGCTCACTCCATTTGCAATTGGGTCTTCAAAAATTATTTCATCGTTGCAAGCAAATGCAATGTCCTCGGGTATGTATTCCCAAACGGGTGGAGTTAAATCTGATATCTGAATAATGTGTGTGTATGCAGATGTATTGCCCGAGGGGTCAGAAAGACTATAAGCATAATGAATTTCAAAAGGCCCAGAGCAAGGACCGTTGTCAGTGAAAACGGTGTCTAATGAGCAGTCGAATATAAGTTCGTCATAGGAGTAGCAGTTGTCTTCTGCGGTCCACTCCAAAGCGTTACATAGAGGGATTTCGGTTCCTAATTCTAACGAAGTTGGTAGGGTAGGGCTTAAAGTGAAGACAGGAGCTTGAGTGTCAGAAACCGTGATGTTCTGAGTAGAAGAGGTTATGTTTCCGCATCCATCAGTTGCTGTCCATAAAATGCTTAAATCGAGGTCGTTAGAGGTTAGTGATGAAATTGTGTCAATAGAGTATTGAAGTTCGACTGAACTGCAAACATCAGATATGAGAGGAAAGTCGTTTGGTATAGAGATAGAGCAATCAACAGATGCATCCGAAGGGAAGTATGTGAAAATAGGGGCGACAGTGTCAATAAACTGTATGGTTTGTTCTAAAGATGATGAATTGCCACACGCGTCAGTTACGGTGAAAAACCTTACCACACTAGAGCTAGGTGACATGCAGCCTCCTGAACCCGCAAGGTCTGTAAATGATATGTCCGAAAGTTCACTGCAATCGTCGAAAGCTTCAACATCGAGTAGGATTGCTTCTGTACAAGCTAATTCAATGAAGTATGGAGTGGTTCCGAAATCAGGTGAGGTAGTGTCCGAGTAGTCAATTATCTGAACACCAGAACTAGTGTTGCCACAATTATCGGTTGCAGTAAATGTTCTTGAAATAGAGTAATTAGCCGGGCAGATGCCTAGGATTGTGTCTGAACTAATAGTCAAAGCTACATTCGAGCATAAGTCTGAGTAAATAGCCGTACCTAAGTCGTTTGAGCCTATACAAGTTAGGCTGAGGTTGTTCGGAACGGTTAGCTCAGGTGCAGTTGTGTCAACGATAGTTATGGTTTGGGTTGCAGAAGTTGAGTTTCCTGCGTCGTCAGTAGCTGTAAAGATTCTAACTAATGAGTAAGACCCTTCGCAGACACCTAATTCGGTGCTTTCTTGTAGAGTTATTTCTACTGAACCGCAAAGGTCAGATGAAGTGGCTTCATCTAATGTTGGAGTAATAGAACACTCGATAGTGTAGTCAAGGGGAATATTTAGAACAGGAGTGGTTGTGTCCTGAAATACTATAGTTTGGGTATTAGATGCAGAATTTCCACAAGCATCAGTAGCCGTAAATGTCCTAGTAACGTTATAGTTTCCTACCGCAGAGCTTAATAAGGTGTCAGTGACAAGGGAAATGCTAAAGTCTGAACAAAGATCTGTCGCTGTTGCATCTTCTAGTATCGCAATGTCAGAGCATTCTAGTAATTGGTCGCTTGGGAAGAAAGTCCAAGTCGGAGCTGTGTTGTCCTCGTGGTCGACAGTGATGTCAACTTCATCATACCCGCATAAGTTTCCTGCGAAAAAACGATAAAGAACGTCATCTTCATCAGCACAGGGGCTCACTGTTTCTTGACAATTGGTAATATCAATATTAATATCTCCAGGCCCACTTAGAGTATCAATTCCAGCTAGAGTTTCCCAGGTAACCCATCCGCTAAGTCCGTTGTTGAGATTGATATTGTTAGCTCCCATACTTCCCAATTGAAATCCGATATTTTCACTGAGTGGTGCGTGTTGAAGTCTAATGGTTTGGCCTTGATTAACTCCAACCCCTATAAGTTTAGAAATATTATTCTGCATTAAGAAATAAATCCAATTCTCATGGGTGTCCTGAAAAAGCCCATCTAAAGCCTGTTTGCCCAAAGCCTCCCACTCTGTCCAGTTGTAACCACCTTCGAGATAAACGTCAATATTATATGCAAGACTAGGGTCAGTGTCATTGTATACCAAACCAGTCAATGTCGCAGACCCATTTGCAAAGTGAGTCCATTGTAAAGGTTCACTGCCAATGAAGAATAAATCAGATGGTGCGAGACCAGCAGAAGCAAATCCATAAAGAGAAAGACAAAGATCCTGTCCAGCTCCTATAGCCTCAGCAATTGTGCCCTCACAAGAAGTTTTATGACCTAGTGTGGCTATAAATGTCTCCTCAGTTATTTCTGATTGATTACATGCTGTAGTGTAATTCGGGAAAGTTGGAGGAGTCAGAGTCTCGCATGATTCAACAACGATACTAGTAACAGCATCAAAAAGAGGTGCGCAGCCAACACAGTCAACTTGAGCTGTTAGTTGTGATGCAACAGATAGTAATGCCGATAATACGACTAGGTTAATGTTTTTTAATAGATTCAAAATAACTTTATTATGGCTAAGTATATGAGTAGATAGTATTTATGCTATATAAAGATATAATAATTATACTAAGATTGCAAGTCTGAATTTAGAGCGAACAACGCAATTCCTGCTGATACGGAAACATTTAGACTTGCAGTTTTACCTTTCATTGGTATTTTCAGGGTGTGTTCGCAAAGTTTTATGACATCAGCGGAGATTCCGTATCCTTCATCTCCTAATACAAGACAGAAGGGAGGGCTTATGTTGTGATCCGTTAAATCAACGTCACTTTTTTCAGATAATGCAATGCATTTAACTCCACTTTGAATTAAAAGTTCGAGAGCGCCTGAAATACTTGAAACTCGACAAACCGGAAGACGTAGTAAAGCACCGCTAGAGCTCTTAATAGCACCTTCATTAATAGATGCCGACCCCCTTTCGGGAAGAATTAAAGCGTGAGCTCCGAAACATTCGGCAGATCTTGCGATTGCACCTAAGTTTCTAACATCGGTTATTCCATCAGCAGCTACCAGTACCGGAGATTCTCCTCGTTCAAATGCTCCTAGGATAATTTCATCTAATGGTTGGTAGGTAATAGGAGATAAGAAGGCGACTATTCCTTGATGGTTTTTTAGAGTAAAAGAGTCAAGCTTTTCACGTGGCACCATTTTTATTGGTACACCTGCAGCTCTAATACGACCGAGCAATTTATTTAGTCTATCATTGGAGCTACTTCGTATAACGAAAACGCTGTCTAAGTCTTTACCTACGTCAAGAGCTTCGCTTACTGGGTGAATGCCAAATACAAAAGTACTTTCTGAGGGACGCTTAGGTCCGCGGTATGCTGGTTTTGAATCCATGCCCGCAAGGTACTACTCAATCTCGTTGAACCCTGCCGTTACGCCAATTTGTTACCATTCTATCCCAGATAGTTCTGTAGATAATATTTCTTTCTAATCTGAATCTATTGTTATCTAGATCATGCCTTCTTCTTCTAAACCTAAGAGTCAAAGTGTTAGAGGTTCCGTCCTCACCATAAGTCCAATATTCATTCCAATAATCCCTTCTTATTCTAGTAGGCACTCCCAGAATAATATGTATCATCCCTCTGTCAGTTCTCCATCCTTCCTGAAGTCCTGAAAAAGCTCTGTTAGCTTCTTCAACTCTTGAGTAGTAGGTTTTTATAAGCTCTTTCGTTCTTTCAGGAGATTTCCCACACGAAAGCCAAAACTCATCTAGTGCTTCCTTAGGTTGTGATGCATTATTCATCACAGAGTATTCACTCCTAGAAGTAATATATCTAGTTGCTTCTATCAGCTTCATAACGTCCTTCACTTCTGGGAAATCATCGGGTCTACTATGAACCACCCAACTTATATCAGATGATAATGACGTGAAATATTGAGCACCTTCAATTACCGTCCACACACTATCAATAATACTATGAGGGAAAGCATTAAGAGTATCTAATGGATTGCGATAACCAGAATAAGGTGGTGCTGGCATCCTTTTTTCTGGCAATACATGCTTTACATTCCATTTGCTTTCGTTTTCTGAAAAAATTTGAATCTTAGACCCCACGGATGCATTCCCACTACTAATGGGCCATCTTGCCTCATTATCCCAAATAAGTACATCAGTAATTTCTACGGCATCCTGTACTAATGAATTTCTATTTTCATCTAAAATTCGATACTTTAACAAAGTACTTAAATCATCAGGTTTGTTTTGTTTATAAGCACTTAGGTTAAACTGTTCTAAAATCCACCTCGGTGATTCGGTGAATAATGTGTCATGAATAATCCAATTGTAATTATTAAGATTAATCGAGACTGAAGAAGTGAAAGGGTTGTTTTCACTTTCTCTAGTATAGAGTAACTCCTTTCTGTCCAGTTTTACGAATACCGTAAGAGAATCGATGTGCCGATAGGGGGTGACTTCAGGATGAATAGGGGTGGATTCGTAATCATATGGCCTCCTAGATGATGTTGACTCAATAATAATTGAACTAGAGCACGATGAAAGAAGTATTATTATTATAATATATCTCATTGATCTGAGATAAACTTTTCTGGAATAGTTTCTTTGACATCTATGCCCAGCTTGCGAAGTTTCTCAGCTTGTCCTAT
>DQRJ01000041.1 GCA_015663855.1 Flavobacteriales bacterium | reverse complement strand
GACAATTTAATAAAGCAGACCCACTCACGTTTGTGGATTGGGACTTGAAGAACCACAAAAACGTACCTATCGCAGGGGGTGTTTACATTATTCATGTAGATGTGCCAGGTATAGGACAAAGGGTGTTAAAGTGGTTTGGTGTAATGCGTCCAGTAGACTTAGATAATTTCTGATATGAAGAAGCAATTAAGTATCATTTTAATAGCCACCCTCGGACTAGGTTCGGTTTGGGCTGGTAATCCCGACCGTGCAGGATCTGCAGGTGCAAGTCAACTTCTTATTAATCCATGGGCAGCGTCTAATGGATTAGTGGGAGCTAATATGGCTAGTATTGTTGGTTTGGAATCCGTCTTTACAAACGTTGCAGGCTTGGCTTTTATAGGCCAAACTCAACTCATCACTGCTAATTCTCTATATCTAGGAGGTTCAGGCATAAGCTTGAACTCCGTAGGGTTTGGTACTCGTGTTGGGTCATCTGGCGTATTAGGTATTACTGTAACAAGTATGAAATTTGGAGATATTCCTATTATGACTGAAGATCTTCCTGAGGGAGGAATAGGAACTTTTTCGCCGAGTTTTTCTAATATCGGTGTGAGCTACGCGAAGGAGTTTTCTAACTCTATTTATGCCGGATTGACTATGAGAATTATCGGTGAGTCAATTTCAAATGTCAAGGCAAGTGGTATAGCTTTTGATGCTGGAATTAGATATGTAACTGGTGAAAATGATAGAATGAGATTTGGTATTTCTTTACGAAATGTCGGGCCTCCTATGCGTTATGCCGGTGATGGACTTACTGTAACCGCTACACCACAAGGTGCCACTGGTTCGTTAACGGTACTGCAGCGCTCTGAGCGTTATGAGCTCCCATCTTTACTTAATCTTGGACTTGCTTATGATGTTGTGACCACTGAAGATTTGGTTGTGGAGCTAAACGGAATGTTTACTTCTAACTCATTTACGAAAGATCAATTCGGCATAGGAGCTGAGACAAGAATTGGAGAAAAGTTTGCTGTTAGAGCTGGATACATGTGGGAGCAGGGATTCATGCAAGAGGGCAATGTTTCTACAACTGCTTATACTGGCCCGGCTGGTGGGCTTTCGATTAACCTGCCTGCGGGATCAAGTGGATCGGTTATTAGTTTGGACTACTCTTACAGAACTACAAATCCATTTAATGGAACGCACTCTGTAGGTCTGAAAATATCTATGTAAGAAAGTAATCCTCTTATATAAAAATGAATTGAGAGGGTCAGCAGTGGCCCTCTCACTCGTTTATTACACAATGAAGGAAATTAGTTATGTCTGGAATTTCATATTATACAGAAGAAGGGTATAAATCCCTTAAAGACGAAGTGCATCAGCTTAAAACGGTTGAAAGGCCTAAAATCAGCGCTCAAATCGGCGAGGCGATAGATAAGGGTGACTTAAGTGAAAACGCTGAGTATGACGCGGCTAAGGACGCTCAAGGTCATTTAGAGGCCAAGATCGCAAAACTAGAAAATCTACTCGCTAACGCGAGAGTCATCGATGATAGTAATATAGATGACTCTAAAGTTTTTATTCTCAGCACCGTTCGTATTAAGAATATAAAAAACGGAGCTGAGGTAACCTATACATTGGTTGCAGAGAATGAGGCAAACTTAGCTGATAAGAAAATTTCTATTGACTCGCCTATAGGAAAAGGACTATTGGGCAAGAGTGTTGGGGATATAGCTGAGGTAGAAGTTCCAGCTGGTGTAATTCCTTTTGAGATTTTAGAAATAACTAGATAGATTATGGCAACTATTTTCAGTCGCATAATCGCAGGTGAAATTCCATGTCATAAGATTGCAGAAAGTGAAGATTGTTTCGCTTTCCTTGATATTGCACCTCTAGCTATAGGTCATTGTCTTGTCGTTCCTAAAAGGGAGGTCGATAAGTATTTTGATTTATCCGATGAAGAGCTTTCTTCCATTAACGTCTTTTCGAAGAAAATAGCAAATGCTATTGAACTAGCTATTCCTTGTAAAAGAGTCGGGATAGCGGTAATAGGACTCGAGGTGCCTCATGCTCACATCCACTTAATTCCATTACAGTCTGTGGAGGATATTAATTTTGAGCGCGCCAAGCTAGATGTTTCTAACGAGTTACTCGCTGAAACTGCTAAAATAATCAGAGAGAAACTGATGTGATGGTGAAGAGATCTCCATCTCTTTTTGCTCGCATTTTCAATCTCGAAAATGCAATAAGCATTCTTTGCTTATTGCCAATTTTTTTATTTCGTTACACGTTTATTCTTTTTCCCGGTCCCTTAGGATACGGCCCTTTTATTGCGTTTTATCTGCTATTACCCATTTTTATCCTCAAGTATAGAATACCCTTTCGTGAATTAATCTGGATATCATTTGTCTTAATTATAGGGGCTATCGGTGCGATAACTGGAATTATAGCTACAAGTGTTTTTATTAAAGTCGCCGGCAGTATTATGCTGCCATATTTGTTTTACGCTTATGTCTGGCGTCACTTCGATTTCAATATTGAAAAAGTATTCAGCCTTTATTTAAAGGGGGCCTACTTAATTTCCATTATTGGTCTTTTGCTATTTATAGACTTCTTTTTAGGCCAAAACCTAATTCAGCTTTTTCAGCAGTTTATCTACATAGACTCTATTCAAGCTACGTTTGGTATAAGACTAGCAAGTCTATTAGGAGAACCTACTTATTTCGCCAATGTAGTATTACCCGCTGGGATTGTCGGTATGATGAGGTTAGTCAGAAAAAGAGGAGAAGAAATGGGTGCAGGGTTAGATTTTATTACTAAGCGCAGAGCATCAATAATTATACTTTCTCTGCTATTAACTTATAGTGGTATTGCCTTTTTAGGACTGTTGTTAGGTGGTGTTTTGCTTCTTTTACGACATGGAGCGGTTCGATATGCTTTGGTAATACCATTCGTTTTGATTGTGGCGCGGATAATTATTTTCCAAGTTCCCGAACTTGAGGAGAGGTACCAGGGTTTAGTCTCTGTTTCTTCAGAAAAAACCCAAACTGGTGAATTTCACGGCTCCTCTTTTATTCTGTTTAATCATGCCTTCATAACAGTTCAAAACTTAAAAGAAAATCCACTTTTTGGATCTGGACTAGGTACTCATTACTTAGCAACAGAAAAATATAGCCTGGGTAACAAAGGAGTTGAGTTTCATTACAGAACTCAGAATGCACAAGATGCCAGTTCTATGATGCTGCGAATTCTTTCTGAACTAGGTCTCTTCGGAGGATTTCTTGTGATCTTATTTCTCTACAGGAATCATATCCCGAGAGTACCTGAAGACCCTGTGCTTTGGATTATTTCGACAGCCCTTTTCGTGACTCTAATTATGCAACTTCTAAGACAGGGGAATTATATCCTGAACGGGTTTCCGTTCTTCGTATTAGGATACGTTTATACCCGTCACGAATTTCATAAACGGTTCAGGTAGTAACGTGAGTGCGATCAGTCGGGTGGGGTGAGGTTTATAATCGCGGTCATAATCGTTAAGTTCCCATTGACTTCGCGAGTCCAAATCGGGCGGACTCGACCATCTACGGCCGAAATATTATTGTAGTCACCGAAAAAGACTTTGCCCTCGGGTTGAAATGGAGACTCGGAAACGAGACGATTCGTCCATGTCACTCCCCCATCGAAGGAACTCGCGACGTAGACGTCTGTTGAAGAATCATTATGAGCTCGGCGATCGTAAAAAACGATATGGACACCCCCGTTTACCGGATCAACTGCCATCCACGTAAAGAACTGTTGCTTTCCCGGGCCGTCATTATTTACTCTAATCGGATCTGACCACGAATCACCTTTATCATCTGAGTAACAAACGAACACGTCTAAATCGTCTTCTCCATTTCGCTCGTCAGTCCAATTTATATATATACGTCCACTGTATTTCGAGTTAGGGCTTACATCTACTCCCGTAACCGGCATACCATTTACTCGCCCGATAAACTCTACGTTTTGGGCCCACCCTCCTATCATATCGGTAGCAGCAATGTCGTGCGCAAGCCAAGTCACCCCTCCATCCATACTCCTATCGAACCAAATCGTTTCATGGAGCGCCCACGCCACATACAATTCCCCACCAGGCCCCATTGAAGGCACCGCTCCCTCAGTCGTGGCATCACCGTCAAGACAATTCCCGCCCTTTTCACTAATACGTACCGGGTTAGACCAGTTCTCGCCCTTTCTCCCAGCGAAACTGCAAAGTATTACCGTTGAATCACCCTCGACATGACTATCATACTTATCGAACTGAGTCCAACAAGCGTGAATCCTCTCTCCATCCGCCGAAACCACAGCCCACTCCTTATCCTGATCCTTCGGGTGATCTAATCCTATGCTGCCTCCCTTGCTCCACCTCTTACCACCGTTTACAGAGTGTTGGCAGACTATTCTATCAAGAAGCTTTTCACTCTTCCACCCCTTCCCCTCAGGATCACTAAGGTGCAGATAATAAAAATCCCCATTAGGCGATGATACCACGCACGGGTCACCGAAAACCCCATAAGGAGATTTAAGCGTTTTCATCTTCCAAGTCATCCCCCCATCAGTAGACCTATACACGTTATCTAAAATACTCCCAGCCACCATCACATCCGGATTTGTTTGGCTTATTGCAATACTCGGCTCACAAGGCATGTACGCTGATTTCGTTTTCTCAGAACCAATTAGCACATTAAGAGGCCCTTCATATGTTTGGGCATTTAGACCAAACGAAATAAGGGCAACAACTAATGAAAGAAATATTTTAGAGCTGCGCAGTAACTTCATTATTTAGGAGGTTATTTCGCAATTATTTCATCAAGCGTATTCATGAGATTCATTAGCTCATCTTGAATTGCTTCCTGTAATTCTAAAAGCTCAGCATCAGACAGTTTTTCGAGTCTTGCCTCTGCTGCATGATCGTGAATATGCTCCTCTCCTTCTGCATGATCACATGCTGTTCCAGGAATTTTAACCAAAGTCTTGCTCCATTGCACATATTGCGCATCAAGATCTGCAAGATGAATAAATGAGCTGTCTGTTAGTTCCGTTATAGCAAACTGATTCGCAAGTTTCACATGAAACTCCTTACCTAGTCTTTTAGTATCATCGTGAATATTAATTGCAGAAAGGCGATCATCGCTCATTTCAGTAACATCCTCATCGCTATGTCCATCATGAGAGTCGTGAGATCCATCACCGCAAGCTGATATAGATAAAACCAGTATAACAGCAAGGCTTAGAGTTGGGAGAAGTAAAAACTTTTTCATTATTATTTATTTTTTGATTTATTTTTCGGCACTGGATCATGACCTGATGTGCCCCAAGGATGACATTTTGCAATTCGTCGCAATGTTAAGCCCAAACCTTTCCATGAGCCCCATTCCTTTAGAGATTCAATTGCATAAGTCGAACAAGTCGGCTCATGACGACAATTCGAGCCTAGGAGAGGACTCAGACCGGTTTGGTATATTCTAACAAAGGCAATTAGGACGAAACGCATATTTCAAAGATATCTAAAATGGTACGTTTTCTAAGGCCATCATTCCAGCAAGACCTAAAACGACACCACCAATTACCAATTGTTGTGAGCGTTCGGTAGCTCCTAACGCTCGGGCAAGGGAAAACACAGACAATGTAACTAAGAGTATGAGTAGCTGGCCTAACTCTACCCCAAGATTGAATTTCAAAAGTGGCATCACGATTCCCTCTCCCCTATTTGCCGCAATGCGATAGAATGATGAGAATCCAAGACCGTGTATTAGTCCGAAAAAGGCAGTAAGTGCGAATATGGATTTTTTAAAAACTCCCCTATTTGCCGATCGTCGTTTTGCACCTTCAAAGCTTAACCCATTAATTTGAAGAACCGCCATTATCACTATCGTTATAGGGATGAGAAACTCAATCCACGATAATGAGGCTCTCACAAGATCTAAACCAGCAAGAAATAAAGTAAGACTATGCCCCAAAGTAAAAGCAGTAGCGAGCAAAGCCATTCGACCTATTTTCGACAAGTCGAATGATGCAGCAAGTGCGATAAGGAATAATATATGATCTACTCCATTGAGGTCAGTTATGTGAGATGCACCTAGGAGTATATCATTCATTGCCGTGAAATCTATTTTTTATCGTATTGACAAATTGTAAACGAAAACGCGTGTTTTTCATCTACAGGATGATCATCAATAACTTTAAGAGTCCATTGAGAAGGGTCAAACTCAGGGAAAAACGCATCGCCCTCAGGCTCACCATGTACGTGGGATATAAACATCGTGTCTATCACTCCTGCATCAAGAGCCATCTTATAAACTTGACCTCCACCTATGATGAAACACTCAGTTTCTCCAGCTTTTCTAGCAATTTCCAAAGCTTCATCGAGTGAAGTCACGAGCGCAGCCGGAGAAGCATCGTAATCGGAATTTCTACTAAGAACGATATTAGGTCGCCCGGGAAGGGGGCGATACTTGTGCGGAATACTCTCGTAATTTCGACGCCCCATAATAACATGCCTACCACGAGTTGACGCTTTAAAAAACGACATATCGTCCGGCAAAGACCAAACCAAATCGTTGTCTTTTCCGATCACACCATTATCGGCAACTGCCGCAATTAACGAAACTTTCATACTGCGATCGGAGCTTTAATATGAGCTTGAGGCTCGTAATCAACTAGCGTAAAGTCCTCGTGAGTGAAAGCAAACAAGTCCTTTACGTTAGGATTTAGCTTCATTGTAGGGAGCTTGCCTGGTGTACGAGATAACTGCTCGTGCGCTTGCTCTACGTGATTCGAGTAAAGATGGACATCACCGAAAGTATGCACGAATTCCCCTGGTTCGAGATCGCAAACTTGAGCCATCATCATTGTGAGTAAAGCGTAAGAAGCGATGTTGAAGGGAACTCCTAGGAATGTGTCGGCAGAGCGTTGGTATAATTGACAATTCAGCTTGCCTTCGCTCACGTGGAATTGAAATAGACAATGACAAGGCGGTAGCGCCATCTCATCTATGAAACTAGGATTCCATGCACTCACCACATGGCGACGAGAGTAGGGATTGTTTTTGATGGAATCGATGACCTTAGTGATTTGGTCTGTAGAAGAACCATCAGGGTTAGGCCAAGACCTCCATTGATATCCATAAACTGGGCCTAGGTCACCATTTTCGTCTGCCCAGTCGTCCCAAATTCGTACTCCGTTTTCTTTGAGGTATGAAATATTTGTATCACCCTGTAGAAACCAAAGAAGTTCGTGAATAATGCTTCTAAGGTGGAGTTTTTTTGTTGTGAGAACGGGGAAGCCTTCCGATAAATCGAATCTCATTTGGTACCCGAAACAACCTAAAGTCCCTGTTCCAGTTCTGTCTTCTCGCTTGACACCATTTTCTAATAGATGCTCAAGTAAATTTAGGTATGCCTTCATGCTTCGAAGATAATTATTGTACGCTCGACGAAATCACAAAGTTGAAAACAGGTGAACAACTATTGCCAAATTCGTACTCCAACTTCATTCGAATCGCGATTCAGAAATCTATATGCAATATTTAGCACCAATATGTGTAAAATGAGAGCAAAGTGGGCGGGTATTAAAAAATAAGGCCAACCTAGAGAGGGCATCAGAAAGGGGTTTTCCACCGGTGGTGCTTCCCAAACAAACATATAGTTCGCAATTATTCCATCTGGATTATCTAAGTATATATTTAAATATCCATTTATGAATATCATAAGAGTAGAAATAGCTGCCGAAAATAAATATGATCTTATCCAATCATATTTACTCAATCTCATCCCATAAACTCTAATCATAACAATAGGCACTACGAAAAGACCCGTATGCACGATAACGTAATGAAGAAGCACGTAAGGTGCATCGCCAACGGTGAGAAGTGGTGTAAGTAAGGAATATAAGCCTCCTATTAGTGCCATAAAAAAAGTATACACAAAAAGCTTTCGACTCTTGAAAAAGCAATTGAATCCTATTAACCAAAAGTTAATAGCACAGAAATGAAAAGGTAGAGAACGATGAATAGAAAAGGTTTGGTCTGGATTGAGAATCGAATAAATGGGAATGAATGTCGATATTATTAGAATCCCTATTCCCAACCGCTTCAAGTAATCGGGTCGGTTTGCCTCAGAAAGTCTGTCAAAAGCTTTCACAAATAGCCATCCAGCGATAATCGCTCCTCCTATCATTAACCAATAGCGAGGTTCGTTTGGATATATATTTACGTCATAGTGATTCATGGGTTAGCAGATTCCGTGATTATGGTTTGAGTTGGGAATGCGAAATCTAATTTCTCAGCATTAAATTTCTCTAAAATAGACATATTTATCTCACCTGGCGTATTCGCCCAATGCCCTGTCTTCTTTATATAATAGGTGCAACTGACATTCAAGCTGAAATCTCCAAACGAACTAAACCAAACCGTGAAGTCATTTTCTGTATCAGGGTTTTCACCTACAATATCCCTCAAGATATTTACTGCGAGTTGTACTTTTTCAGGAGGAGTGTCATAGGTAAGCCCGAGAGCAATTTTAACTTTTCGAGATGGTTCTGCTGTTACATTTTCTACTACCGAGTCAGTAAATTGATGGTTCGGAATAGTAACCGTTCTTCCTTCAAGTGTTATTATTCGAGTTGATCGTATGCCTATTTCCAGTACGGTACCGTCAATACCGCTAACCTTTATTCTATCTCCAACCGTAAAAGGTTTATCGACAAATACGGTGATTCCTCCGAAAATATTAGCGACGAAATCCTTTGCGGCCATAGCCATAGCAAGACCTCCAATTCCTGCACCAGCAAGTATTGGACCCACTTGGAATCCCACGTTGTTCATCGCAGTAATCATACCTAAAATCCACACCCCAGCTTTAACTACCTTCTTTAAAACAGGTGCTATTTGGTTAATCATTGCACCATCAGACCCTTTAGATATTCTCTTTACAAGGTTTGAAATAGCCGCATCTAATAGTCTTGCAGCTAACCAAGTGATATCTAGAACAGCGGCAACGGAAAAAATTTGGTATATAACCTCTCCTGACAAGGTGAAGGTGAGGTGAGAGTAACCTAAGTAAAATCCTAATAGGATAAAGGCGAGTGAAATCGGCTCCTGAATCGAATCTACTATCAAATCATCTAACTCACTTTCAGTAGAAGCTGTGAATTTCTTAAATATTTTAGTAAAAATTCTATATACTAGGCGAGCTACAAACACACTCCCAACAATATATGCAAGGGCGATTATCCATTCTGTTAACGGATTACCCAAATAAATAAGTGAATCAAATCTTTCCATGTGGCTAAAATCGTAAATCTATCTAATATCTTTGCAATATGTTGAAAAAAACTTCCACAAGATTCAATCCCGGTCCTTCCACACGAATTGGAGTACTCGGAGGTGGTCAATTAGGTAGAATGATGATTCAATCTGCTATAGACTTAGATCTTAGAGTAGAGGTAATGGACCCTTCAAGTGAAGCCCCGTGTAAACATTTCACTCATAGGTTCGTCCAAGGAGATATTAATGATTCGGATGCCGTATTTGAATTTGGTCAAAACCTAGACGTATTAACTATTGAAATAGAGCATGTCAGCGTTGATGGACTGAGGCGGTTAGAGGCGGTGGGCGTACGCGTGATCCCAAAACCTGATCACATAGCCCTTATTCAAGATAAAGCACTCCAGAAGCAATTTTTTGCAGAAAATCACATCCCCACTGCCGAGTTCACTGTAATTGAATCTAATGGGGATATTTCATTAATGGGGTTTCCTATAGTCCAAAAACTGAGAACGGGCGGGTATGACGGACGTGGCGTACAAGTTCTGAAAAACGTTGAGAATGCTAGGGAAAAGAGATTTAATGAGCCTAGTTTGATCGAAAAAGCTGTCGATATCGAAAAAGAACTAAGTGTCATTATAGCACGTAGTTCGACGGGCGAAACCGCTATATATCCAGTAGTAGAGGCCGTTTTCGATCCTAAAGCGAATTTAGTTTCTTCATTAATTGCTCCTGCTAATATTAGTGACCGACTGGAAGAAGAAGCTAAGGGTTTGGCCTTAATGGTAGTAGAGAAAATGGAATTTGAGGGTCTTATGGCTATTGAATTATTTCTAGATACCGATGGTGGGCTGTTAGTTAATGAAGTTGCTCCGCGCACTCACAACAGTGGCCACCACACCATTGAGGCAAATCGGACTTCTCAATTTGCTCAACATTTACGTGCTGTTGCTAATCTGCCATTAGGAAGTGTTGAAGAGTTACACGTAGCTGCAGGTATGATTAACCTACTTGGGGCATCTGATGCTGTTGGGATTCCTATTTACGAGGGAATGAATGTCGCATTAGAAATGAGCGGAGTGCATCCTCATTTATATGGGAAATCTATTGTAAAGCCTTTTAGGAAAATGGGACACGTTACTGTGACAGGAAATAATCAAGAGGAGGTTCAAGATATACTGTTAAAACTTCTTGAAATCTTCTGTGTAAAAGGTTCCGATAGCAAGTAAATTGCAATCCATGAATAAAACCGCGTTACCTAAAATTGCTGTGCTCGCGGGCGGTTACTCCGGTGAATCTGTAATTTCTATTCAAAGCGCAGCTTCTGTTATGGAAAATATTGATCGAACTAAATTCAATCCTTATTTGGTCAGAATAGACATAGATAATTGGTGGGTAGAATTAGAAGATAACAGTCGACAGGATATTGATAGGGAATCATTCAGTTGGAAAGATTCGTCTGGCAATTCCACCCAATTTGATGCCGTTTTCATAATGGTTCATGGAACGCCAGGTGAAGATGGGGTTTTACAAGAATATTTTGAGAAAATCGGACTGCCTTTTTCTACAGGCTCTTCTTCATCCGTAAAACTTACATTCGATAAGTATAAGGCGAATAACAAATTACGTGAAGCGGGTCTTTTAGTAGCTGATTCTAGGGAAATTGTTAAGGGAGAGGTGCTAAACGATTCTGACATTACTGAAATCGTTAGACTCGTTAAACTTCCTTGCTTCGTTAAACCAAACCAGGGTGGTTCTAGTCTTGGAATTTCAAGAGTAGAAACTCGTGAAGACATAAATAGAGCAATTAGTACTGCTTTTGATACGGGATGTCAATCTGTGATCATTGAATCTTTTTTAGATGGCCGTGAGTTTTCTGTCGGAATAATACCGGGAGACGATAAACTACCTCAAATAATGCCTATTACGGAAATAATCACTGAAAACTTGTTTTTCGATTACCAAGCGAAATACGAAGGCGCTTCGAAAGAGATAACCCCAGCTAAAATTTCGTCAGGCATCTCCGAGAAAATTCAAAAAGTTGTTATGAAAGCTCACTTTGTTTTGAAATGTGAAGGGATGGTTCGCTTTGATGTAATGCTTGTTAATGGGGATATGCCTGCAATTATAGAAGTAAATTCCGTCCCGGGATTTACGAAAATGAGTCTTTTACCCCAACAGCTCGATTATGCCGGTATTGAAACTAAAAAAATGCTAACTAAAATTATTACTGAGTTACTATAAATTCACTCTAGTTTTAGTTTGGTATAATCATATGTAGGACTTCTTAAAACAACGAAGGGCCACCTCGTTAGGTAGCCCTTCTTGCTGTTGAATGAAAACAAGTAAACTGTTAAAAGCTAATTGCTTCATTATAAATATACGAAAATTAATGCAAAAGGTTGCACGAAGAAGCCCTAATTCTGTTAACTTCAAATTCTTAATATCGGCTATTCCCTTGGTTATCAGCTTGTTACACGCGCAGGATTCTCTTTAATAAATGCCTTCCATCCACCTCCTCCCTTTGTCATAGTAGGTGATGACAGCTGAAAGTGGTGACATAAAGCCACAGCGATGCCGTCTGAAGCATCTAGGTTTTTAGGCATAGACTCGTTAGGTATTTTTAGAATTCTCTGCACCATTCCTGCAACTTGTTCTTTTGAAGCTGCGCCAGATCCCGTAATTGACTTTTTTATCTTTCTAGGAGCATATTCTGCGATCGCAAGGTCTCTACTTAATGCTGCCGCAAATGCAACTCCTTGAGCTCTTCCTAACTTAAGCATAGACTGAACATTTTTACCGTAAAACGGTGCCTCTACAGCCATCTCGTCAGGATTATGAGTTTCAATCAATTGTAGGCACCTATCGAAAATTTTCTTGAGTTTTAAAGCGTGATCAGGATATTTTGAAAGATGTAAAGCACCCATTTCGATCATCTCCACACTCGATTTACCAGTAACCCTAATTATCCCATACCCCATAATTGTGGTGCCTGGATCTATTCCTAGGATTATTCTTTCTGTGGTATGAGAAGTTTTCATTGAAAGAACCAAATTACAAAACTGGTACTTCGTATTCTCGCATTATGATAGAATTCCTCATATCAGCAATCTTAATAACTCACGCTGTAGTGGTGGGTAGGTGGTGGAGGGATTTCAATCGCTTGGAGGGTCGGCGTAGTGAGGATGCAGAAATCGAGCCCCTTACTGTGATTGTCGCGTGCAGAAATGAGGAAATTAGCCTCCCGATTTTACTAAATCACTTGGAGGCGCAAATCACATCGCCAGTCGAAATAATTATTGTGGACGATCATAGTGAGGATCAAACTCAGAATGTTGCACGTGATTATGCTGCGAAGTTGCTAAATTCTTCCGTTCGGACGAAGATTACAGTCATTCTAAACAACGGTCGAGGTAAAAAAGACGCGATTCGAACAGGTATCGAGCGAGCAGAGACGAACTGGGTCGTTACTACGGACGCTGACGTTATCGCACCTCCAACGTGGATTTTAAGTATGGGAAGGGCTATTTCAGAGCGATCTGGGGACGAATTAGGGGTGGGGGCTATAATCGGACCGGTTAAGATCGCGGGAGGTGGTATCGAGAGTATTGAGTACGCGGCAATGATGGGGTGGGCGGCCGCTTCGTCGATAAAGGGGAGTGCCGCGATGGGAAGCGCGGCAAATTTGGCCTTTCGGGTGGAGTATTACCCAAGTGAGGAAGATATGAGGTGCGATATTGAGTCTGGAGATGATGTTTTTGCCGTACACGCGCTAGTGAATTCGGGTAAGCTCGTTTTTTGGGCTCACGATATTGATGCGTGTGTAAGTGCTAATCAAGCTGGAGGAGTTAGAAAGTGGATTCGACAACGTGCTCGGTGGGGGGCGAAAGCAAAGTACTACGAATTGAATTCAGCGAAGCGCATTTCGATTTGGATTGCACTACTCGGAATTACGGAATTGACAACTTTAGGACTAGTAATTGCAGGAGTGGTCTCACTTAAGGTGCTATTCGTACTCTGGGGAGGGCGAGCGTTAATCGATATTATATTCACGAGCCGAGTCACAAAATGGTTCCGAATTCGCTCCACAATATGGGATTGGTTGCTACTTTCCATCATATATCCGTTTCAAATTATGATTCTATTATTTGGTAAGACCAAATGGAGGTGAATTAAAAGTGAATTGACGAACTTCGAAGAATGAATTTTAAAAGCTTTATTAAATCGAATAAGCTCGCAACCATTGGAGGGTTGTGGGTAATTATTTGGATTTTTATTGCTGTTTCTGGGTCGATTTTAAGGCCGGACTCAAGTCCTAATGCGAATGACCAACATTTAGAGCTGAGCCTTCTCGAACCCGGTACTACTGTCGATATCGACGGCGAGTCATTTACGTTTCTCCTAGGAAGCGATCGTTACGGTAGGGATTTTCTAAGCCGCCTCATGGCCGGTAGCGCCATTTCACTTTCCGTGGCGGGAGTAGCTGTAGCGATAAGCTTGATTATCGGTCTGTTCTTAGGCGCCTGGGCTGGATTTAAAGGAGGACGAGTCGACACTGTGGTTAGTTGGTTCTTACAGGTTGTTTGGACTGTGCCCACATTATTGATGGTTCTGGCGATAACTCTCGCATTCGGGAAGGGATTTTGGCAGGTATTTGTGGCGATAGGACTCACGATGTGGGTAGAAGTGGCACGCATAGTCCGAGGGCAATTTATATCGTTGCGAGAACTCGAATACGTGCAGGCCGCTAAAGCACTCGGCCTCTCCGACTTCCGCACGATGTTCGTTCACATGTTACCGAACGCTCTCGGCCCGATTATCGTAGTTGCCGCAGCAAACTTCGCGGCTGCGATATTAATCGAAGCGGGCTTGAGCTTTTTAGGGGTCGGAGCTAGAATTCCTGTCCCGTCATGGGGAAACATCGTAAAGGAGCACTATCATTTGTTAACGACAGATTTGGCTTGGCTTGCTGTGCTTCCTGGTGCGTTAATCGCGAGTCTCGTGCTTGCATTTACTTGGCTAGGTGATGGATTTAGAAACGCATTCGACGTGAGTCAATAATCCTAATTTTTTCGTAAAAATCACCTACCTTTCCATCATAACCTTCACTACTATCAGTACATTTAGAGCGATATGAATCCAAACAAACTCATTTACGTAGCGGGACATAGAGGTATGGTGGGGGCTGCTCTTGTTAGGGCGTTGGAATCAAGAGGCGAAGGAAATATTATTACTCGCACCTCAAAAGATCTCGATTTACGGGATAGAAATGCTGTAGATGAGTTTTTCGCAACGAAAAAACCCCAAATCGTTTATTTGGCAGCTGCAAAAGTGGGAGGAATCCACGCAAATGCTACCTATCCTGCGGAATTCTTCTTCGATAATCTTTCGATAGCTACTAACGTAATTGACTCGGCTTACAAGCATGGGGTGGAGAAGCTGCTTTTCTTAGGGAGTTCGTGTATATATCCACGTTTGGCCCCACAACCTATACCAGAAAATGCCCTACTGACTGGGCCTTTAGAGCCCACTAATGAGCCTTATGCTCTTGCGAAAATTGCTGGTCTGAAGCTTTGTGACGCGTATCGCAAACAATATGGATGCAATTTTATCTCCGCTATGCCTACAAATTTATACGGACCTGGCGATAATTATCATCCAGAAAATAGCCATGTTCTTCCTGCATTTATTCGACGTTTTCACGAAGCTGTAAAGAATGGAGAAAAAGAGGTCGTTTGTTGGGGTTCTGGCACACCGAAAAGAGAATTCCTTCACGTTAAGGATCTTGCCGATGGATTATTACACTTAATGGATCACCACGATTCGGAAGGCTGGGTAAACATCGGAACGGGAATTGATTTAAGTATAGGAGAACTTGCAACTACGATTGCTGAGGTGGTAGGGTTTAAGGGGGAAATAGTTTGGGATTCATCAAAGCCAGACGGAGCCCCTCGCAAGCTCTTAAATGTATCCAAGATGAGTGAGATGGGGTGGGACGCATCCATTAAATTGAAAGATGGCATTGAATCCGTTTATGCAGACTATGTTTCAAATGGAAAATAAAAGGTCAGCTTTTAAGTCGTTCCAAAATTTTGCGTTTTTCTTGTCTTTGAGTCTATTTGCAGCATTTAGCAACACTCTCTCAGGCCAAATCTCAACCACATATTCGCTACGGTCTCACGCTATTACTTTTAAATCTGACAGATCCACTGTTACTCTTGACCCCGCAATAACCTTTCTGTGGTTGATCGGAGATGGATACACCGGATTTGATAACACTCGTGGTGCCACTTTTCATGCTGAAATAGATGGCAATTTTACTGCAGGTGGGCAGTTACTTGAGAGACAATCAACCTTGAGTCCGTTTTTATCAAATTTTTCTAGAACATCCTATCGACTCCCAGGGTGGGGAAGATTTAAAACTATTTCTCCTGTTTTAGAGACCGAGCTCCCACTCATTGTTGATATAGCAAAGGCTACTGGGTTTATCAATTGGGCTGGTAATATTGGACCCCTTGAAGGAATTAATGTGAAACTATCGAATGACCCGATTAATTTCGGGTGGGGAAGATCTCCCCTCCTACTAAGTAGAGAAGATGTTCCGTATCCATCTTTGAATTTAGGATGGGAAAACGATTCATACCATTTAGCTTTCAATGCCGTCGAGTGGATCGGCGATACTCGGGGTGTTATAGGCGGCACCACTGAAGCTCTTTTCTCACAATCGAGAGCTTTTCTTATTTCTGGGGGGTATGAGAATGAGGTTTGGGGGATTTCTTCACTCGTCGGGCGAGCTAGTGAATCCGACTCGATCAAGTCCATTTCGGCTTTATCCCTTTCCGGATTCGTCGAAATAAATGACTTCTCTAGCAAATGGGAAGTAGCAACTTCGACCTCGTCATTTTCGACCGATGGAATTTCGTGGAGTCTTACTGGGGAATATTCTCACGAAAATATTTCGGCCGGAGTAAATCTCGTCTCTACAAAAAGACAACTGTACGGACTCGCAAATGAAACGACTTGGTCTAATGCGGGAATCCCTTTGGGAGTTATAACCGGGGGCGACACTAAGACGTCCTCTCTCTATTTCGATTTTCGCAATAAAACATCTACGACCTGGGTCTTCCAAACCGAGATGGGCACTCTAAAAAACGTCAACTACGATTACAATTTCACTTGGGTACGAGGACGTTGTAGCAGAGTGATTTCGGAATCATGGAATATGTTTGGTACGGTATGCTTTGATTATATCATAACTCCATCTTCTAACGACTTGCCTCAAAACCCATCGGGCAACATGTTAAGCATGGGAATAATTCACGGGATTTCGAATCTGTAAACACATCAGTTAACACTACCTTGCAACCACTTAACAGTGACATGACGCTTCTCATTCTCAGCATAGCAACCTCTTTTTTGACTGTCATTTTCGGCATGCCCACATTGATAAAAGTAGCTCGAATAAAGCAACTTGTGGACGAACCCGGAAATGACAGGAAACTTCATCATCGATCTATCCCTAATGTCGGTGGGGTCATGATTTTCGCAGCTACTTTATTTACTTCGCTTGGTTGGCTAACGATCTTAGATGTGGATTTTCAATACCTAAGGCCTTGGCTAGTAGTGCTTTCAGCTGCTGTTCCTATATTTTTCATGGGACTCAAAGATGATGTGATGGGAATTTCTCCGTTGAAAAAACTGGGGATTCACATTATGATCGGTTTTATGATAATCGTACTTTCTGATATCCGAATCGAAAGTTTTTATGGAATTTTCGGAGTCGAAACGCTACCTCTATTCGTGAGTTATTTCTTCACTCTATTTGTGTACGTCGTAATTGTTAACTCCATAAATTTAATTGATGGAATTGACGGTCTTGCAGGGGGATGGGGCGTTATAGCGATGGCTTCTTTCGCTTTTTGGTTTTACTTAACTGGGCAGCCCGGAGCTGCAATCGTCGCAACGTCTTTAGGGGGGGCTCTTTTAGGGTTTTTGATTTTCAATTTCCACCCAGCCCGTATTTTTATGGGGGATAGCGGCTCGTTGATAATCGGGCTTATCACTTTCGTCCTTGCCGTTAAGGTCATAGAAACTCCTATTTCTCACTTGCCAGATGCATTATTAGGTGTATCGAAACCCGTAGTTGCTATGGGCATCCTCGCCTACCCCCTGGTCGACACAATTCGCGTTTTTTTCCTGAGAGTTTTAAAAGGATTGTCGCCGTTCTCACCTGACAACTTGCACATTCATCACGTCTTAATCGGAAGGGGACTTGGGCATAGGAAAACTTCGATATTGGTTTGGGTTTGGTCTGTTTTCTTCTCAATGATTTCATTCTTGAGCATTTCTACAATACTGCCAGGCGTATCAATTACGATTCATTTCATCTCGTATATGGCTTTGGCTATTCTCATCGGAGCACTCCCTCATCTCATACCTAAAGGGAGTAAAGCATGACTTTCACAAGAGTAGCACATGTTTTGTTCTCTATAATTTCGTTGCTTGTTGTTCCAAATTTTTCAGCCCAAACCGTTCTTAGCTCCACTTGGTTCACTCCTCTCGATAAGGAAGCGTTAAGGGGTCGAGAAATTGCTGAT
Organism: Flavobacteriales bacterium; assembly: GCA_015663855.1. GTDB lineage: Bacteria > Bacteroidota > Bacteroidia > Flavobacteriales_D > Sanyastnellaceae > UBA974. Next base: position 5,806 of record DQRJ01000041.1, on the reverse strand, counting down.
TCCCTCGAAGCGATGATGCCGTGTTTACTACCTCTACCTGATTGGGCCGGTGATGTTCACGGAAGTGGAAAACGAGGGGTGGCTGGGCAAGTTTCAGAAAAATTTGGCGGATTAAATATCGATGGAGAAACTAGATTCATTCAGGGTGATGATGCCGGGACAGCCACAATTATAGGGCTTCGGGTATACGGCGATTTCGATGAAATTTTCCATTACGAAATTTCTAGAGAAAGATGGAAAACTCCTGTTCCACAACACCTATACGATTCTGCAATTAAATGGGGACAATTTGACGGAGTAGGTCGAGTTTCCGGAGGTAATCCCGGTTCGGGATCCGCACGAGCATTGCAAATAGATAGGTTTGTTTTTCGAACTTCCATAAAACTCAGCGAATCGATTGAACTCTCATTAGGCAACGGCCCTCACCATTGGGGACCTGGAATTAGATCGCTTTACTTCGATCGTTCGATGTCTCCAGCTCCTTACGCCCGACTTTACATCGATACCGGCCCTATTCATTACGCACACATCCTCCTTAGGACGACTCACCCAATGGAAGTCCTGGACTCTAACGAGATCGGATGGGTCGCAGCTCACATGGTCGACGTAAGCCTAGGAGCAGGCTTTTCAGGATCTCTTTTCGGAGCAGTTAAATGGCGGAGCAACGATAATGGAGTAAGTAACCGCATCGAAGCGTCTTACTTAATCCCTGTAGTTGCGTTCCGCCCTACCGAGTACGCCCTCGGCTCGGCGGACAATGCTCTAATCGGAGCACAATTGATTTGGCGGGGTTCCGGACGACGAAGTCGCAACTTAAAGACCCTTTACGGACAACTAATGTTCGACGAACTACTCACGAATAAACTTGTCGAAGGCACAAGTTGGTGGGGAAACAAGTGGGGCATTCTAGCAGGCGCCAGTCTCAACTCTCCAAGTGGAAAATGGGGGGGCGTTCTCGAAGGTTCAGCGGTCCGACCGTTCACATATTCTCACGCAACAGAAATCCAAGCCTGGACTCACGCAAGGAAACCCCTGGGACCCCCTTTGGGCTCAAATTTCGTCGATATCGTTCTCAGGCTGAAATGGGTAGTACAAGAAGAATACATCGTTAGGTTTTCTATGGAAAGGGTATTCAGAGGATTAGATTACGCATCAGGCCCCCTTTCAGGATTCTCAACCGGATCAGACGTTTTCAGGTCTTATTTAGACAGAGAAAACGACTACGGCTCAACGTTTCTACAAGGTGTCGAATCTGAATTTCAGAGGCTCTCAATCGACATAGCTCGTCCTACAGGTGGCGCTTTCGGGATTTCAGGAATTGAAGTCTTTGTTAGAGGTTCTATCAGGGTAGAATCTCATTTTTCAGCCGACGGAGGTGGTGTAGCAATAATAGATCCCTTTAATTCATATCGAATTCAAGGAGGTATAAGAACTTCTCGCGTTTTAGAAGGACGAGACTGGTGATTCCTGATGTATTTTTGCAGTCCGTAGCTCAGCTATAAATATGGCTCAAAAAAAGAACCCCTCCTTCCTTAATGATATAGGCACACTTTACAAGTTGCGTCTAGGATTTTTCGTGGTTCTTTCAGCTGTCCTAGGATGGTTCATGGGCGTTGAATCCATAGATATAAAGTCCCTTCTACTTTTGGCTATTGGAGGATATCTCCTCACAGGCGCTTCTAATGGTTTAAACCAAATCCTAGAACGCGACACCGACGCCATTATGACCCGCACGAAAAATCGTCCGCTTCCCACTGGTCGAATGAGCGTAAAAACCGCCTTAATCTTGAGCATTTCTGCCGGGATCGTCGGTATCACCTGCCTAGGACTCCTCAGCTATCTCGCAGCTATACTAGGTGTAATAGCTTTAGTTCTATACGCCTTTTTCTACACTCCACTTAAGTCGAGATCTTCTCTTTGCGTGTTCGTTGGAGCAATTCCTGGAGCGCTCCCCCCGATGATAGGCTATGTTGCTGCAACTGGTGAGTTCGGGATTGAACCTGGAACGCTATTCGCGGTCCAATTCATGTGGCAATTCCCGCATTTTTGGGCTATAGCATGGTTAGCACACGAAGACTACTCTAAGGTCGGCTACAAAATGCTCCCATTCAACGCGGGGCTTTCGTACAGATCAGCATCCCTGATTTTACTCTACACACTCTTCTGTATACCCGCAAGTTTATTACCGTGGGCACTACCTAACGACAATCCTATGGTAGGCAATTTCGCTCTCGTAGTAGCTGTACTCGCGGGACTCGGATTCTCTTGGTATGCGTGGCGACTTTCCGTAACCTTAGACAGGTCCGAAGCTAGGAAGCTGATGTTTGCTAGTTTTGTCTACTTGCCTTTAGTCCAAATCATTTACGTCCTAGATAAAATATAGTTTACATGGAAAATAACCTTGACCCATCGATTGACCCCGTAGTCCGCACCCGTACTAAGTTAATGATGATGTACTTCATTCTTTTCTCTGTGACTATGATGTTCGGAGGGTTTATAAGCGCATACATCGTGAGTAGCTTAGGCCAATACTGGGTACACCTTACTCCTACTACAGCCCTGTGGATAAGCAATGGATTAATTATCGCGTCTTCCTTTTCGATGTTCCTCTCATTAAAAATGATGAGAAGCGGTAACCCATCCAGTTCTAAACTCTACCTGTCAATCACACTTGCTTTGGGGCTTGCTTTTTCTTTCTCTCAATATTCTGGTTGGAATGATTTAGCCCAAATCGGTAGCGGTTGGGGTACTGAATCAAACGAGGAAGGGTTAGTAGCATATTCTTGGAACAGAATCAACGAATTAGTACAGAGCGATGCCGTTTATGGAGTCGATTACGACGTACGAATTAACGACACTCCACTTCTATATAACGCCGACACTAAGGAGTTTTACGCTCCTAATGATCCATTAATGGTTCGGGCAATCACATCAGATGTAATTCATATTACGAATTCTAGCGCCTCTTACATTTGGGCATTAATCCTAATTCACCTTCTTCACTTAACTTTCGGTATTATTTATGTCGTCGTTAATCTAATTCGCGTGTCGAAAGGCATTATTAATCCAGGTGACACTGTTCGACTTAGAGTTTTAAGCACTTACTGGCACTTTTTAGGGGGATTATGGTTATTACTATTCTTTGTACTCTTTCTCTAGTTTTCCCATGTTTCACTACGTTTATTACATTATTGTTTAAGTAGAATCATTCTTAATAAGCATGTTCTGATTTCTTAATAAAAACTAGGGCAATCATTAAGGTTTCATTTATTAAATTTGCGCAACAAATTCGCAATCATTTTGCAGCATGTCAGGACATTCAAACGATAACGTTTCTTCAAAAGAGCTTTGGGGCGGTGGACAATCACCTTATGGGATCTCTTACGGGAAAATGTATATGTGGTTCTTCCTCGTATCAGACGCCTTAACATTTGGTGGACTTTTAACTGCTTACGGGTTTTCTCGTGCTGCAAGTGAAGACCCATGGCCGATAGGTGAGCAGGTTTTCAGAGCACTTCCAGGATTAGAAGGGCAATATCCTCTTATCTACGTTGCGCTTATGACTTTCATCCTCATTGTATCATCGGTGACAATGGTTCTGGCTGTAGAAGCTGGCCATCGTAATGATAAAAGAGGAGTTGTCAGATGGATGCTTGCTACAATTATAGGTGGAGCTTTCTTTTTAGGTTCTCAAGCTTGGGAGTGGTCTCACTTTATCCACGGCGGTGGAGGTTCTTTCCTTCTCGCTAAGGAAGTAACGATAACTGCTGATAACGGTGCTGAATACACTTTACCAGTAGGTGAAGCGATCTACATGGATCATCATTTCGGAGAACTAGCTGAAGCATATAGCGAAGGCGATAAGTCTGTGGAACTTCATAATGATCACGGTCACATTAAGCTTATTCAGTACGGTGAACACACACATGAGGCTGATTTACATTCTCTTACAATCAATAAATACATTGCTGACGAACAAGGAGTAAGTGGAGTCAATGTTGCCAAGCTTTGGAATGCACGATCTGAATCATTTACATTCGGGGCGAACATGCATGAGAATGAATATGCCCTACAACAGAGCTACGCGAATTTCTTCTTCTTTATTACTGGATTCCACGGATTCCACGTTTTCTCTGGAGTTGTAATAAACTTCATCATATTTATTATGGCATACCGCGGGGTATTCGAGAGACGAAAGCATTACGAAATGGTAGAGAAAGTAGGTCTTTACTGGCACTTTATCGACCTTGTGTGGGTATTCGTATTTACCTTCTTTTACCTCATCTGATAGCACTCAAATCATGGAACGCGACGACCTTATTGTAAACGACAACTACTCATTAAACGCTCACCACAGTGAAGAGGAGGGAGTAAAGATTCGTAAAAACATTCTATTCGTAACCGTACTATTAACTGCCATTACTGCAGTTGAAGTCGCTATGGGTATAATTTTTAAAAGAGCTGAAACCTTTACTTGGGAAATGATCAAATGGTCATTTGTAGCATTAACTCTGGTTAAAGCTGGATACATTGTAATGTCATTTATGCATCTTGGAGAAGAGCGCGGCAACATGAAAAAGTCTATTCTAGTTCCTTACTTGTTGTTCATAGTATATCTAATATACGTTGCTCTCACGGAGGGATTTGGACACCTTTTCAATCACAATAGTTTACACTAAACAAATTCCTCAAATGGAGGTTTTTTAACCTTTTGCAACATGCGACAGAAGATTGCCTTAATCTTTCTATTATTAGCATTGCCACTTTTTGGGATTATTGTGCTTGGGGTTTTAGGGGAGCATAAATTCAATACTCTTCCTTACTTTACTGAAAATGGAACGATAGATTCACTTGTTCCTGGCGTAAAACGTGTCGGCGATTTTCAGTTAATAAACCAAACCGGATCCCTTTTCGGATCAAAAGACTTAAAAGGTCAGGTTTGGATAGCAGCATTTTTCGGTACTGACGCACCTCATGTGGGTACGATTACTAAGCAATTGCTTTGGCCTAATTTCAGATACAGAGACAAGGAAGGCATCTCAATTGTGTGCTTTTCCCTTAGTCCAGAACACGACACGCCAGAGATTTTATCCGAATACGTAGCGCTTAATACACGTTACAACGGGAAAGACGACAAATGGCAGTTCTTAACTGGAGAACGTGAGGATATCGACCGAATCATCCTCGAGGAATTCATGATCGAACGCGACCCTAAAGACCCCGACAACGTAGCAACTCTATGGCTCGTCGACGCAAGAGGATATTTGAGGGGTATATACCACGCCGCTTCCGAGGACGCATTACGTGACGCGACAGAAGATATCGCCCTTTTGAAAAAAGAAATGGACTTAGCGGAGTACGCCCGCAAGAAATTATTAGAAGAGTACAAGGATAACCCGCCCGCGGAATTACCGATTTTAGGTCCAGAAAACCATACTGTTCCACCATTCGCATTCACGGGGCTAGACAACAAAGAGTTTTCGCATAGAAATGTTGTGGGAACGATTCGAATCGTGGATTACTTCTTTACACATTGCCCCTCGATTTGCCCTTTATTAAGCGGTCAATTAGCTCGTACCCAAGTTATCCTGCGAAAAAAAGGAGTGAGTACTGAGGAGGTGATAATATTAAGCCATTCTGTGGATCCTGAGCGCGACACACCCGAAAGACTTGCTTGGTATGCAGAGCGTATGGGTGCGGACACTTCACAATGGAAGTTTCTTACTGGGGATAAGGATGATCTCTATGACCAAGCAAGATTTGGATACTACCTAACAGCTATGGAAAGTGACACTGCCGCTGGTGG
>DQRJ01000145.1 GCA_015663855.1 Flavobacteriales bacterium | reverse complement strand
CCTGCGATAGGTACGTTTTTGTGGTTCTTCAAGTCCCAATCCACAAACGTGAGTGGGTCTGCTTTATTAAATTGTCTTACTAATGTCCCACTGAGATTGTAAATTGAAATCGTACAAACCTCAGGTACATTAGTAATCTTCACTCTATTATCAAGCTTACTCGTCTCGTACTTACTGTATGCGTAGTACGGATTAGGAACTACTCCTATCACGTCAAGCACACTAGTTAACGTACTATCACTTTCTGTAATAGTAGCTACAGACTTCGTAGAGAAGGTGTATAGTGGATTCCAGTTGTTTTCTGCCTGAGCCGTCACATCTACGTCAGCCACTAAAGGCGAGTACTTCTCGTATGCTTTAGAAATACGTAGCTTCACTGTAGCCTTGTTCGGAATAAGACCATCATCTACCGATAACATCGGGAAATTATCATTTGAAAGAGATGATCCCACCCATGTACAAGCTCTGAAGACTCTTCTTACGTTTGTTGTAGAAGCATCAGATTCAAGATTCGTGTATAGATAGTTTCCTTTATCGTACGCAGGCATACGGTTAGAAGATCCTTCCTCGAATTGAGAGTTCTTAAAGACGTAGATCCAGTGCTGTCCTCCAGCGTATGTTCCACTTTGAATAAATCCTCCTTGTCCACTTGAACCGCTGTAAATTCTAGGAGATGGGTTGAATATCATGTCGTTACCGTTATCGGCTCCTAACCATGAGTCCTCTCCGAAAGCCATATTCAGACGCTCTCCTGTACCCACGTCGATAGCATATCCCGGGAACCAACTCATTCCCACTGGCTGAGAACCGTTAGGGTTTGCTTCCGAAGCATTGTATCCTACATCGCTAGGCTTACGACCTTTCTTATCTACAGAAGGGTGACGACGAAGTCTCATCTTCTCTGGATCATCTCCATCGAATGCCTTTTGAGCTAACGCCTCTACAGGTTGCATTTCAAGCACTGGACAACGAGTCCAAAGCGACTTATCGCTGGTAAACACGACATTTACGTTGTTCAAACCGCTAATTCCAGAGAAAGGACTTAAGTCACCTTCCAGACCTTTTACGGTAGGAGCGATATTCGGGATTTGTATGGTCTCGCCTGTAGCAAGGGTAACATCGTCAGTGAAACTCACTAAGCAGTAAGGAGACCATGTTCCTCCGATTATTCCCTCGTACTTTTCATCCTCGTCTAAAGGATTTCCCGCTTTGATATCATTAAAGACTACCTCTTCCTCAAGAGAGTTATCTCCCTCTTGAGTTCCAGCACGAATCCAGTTAAGAAGGTCGAAACCTTCCGAGTCAGGAATACCTAGTAGCCAAGGAGCGGATGGATTCTCAAATTCAATAGAAGATTCTAATGGCTCAGAGAAATTCCCGCTATTAGGATACTGATACTGATGTAAGGTGATACTTAGACCCCAATCTAAAAGGAGTTCTTCGTTGAGAACGTTGAGCGCCTTTGTAGAAGTACGAATATATTTAGTAGAGTCACCGGTCTCATCAAGGAGGGTACGGTTTGTGAGAATCCAGTACGACTCGTCTGCGTCCTCTAGATCGGAATCACTTGCGTTTACACGGAGTTCGAACTGAGCGTCGGGAACGCGGAGTGGATCGATCACACGAATGTTGACCGGACTCCCTCCTGCAGAGTACTTAAGCTCGGAGATACGTCCATTAGTGCTCTCTAGAATATCGTTATTACTTTCTTCCGAAATGTCGATATTATTAGTGCCGTTACCCTTACCCTCAAGACGGGTGACGATAACACCATCTCCGTAATCTGAATGCTGGATAGTTCCGCCAGCCTCCGGAGATGGGAGGTGGGGAGTACCTGAATAAACACGGATAGAACCGACAGCGCCTTTACGTGAAGCTTTGTACTGGACGTCTTGGCCTGTTAGGTTTTCAGAATTGTAAACGGCGTACTCATTGTAACCGTAAGCAAGAGCCATGAAATAGTATGTGCGATGATTTACTAAGATGTTATTTCCTTGGGCGAAAGCATCTTTAGTAACTCTGAAACTATGTTGAATGCCCTCGTTAGCTCCACTTGCCATAAGAGTAGGGACTGCAAGCCCCATTTCTTCATCTTGCACGTAATTGACAACCACATCGATTTCATCTTCTACATCACATTGAAAAATCAATCTAGCTTTTTCGATATCCTCTAGGTCCGCGGCAGAAACAGTTTGGTCAAGCAATTGATAGATTTGGTACCCTTGGAAAGTATAAGAGCGAGAAAGACTATCGTATGCTAGTCCATCAACATCAGTTTTAGGAATACCTGGATCAAACATTATGTAATCCTCGTGGAAATTGTTTGAAAGCGAATTGTTGTTCGTCAAGTAAATAATCACTTCATTCTCTAACTCTTGAATTGTAACGTCAGGAGCATCAGGTCCACTTACAATTTCGAAACAGTTATCGAAAAGGGCTTGGGCTTTATCATCTGCTTGGCGGAGTAATTTGACGCTTTCGAAAGGATCTCCTGCACTTGCTCTAGCCCAAACTATTCCCATAGTAATATTGTTGTAATCCCCAGGCTCAAGAACGAATGGGCCAGCAGACTGAATAAATCTCCTGTCAGCAGGAGGGTTATTAGAACTTACTTCGGACCACGGCTCTGTAGCTATACCCATAGTTCCCCAATTAAAAGGGTCTGTATCGCCAGGGAACATGTAATCTGCAGGAATGTCAAGGTCAGCACCTGAAGATGGACTAACACCGTCGCCTCCATATGCCATTTTCTGCCCATTCTTCCATACACCATTCATGTAGTTGTAATAATGAAGCGGTGTAGTAGGCTCTCCGTTAATACTATTACCTGAGTTGTTGTAATAAACGAAACGTCTCATTCCGAATCTCTCATTATCTACAACACCATCACCGTAACCAATACCAATTCCTTGATATGGAATTCCTAGAGAATCCACAGCATCAGAAAAGTTAGTTGTTAATGGATTGTCAAATTCGTCAGCATCTTGATACGGACCTTCGAAAAAATCAACACCAACAGCTGGAGGGTTCTCGCCATAACCAGGAGAACTACTAGATGGCTCATCAAAAGCATCACCATTGTATGCATACCCTAGCCCACGCTGAACATCACACCCTACATAGTCATCTGTAGCAGTACCCACGTCAGCATCAACCCATACCCCAAAGTATGTATCGCTTAAAGTTTGAGTTCCTTGGTTGATAAGGACGTAGTTATGGAAGGTCATGTTGTTTACCTCATCATTCGTAGAGAACTGGAAAACCTGAGCTCTAATTTCCATTCCGATAGGCTCACCTTGTGATTCTGAGTGAACGTTTCCTTTATCATTAAAAATCCAATAAAAATTTCTGTCACCGTATAAAGGAACGATATCCTCTCGACGACGTTCTTTACAGTCAATTTCTGATAAAAAGTCATACCAAGGATAATCTCCTGATGATGGATCATATTCTCCGTTGCCATCATAGTCCATAAATGGAGCGAGATAGTAATCTTGTTCTAGCAAAGGAGTACCATGAGCTGGATAGTCTGAAAAGTATGCCGGTGTTACATAACCATTAGGGAACTCTTCATCAGCTGTTCCAGATGCTACAGCATCAAAATAAGCGCGGTGTAATTGAGCATCGGCCCTAGTAGAAACAAAAAACTTGTCATATTCTTGACAGGTAATAGCATCTATTTCCGCGGCACCACTGTTCGTTAGAGGCCCAGTCCAGAAATCGTTTCCTTGTCTGAATGTTAGTGCGGCAAGCTTCAATTGCTGGTCAGGAGAAATTCCTCCCATCCAAAGAGCACCAGCATATAGAGAACTTACTCCACCACCCTTAGGTACTTCATAAGAGGCCATGCTATTTGCACGATCTTGCCAAAGAGACCCACCGGTTTCAATAAGAGCTTTCACATTATTCCACTCAATGTTACGTAGAGCAGTTGCTGGAGCACAAGCAGCAGATCGTAATTGTGGTACAACAGTAGTTCCAGTAGATCCACCTGTCGCTCCTGGTCCACCAATACCCACATATTTATATGCTAGGATAGGTTGTGCTATGAGCGCGATAGCGAAAAAGGAAAGAATATGTTTCATGAGTTTCTTGCTATGCAACATCAAAAGTCAAATTTAACACCAAGACGAAGTGTACGAGGAATCCCTAAGTTGAAAGGATTGTCAGTATACATTGTGTAGTAGTTTCTAAAAGAGTCAGGGTTAGTTTGGCTATTAATCTGTGGCTGATATTGTGCAGCAGCTAAATACCCATCGTCATTACTTACTCCAGTAAATCTGTAAACAGAGTTAATGTTTTGAGTATTTAATACGTTTCCTATCCAGAGGTAAATATTTAGATTAACAGATCTTCCAGCATCTTCTTCTGTGTCACCACCAAACGTGAGAGTGAAATCCTTATCGATATTCATATCCATATTAAACTGCCAAGGAAGCCTAGAACCATTAATGGAACCTTCAGTAGAAGGGCTTATTTCACCGGTAACAGGGGTAGGAATAGTTGATGCAGTATAAGGTGTTCCTGAACCAAGATTTGCTATCATGTTAAATCCGGTCTCTGCAAAAATCTGACGTTCTTTACCTCCGAAGTTTAATACAGGTCCGTCGTATTGCTGACCAGTGCCATATCGGTAATCAATGTTTGCAACGATACGGTGTCGTTGGTCGTATGT
>DQRJ01000121.1 GCA_015663855.1 Flavobacteriales bacterium | reverse complement strand
GGCGGTGGCGGAGGATACTCTCGCGATAACCGAGGCGGAAACGACAACCGTGGCGGAGGAGGAGGATACTCTCGCGATAACCGAGGCGGAAACGATAACCGAGGCGGAAACGATAACCGTGGCGGAAACGACAACCGTGGCGGCGGAGGAGGATACTCTCGCGATAACCGTGGCGGAAACGACAACCGTGGCGGTGGCGGAGGATACTCTCGCGATAACCGAGGCGGAAACGATAACCGAGGTGGTGGCGGAGGATACTCTCGCGATAACCGAGGCGGAAACGACAACCGTAGCGGTGGCGGAGGATACTCTCGTGATAGCCGAGGTGGAAACGATAACCGTGGTGGAAACGACAACCGTGGAGGTGGCGGAAGCTATTCACGTGACGACCGTGGTAGAAGCGACAATCGAAGCGATAATCGCGGAGACAATCGTGGAGGCGGAAGCGGCTTTAAAAGCGAAGGCTACAAAAAAGGCGGATTTAAGAAAAGTAAGTTTAAAGGTGGCGGCTCAGCCGGTTCTACCGGATCGAAGCCTAAAGGCAGCTCATTTAATAGATAGATTCTTTTAACAGATAGTTAAATAGTAGTTTGTATCTTGTGGCGACCTGAATTTGGTATTGATAAAATTTCATACATGAAAACTATGACTTGGATTGCAAGCACTTTATTAATAGTGCTATCTGCTTGTAACGATAGCGCTCCTGCTCCTACATCTGCTAAGGTTGAAAAATCTAAAGCCGCTATTTCTGAAACATCTGTTGCTGCTACTGGAGACCAAACCAATCGAGTTTCTCCTAGGTATAAAAACGGAACTAACGACCAAAACAAGGGCGACAAGACAGGATCTGTGAGGCTTCATGGAAACATTGCTGTAGCTCCTGGCTCAATGATGTATCTATACGTTACGGAGGCAAGAAACAAGGCTTTACTTGATAGCGCCGAGGTTGAAGGCGGAATTTTCAACTTCCCTAACCTCGAGGTAGGGCGTGGTTTTTACGAACTAGTATTGAACGGAAAAGCTAATAACAACACGCAAATCATCTTAAACCCAGATGAGAGTGACGTTTACTTAGAGTTTAAGTCTCCTCGTTTAACTGGTAATAAACTTGCACCTAAATCGAGAGAGAATACTGCTTGGTTTAATTACATCAAGTTAGAGAACAAGAATAAAAACGAAATCCAGAACTTAAGAAAAGGTCTGAAGGACAGCCCATACAGAGCTAGAATAGAAGAGCAAATTAAGGGGAAGGAGCTTGAATTAGTACAAACTCAGCACGATATGATGGATCAGTACGCTGGTTCATATTTTGCTAAGGTCCTTTCTTGGAAAAACCCAATGTACCCATCTTCTCAAGGAAAGTATTTCGAGGATATGAACCCGCTTGATAACAGTTTGATCCACACTTTGGCTATCAGCGACCGAATCCAGGGCATGATGGTGAAGTTCAGTAAGGGTGAGGATAGTGGCTTCCTTGCATGCATTGATATTATCAAGGCTCACTTTGAGCCAAACCCTAAAACTCTCGAGAGCGCTCTATACGCTATGCTTGATGGGTTTTACAACACCGGTAAGGAAGATATCTGCCAATATATTCTCGACAACTACATCTTCGATGAAGATTGTGGCGCTGATTTAAGTGACGTTATTAGACAACGTGCGCAAGGTATCATTAACCTTCAGGTAGGTAAAACTCCACCCAACTTTAACATCGAAGCATTCAGTGGGGGAAAGGTTAACCTAATGAAAACTGCGGCAGAGAATCAATACACACTAGTAATGTTTTGGGCTTCATGGTGTCACAAGTGCGAACAGGAAATTCCCGTTTTAATCCCGTTATATGCTAGGTACGGCAACAAAGGATTCGAAGCGATAGGAGTTTCTATTGACGCTTCTCGTAAAAGCTGGGCAGACGTAATTGAAGGTAGAGGCATGCAATATCTTAACGTAAGCCAATTACAAGGGTGGGACAGTCCTATTGTCAAGGATTACAAAATCACGTCTACCCCTACGTACTTCCTTCTAGACAACAAGGGTGAAATCGTACTCAAACCCAAGCGCATCTTCGAAGTGGACGCGTTCTTGACTCGGAATATGAAGTAAAACCTTACTTGTTTTTTGCTGATTTTTCAGCCTTAAACGCTCGGTACTCTTCGTTTATTTTAAGAATTATTCCGTCACTTAACCCCACTTTGGGTACTATTATTTCTTCTGCCCCAGCTAACTTCATAACCTTGATATAGATATCTGCTGCAAGAATAATAACGTCTGCTCTGTCCGGTTTTAGTGCCAATTCTCGCACTCTTTCCTCATAAGTTAATGACTTCAGCTTAGCATTTACAGCCACCAACTTAGAAACAGATATTGGTGTGTTTTTCGGGTTGCGTATTAGACGTTGTAGTCTATTAATATTACCCCCTGTACCTATGGCTACTAGCTTCTCATCGTTTTCTGAAACATGTTTAATAAACTCCTCTACTGCTTCCCACTCTCCATCGAAAGTCATTCCCTTCAAACTTCTAAGAGTACCTATTTTAAACGACTTCCCTCTTAATCTTTTCCCATCTCTTATCAAAGTCAACTCTAATGAGCCTCCGCCAACATCCATATACAAATAGTCAGAGTTAGTTTTTAATGACGCGACACTAAAATTCCTGAAAATAAGATCCGCTTCCTCATCTCCATCTATTATATCGATGTCAATATTAGCTTCCCTCTTGACTAGCTCCCTTACCTTTTCCACGTTTGTCGCTTCACGCATCGCACTAGTTGCGCAAGCCCTAAACCACTCTATTCCGTATACATCCATTAAGTACCAAAACGCCCTCATCACCTTCACCAAGTTCTTAGCTTTCCCCTCCGATATATCCCCCGTCTCAAAAACATCCTCACCTAACCTCAATGGAACCCGAGTAAAACTCACCTTCCTAACGTCATATTTACCGTCAATTACTTGTATCTCTTTGATAAGAAGACGAACTGCGTTAGTTCCGATATCTATTGCTGCAAACTTCATGGCTAGAATCAATACTTCGAAGATAAGGTTCAGCTATCTTTGGGGCATAAATAAATACCTATATAAATCATGGCAGTTTTAGTCGGACAACAAGCACCTAAATTTTCTGCAGCAGCAGTGTTAAACGGTTCTGAAATAGTAGACAACTTCTCATTAGAGCAGTACATTGATAACAAGTATGTAATCTTGTTTTTTTACCCTAAGGACTTCACTTTTGTTTGTCCTACAGAGCTTCATGCTTTCCAGGACAAACTAGGCGAATTTGAGTCGAGAGGATGTGCTATTGTTGGATGTTCAACAGACACCGCTGAAAGTCACGCAGCATACCTTCGTATGCCTAAAAACCAAGGCGGCATCCAAGGCATCACATACCCACTAGTTGCAGATACAGCGAAGACTATATCTACAAATTTCGACGTACTTACAGGCATGTACGACTACGATGATGAAGGAAACCTAATCAGCGACAACGAGCTTATCGCTTATCGCGGGCTATTCTTAATAGACAAAGATGGAGTCGTTCAGCACCAACTAGTAAACAACCTTCCATTAGGACGTAATGTAGACGAGGCTGTTCGTATGCTTGATGCCCTTATCCACGTAGAAACAGAAGGTGAGGTTTGTCCTGCTAACTGGAATAAAGGGAAAGATGCTATGCAAGCTACAGACGACGGAGTAGCTGGATATCTAGCTAACCTTTAAGGGCTCTAAGTTCAGACCACTTGTAAGGCACCGGCTCAGCTTGGACTGATTCCGGAACAGACTTACCAACGAGGAAGTCCGAAGCTAATTCATTGAATAGTTTCGGGCTTTCTATGCTTACGACGTGACCGCAGCCTTTTATTGTCGCGAGCTGAGCGTTCTTTTGAGAGTCGGTGAATTTCTGAGCTGCAGAGAAGAAAATGTGGTCTTGATCGCCCATAACGACGAGGCACTTAGGCTCAATAGTCCTACCCACATATTCCTTAATCAACTTAAAGAAGGGTTTATAAAGTTCAACCCACTTCAAGTACTCTTTAACATTCATCCTCATACTTTGACGCTTAAAGATGTACCGACTTAAACGGTGATTCTTACGAGGAAGGACGATAAAGCTAAATATCGAGTAGAACGCCCTGAACGGTAGTACGTATGTCAAGAGTTTACCCGAATGAACGAACACGTGCATAAACCAGCTCCCATCAAATATTGCTCCCGCCATAACCATACGGTCTACGAGGCCAGGACGCATCATATCGATTTTCTGCAATACCACCGAGCCTATGCTCAACGATAAGAAGTGGGCTTTTTTAATCTCTAAAGAATCCACCACCTTAAGTATATCGCCTGCAATGATTTCGAAATCATAGGCATCGTACTCAGGAGTAATGTTTTTCGAAAATCCGTGATCACGCAGATCTATTAATAGAAGTCGAAATTGTTTAGATAAATCCTCCTCTTGGAATTTCCATGTGCGAATTGACCCGCCAGCTCCATGCACGAAAATCAACCAAGGAGCGCCTTCGGCTTGCCCCTTTATTTCATAGTGCAGTAGTTCTCTTGGTTCCTCCATGTACTAGTGCTTATCCTAAATCTGCTAGCTTTTCTTCGAGAATAGCGATTTTTGCGAGTGCATCGCTTTCCTTACTCTTCTCGTTTGCAACAACCGCATCTGGAGCTCCACTAACGAAACGTTCGTTCGTGAGTTTTTTGCGGACTATGGTTAAGAAACCGGTTTGGTATTCAAGATCCTTCTGAATCTTAGCTATCTCAGCTTCAATATCGAAAGTTTCACTGAAAGGAATGTAGAATCTATGTCTTCCCACCATGAATCCGAACGCGCCTTCAACTTTTTCAGACACCTCAGAAATACTCTGTAGATTCGTCAGATGCGCTATCGAAGACTCTAGTCTAGTCGGATATTCATCAGCTCTATGAACTAATAATTCTAGCTTATCTCTATTAGGGATACCGTTGTCTTTACGGATATTCCTGACCCCGCCTACCATCTCCTTGAGCAGCTCGACGTCTTTAATGATCTCATCATCAACTTTGCCAGCTTCAGGCCATTGAGCAATTATCAATGCTTCTTCCGGCGTCTT
>DQRJ01000012.1 GCA_015663855.1 Flavobacteriales bacterium | reverse complement strand
TTATGGGGTGCTCTACAATTGGCCCGCTGTTATGGAGCCGGGTATCTGCCCTAGTGGCTGGCATATTCCTACCGACCTAGAATGGCAAACTATGGAAATAGCTCTTGGGATGTCCGCTTCAGAGGCCTCTAGTACAGGCTGGAGAGGCTCTCCTGTGGGTGATTATATGAAATCCACCACTGGCTGGAATAATGGCGGTAACGGTTCTAATTCAAGCGGATTTACTGGTTTACCAGGCGGCTACCGCTACTCCGGTGGGTTCTACGACATTGGAAACTTCGGGGACTGGTGGTCGGCTTCAGGGTCCGGTTCCAACTCTTGGGAACGTGCCCTGAACTACTACGACGGCAGTGTTTACCGAGACGACGTCAATCGCTACTACGGCTTTTCAGCTCGTTGCGTCCGGGATTAAAATTTTAAATTATAGCGACGCAGTCGCGCGATATCTCGGAAATTTAATGTCGGAGAATCCGACAAAACACGATTTGTGCGAAAGCGCGAATCGAAAATCATTTTTTTTTATAACTTAACTTTTCAACATGTCCGTTCATTTAGATCTTCCGGTTTATGAATGAAACGGGTATCGGTAGTCTTCTACTGGGACTAACGTTTCCTTTATCGTTCTTGGGCTGACCCAGCGAAGTAGGTTGAGGGCAGAGCCGGCTTTATCGTTAGTTCCTGAGCCACGAGCTCCGCCGAAGGGTTGTTGGCCTACGACCGCACCAGTGGGCTTGTCGTTGAGGTAGAAGTTTCCGGCAGCGTTCTCGAGTTTGTCTTTTGCTAAGCTTAGGGCGTATCTGTCCTGAGCGAAAACGGCTCCGGTAAGAGCGTACTCGCTTGTTGAGTCTACGAGCTCCAATGTTGCTTCGAATTCGTCAGCTTTGAAAACGTAAATCGTTAATACAGGGCCGAAAATTTCTTCAACCATAGTTTTAGACATTGGGTTAGAAGTGACAATTACTGTAGGTTCGATGAAGTAACCTGTAGAATCGTCGTAATTTCCTCCTGCGATAATTTCACAGTCGTCATCACCCTTAGCCCAATCGATGTAACCAGCGATATTATCGAAAGATTTTCTGTCGATAACAGCATTAATGAAGTTGCTGAAATCAGCAGGTGATCCCATTTTTAAAGTCGCCATATCTTCAACGAGCTTAGACTTTACATCTTCCCAAATATTATCTGAGATGTAAGCTCGTGAGGCGGCAGAACATTTTTGGCCTTGATACTCGAAAGCACCGCGAAGGAGTCCTGTCGCAACGGCTGCAGTATTCGCGCTGCTGTGAGCAACCACAAAGTCCTTACCTCCAGTCTCACCTACGATGCGAGGGTAGGTCTTGTAATTCTCAAGATTTGCTCCGATAGCCTTCCAAAGCTGACGGAAAACGCCCGTAGAGCCAGTGAAGTGAAGTCCAGAGAAGTCAGGGTGCTTGAAAACTATGTCTCCTACAACAGATCCGCTCAGGGTGATAAGGTTGATAACTCCGTCGGGAACTCCAGCCTCGCGGAAGATTTCCATAAGTACTTGAGCGCTGTAAACTTGTGTGGATGCAGGCTTCCAGACCACAACGTTTCCCATCATAGCCATAGCTGCGGGGAGGTTCGCTGCGATAGCGGTGAAGTTGAATGGTGTAAGCGCGAATGTGAATCCTTCGAGGGCTCTGTATTCTGTTCTATTCCAAACCCCTTCAGAGCTTTCAGGTTGAACTTGTTGAATTTCTTGAGCGAAATAAGCGTTAAATCTAAGGAAGTCTATAAGTTCACAAGAGGCATCTATCTCTGCTTGGAAGCAGTTCTTTCCTTGAGAAAGCATAGTAGCTGCGTTAAGCTTAGCTCTGTACTTTCCAGCAATGAGGTCTGCGGCTTTTAAGAAGATGGTAGCTCGATCTACAAAAGAGAACTTCGCCCAAGCTGTGCGAGCTTTAAGAGCTGCACTGATAGCGCTTTCAACGTGCGAAGCATCTCCGAAATTATAGTGCCCTAGTACTTTTCCGTGCTCGTGTGGAGGCGTCATAGGGCGCTTATCCGAAGTGCGGACTAATTCACTACCGATATACATAGGTACATCGATAGGAGCTTGGTTGTACATTTTTTCGTACATAGCTTGTAACTCCTTGCGTTCCGGAGATCCTGGTGCGTATGATAAAACCGGCTCGTTTACCGGAAAAGGGACTTGAAATGTGCCGTTTGCCATATCTTAAGGTCTGATTGTTGAATAATATCGTTGCAAAATTACTTACTTGCATCTAAGAAACGGCTATGCTTCACTACTTTTCGGGTGAATATGAAGCTAATAAACCCTACGCATAAGAATATCACGGCCCTTTTAATACTTCTATGCTCCGTTCCTCCCTGTTTTTTAGCCCAAACCTCGATTCATACCGCCGCTTCCGCAGCCTCATTCTACTCAGAAGGGAATATGTCAGAAGCGAATGCTCAATATGGAGCACTGTTGAGTTTGGAGCCAGAGAATAAGGAGTTTCAATATTACTATGCCGTTACTTGCACAGCGGATTATTCATTGCGCCAAGAAGGGATTGATAGGCTTAACGAATTAAAAGGGTTGAGTGGTGATTTGATAGTTCTCAATGCAGAAAGATTGTTTTTTCTCGCACTGGCATACCAACATAAAGAAGAATTCGACGTTGCTGTTGATTTTTACAGAAGCGCGATTGGAAAGTCTGGGAAAAATGATGTGTGGGTAGAAGAGGCTAAGTTCAGACTCGATCAATGTAAAGCAGTATTCGATCTTCCGACTCCCTCAGTTAAGCTGACCTTTCTGAGTCAAAGCCCCGTCAATCTCGAGAGCTATTTCCGGTCGATTCCTACTGGCAATTCTCACCTCAGGTTAATTCTTGTCCCATCCGAACTTCGCACGAAACTCGATAAGAAAAAGGGATGGGTGAGCCCCGTAGCGTTCGATTCGGAAGCCGACGTTCTTTATTTCAGTTCTTACGGAAAGAAAGGCGGGACCGGTCTTGATATTTACTCTTCGAAAATATTGCTCGACGGCTCCCTAGACACCCCTTTTCGTTTACCGGACTCCATTAACAGTCCCGCTGACGACATCAACCCTGTATTCGTAAAAGAAAATTCCACACTCATTTTTGCTTCGAACCGATCTGCTTCTCTCGGAGGATTCGACTTATTCTCTGCCGAAACGATCTCTTATGGTGGGCCATTTTTAAGTGCGGAAGCTCTGCCTAGGGTTTGGAATACTGCCTCTAACGAATATTTCCTATTCCCTAAAAACGACGCTAACTTAGATTCAGAGCTATTTAATGGGTGGTTATTGAGCGACAGGTCAGGGGAGTTTAGTGCGCCTATTTTATATGAGGTCGCCGCAGTGTCAGAGAGAGCGGAGGAGGAGCCAGAGACGATTGCTGAGGTTGCGGAGGTTGCGGAGGTTGTAGAGCCCATCATAAATGTTGTCGAAGAGACAGATTCAGATAGTCCTAAAGATTCAACTATCGAGGCTGTTTCCGTCCCTATCTCAGTCTCGCAAATCAGCAATTTATCTATTCAAGTTGGAGTCTTCAGCACGGCTCCTGACTTGTCGCTTCTTCCTCAGGGAGTAGATTATTTCACGAAAACATTGCCTAACGGGTTGGTTAAGCTGTTTGTAGGCCCTTTCGAGGATGTTGTAGCAAGGTCTGACGCAAAGTCTCAGTTAATTTCGTTCGGTCTTACAGATGTCTTTAACGTAAGCGAAACTCCTCCGGCAGAGGCGTCGGAGTCAATAGTTGAGGCTTCTGTGCCGCGAAGTTCGGGTAATGCGTTGAGTGGAGTGATGTACGGAGTGCAAATAGCTGCATTTTCTGGTGAGCCGGACGATTTGACAAAGGAAATAGCAGGAGGGGAGTTGTTTTCAGAACAGTTAACGAACGGAGTAAAGAGATGGTATGCCGCCGTCTACAGGGATCTCAAGTCGACTCAAGCTGAGCTACCGGAACTTATTTCAAGAGGAGCTAGGTCTGATGCGTTTATGGTGAAGCTTGTCGATGGGATAAGAGTCTCCATTGTTCATTCCTCACCTACTCCATCAGCGTCACAACCTGTTGATGAGTCTGTGGTTTATCGTGTGAGGATTGCATCATTTGAGAAAAGCGTTTCGGCAATTGACGCAGCCGCGCTCCTTCATTTGGGGTCTTTAGTTACCGTAAGAAGTGTGGAATTGGGGGGGGAGAAGATTTACTACAGTTCAAAATCGAACTTAACGGAAGCTGAAAAAGCATTACGTCTAGCAAAAAAGGAGGGTTTTATTAAAGCAGTAATAGAGAAAATTCATGAATAACTTTATAAGAGTTTCCTCAATACATATAGTCCTGATACTAAGTCTTTTATCACTCACTACATCAACTAAAGCCCAAACCTATATTAACGAGTTAATGGCAAGTAATCACTTCGCCCTTTTTGACGACTTTTTCGAAAGCGATGATTGGCTAGAGCTTTATCATGAAGGGGGTGTTTTGAACCTTGAGGGGCATTACTTGAGCGATAGATCGGATAATCTTACTAAATGGCAATTCCCTAGTACTAATGCCGGGCTTACAACTATTCTGCCTAATGGATTTTTATTGGTTTGGTTAGATAATGATTCAATTCAAGGTGAGAATCATGCAGAGTTTAAGTTGAGTCCTGATGGGGAGGGGGTTTATTTGACAGCGCCTGATGGGTTGACTGTATTGGATTCAGTGATTTTCCCTATGCAGCAAAGTGACATAAGTTATGGAAGGGTTTGTGATGGTTGTGATGACTGGATATATTTCAATGTGCCGACTCCTGAGGCGACGAATGTTTCAGGTGAGGTGCCTACTCCTTTATTGTATATAAACGAGGTGCTTCACTCAAATTTAGATAACTTAATTGACGAGAATTTCGAGGCTGACTCATGGTTAGAGCTCTACAATCCCAACTCTTTTCAGGTAAATTTGGCGGGGTATACTTTCTCAAATGACGCGGGGCTTTCTTACGTGGTTCCATCTGATTTTCCTTGGGAAACTACTATTGAGGCTGAAGGGTGGTTGCTTTTTTGGATGGACGGAGACTTAGACCAAGGCGGGCATCATCTGGGGTTCGAGCCTAGTATTATGTCTTCGGACGTTACGCTTACCGGCCCTGACGGGATAGTTGCCGACTCGTATATCTACCAAGTGGGGTACTCGAATGTTAGTTGGGGTAGGATGACGGATGGTTCCCCCGCGAATCAGTGGTTCAATACGCCCACGCCTAGAGTTTCAAATACACTTCTGATTATCCCTCCAGCGGATTTGTCTATAAATGAAGTCCAAACAACAAATCTCACTGACACAATTGACGCCTCAGGCGTTATAGGTCCTGTTGAGATTTTCGGAGCTCATGAGGACTGGTTAGAGATTGTGAACAATAGTGACTCCCCAGTTGATCTTGCAGGATATTATTTGACGGATAGACTCAACCAGCCTATGAAATGGCAGTTTCCTTTAGGAATTCCAGACTCTACTATAATTGCACCAGGAGAGTATAAATTGATTTGGGCTGATGAAGATGGTGGACAGGGTTGGAATCACACAAACTTCAAGTTCAGTAGTCTAGGAGAGGTTGTTGTTCTAAGGTCCGTTGACGGATTTTCAATTGCAGACTCTGTTCATTTCGGAGCAATCCCCTCAGATCATTCATGGGGTCGCGATATAGATGGGGTAGGGCCTTGGCGTACTTTCCTTCCGGGAGCGACTACGCCCGAATCATGCAATGTCTGTACGTCATCTATTTCGCCCACTCAACCTCGCAACCCACATGTTTTATCAGCTTTCCCTAATCCATTGCGTTCAGGAGAGTCCCTCACTATTAGCACTCCTTCAATACTTCTCGACCTAAATTCACGTGTAATAGCACGATTCCCGAACCATGGTCCGCAAGTAATAAACCTCGCTTCTGGCGTATATTTTCTCCGCCCCACAGAACCTAGTTACGCAACTACGGGCACACAGAAAATAGTAGTTTTAGAGTAACAATTCCCGCCTCGGGAAAGGCCCCTAATTATTCACGCCAAATCATTGCTTCTCACTCCCTAACGTATTATCTTTGCGCCCTTAAATCGGGTGGAAGTGAGGAACTATCCGTTGATTAAAGTCTGATTGCCCTCCTCACAGCGGCAATTCATACAAACAAAGGGACGCAATGAACGAAGCAACCCAAGAGCCTGAAGACGCTAAAAACAAAGACGTCGCTAAGGACACACCAGAGACTCCACAAGTGGAGCAACCAGCAGCTGAAGAAGCTGCACCAGTAGTTGAAGAAGCTGCACCAGTAGCTGAAGAAGCTGCACCAGTAGTTGAAGAAGCTGCACCAGTAGCCGAAGAAGCTGCACCAGTAGCTGAAGAAGCTGCACCAGTAGCCGAAGAAGCTGCACCAGTAGCCGAAGAAGCTGCACCAGTAGCTGAAGAAGCTGCACCAGTAGTTGAAGAAGCTGCTAAAGATGAACCTATACCTACTGAACCCCGTGAAATTGCAGTTCCGACTGGAGATTTCGATTGGGAATCTTTTGAGGCAGATGTTGACGATTTCACTCCAGAAGAGCGCGTAAAGCTTGAGGGTCTGTACGAGTCAAACATAAGTTTAATCGAAGACAAGCAAGTAGTTACAGGTACTGTAATTAATTTGAACAAAAAAGAGGTTGTAGTTAATATCGGCTATAAATCAGAAGGTGTTATCACCGCTTCTGAATTCCGTTACAATCCAGACTTAAAGCCAGGCGATCAAGTTGCTGTTTTCGTTGAGAAGACAGAGGATCTAAATGGACAGCTAGTTGTTAGTCACCGTACTGCTCGTGTTTACGAGGCGTGGGGTAAGATTAACCAAGCGAAAGACGAAGACTTAATTATCCAAGGTACTGTTAAGTGCAGAACTAAGGGTGGATTAATCGTAGATGTATTTGGTCTTGAGGCATTCTTACCTGGTTCACAGGTGGATGTTAAGCCTATTCGTGATTTTGACGAGTACGTAGGTAAAGAGATGGAATTCAAAGTGGTTAAGATTAATCAAGAATTCAAAAACGTTGTTGTATCTCATAAAGCTCTTATTGAAGCTGAGCTTGAGGAGCAGAAACGTCTTATCATTAAAGGTCTTGAGAAAGGTCAGGTACTTGAGGGTACTGTTAAGAATGTTACTTCATACGGAGTATTCGTTGACCTTGGTGGTGTAGATGGTCTTGTGCATATCACTGACATGAGCTGGGGCCGCGTAGGTCATCCAGAAGAGTTAGTTGAATTAGATGCTAAGATCAATGTTGTAATTCTTGACTTTGATGACGATAAGCGTCGTATTGCTTTAGGTATGAAGCAGCTTACACCTCATCCTTGGGATTCTTTAACTGAAGAGTTAACAGAAGGAGCTAAGGTTCAAGGTAAAGTTGTCGTTATGGCTGATTACGGTGCATTCATTGAAATCGCTCCAGGAGTTGAGGGACTTCTTCACGTTAGTGAAATGTCTTGGTCTCAGCATTTACGTTCTGCTCAAGACTTCTTGAAAGTAGGGCAGGAGGTAGAGTGTGTGCTTCTTAGCATTGACCGTGAAGAGCGTAAGATGTCTCTAGGTCTAAAGCAAATGAGCACAGACCCATGGGCTGAGATTGATACTCGTTACCCACTAAATTCTAAGCAGAAAGGTAAGGTTCGTAACTTCACTAACTTCGGTTTATTCGTTGAGTTAGAAGAAGGAATCGACGGTCTAGTACATATTTCTGACCTAAGCTGGTCTAAGAAGATTAAGCACCCATCTGAGTTCTGTAACGTCGGTGATGAAATCGAAGTTGTAGTGATGGAGCTCGATAAAGAGAACCGTCGCATGAGTCTAGGGCACAAGCAGATTGAAGAGAACCCTTGGGAGGTGTTCGAGTCTGTTTTCGCAGTAGGTTCTAAGCATCAGGCTACAGTTGTTAAAATTGATGGTTCGAATGCTAACATCGCTCTTCCTTATGGACTTGAAGGCACTTGTCATATCAAGCACATCAATAAAGCTGATGGAGAAGCTCTGAAAGTTGATGAAGCTGCTGAATTCGTAGTTCTTGAGTTTAACCGTAATGCGAAACGTATTACTGTTAGTCACTTACGTATACACGAAGAAGGACCGGCTAAGAAGGAGCGTAAGCCTCGTTCAACTAGTGGAGGTTCAGGTGGGTCTTCTAAGATGATGGATTCTTTAAATAAAAACACAGAGAAGAGTACTCTTGGTGATTTAGACGTTCTGACTCAGCTTAAAGCAACTATGGAGTCTGCTACTTTAACCCCAGATGGTAAAGAAGAAGCGCCTGTTGCTGAAAAGCCTAAAGCAAAGAAGAAGCCAGCAGCTAAAGCGAAAACTGAAGAAGTGCCTGCAGAAGAAGCAGCTACTGAAGAAGTGCCAGCAGAAGAAGCAGCTACTGAAGAAGAAGCAGAAAAGCCAGCAGCTAAGAAAGCCGCAGCTAAGAAGCCAGCAGCTAAAAAGCCAGCAGCTAAGAAAGCCGCAGCTAAAAAGCCAGCAGCTAAGAAAGCCGTAGCTAAGAAGCCTGCAGCTAAGAAAGCTGACGACTCTGATGACGCTAAAGCATAACGCAAGCGATATAGTCAATGACTATTTGAAATAAAATGAAAGGGAGGCTTCGGCCTCCCTTTTTGTTGTTCGTATCTTTGCACCCATGGATTCTCAAGTCCTTATTAACGAGGAGCAGTTTGAGCTCATACTCGATAGACTCGCGCATCAACTGCTCGAGCATCATGACTTTACTAATACCGACCTAATCGGCTTACAGCCAAGAGGGACTAGAGTTGCACATAGACTAAGAGATAGGCTCAGTCAATTACTTGGAAACAAGGAGGTTAGGTGCGGCGAGCTAGATGTAACTTTTCATAGAGACGACTTGATGATGCGTGATAAACCCATTGCTCCTCAAGAAAACAAGATGGACTTTTTGGTAGATGGGCGTAACATCATTTTAGTAGATGATGTGTTCTTTACTGGCAGAACTATCAGGGCTGGTTTAGACGCTTTATTAGCTTATGGAAGGCCTAACAAAGTTGAACTAGCCGTTCTTATTGACAGAAGATTTAGGCGAGAGCTCCCTATTGAACCCACATATATAGGGAAGCAGATCGATAGTATTGTAGACCAATACGTTAAAGTTGAGTGGAAGGAGGAAGATGGAGTGGATAGAGTAATTCTTTACAATTCGAAACCAGAATGAGTGAACTTTCGGTAAATCACCTCTTAGGAATTCGCGGAATGACTCGCGATGATTTGGAATTGATTTTCAAAACGGCTTCTGAGTTTAAGGAAGTTCTAAACCGACCTATTAAAAAGGTGCCGTCGCTTCGAGATTTAACTGTCGCAAACCTGTTTTTTGAAAATTCTACCCGTACACGCTTATCTTTTGAATTAGCCCAAAAGCGCTTATCCGCTGATGTAGTTAACTTCTCCGCAGGAAGTTCTTCGGTAAAGAAGGGCGAAACTCTTGTTGATACAGTAAATAACATTTTGGCAATGAAAGTGGATATGGTCGTCATGCGACATCCACATCCTGGCGCAGCTCACTTTCTAGCAAGTAAAGTGAAGACTACTCTAATAAATGCCGGTGATGGCACTCACGAGCATCCTACACAAGCTCTTCTCGATGCATTCAGTCTCAGGGAGAAGCTAGGAAACGACCTTGAAGGAAAGCGAATTGCCATAGTGGGTGACATTAGACATTCAAGAGTAGCACTTTCGAACATTCTCGCCCTTAAGCTTCTCGGAGCGCAAGTACGCGTTTGTGGTCCAGCAACTTTAATCCCGAAACATATGATGACGCTTGGGGTGGAAGTAAGTCACGATTTAGATGAGACGTTGATTTGGGCGGACGTGGTAAATATGCTACGGATACAACTCGAGCGTCAGGGTGATTCGAAGTCGATTCCCTTCTTCCCGTCGATTCGGGAATACACGATGAACTTTGGTCTTACCCAAGAACGACTTAATAGATTGGATAAACAGCTAACGATTCTGCACCCAGGTCCAATAAACCGAGGCGTAGAAATTTCAAGCGAAATAGCCGATAGCGACCATTCCTTAATTCTCGATCAAGTCGAAAACGGTGTTGCAACTCGAATGGCCGTGATGTACTTACTTGCAAAACGCTAAGTAATAAACCGCGTCTGTTGAATAGTAATGTAATTTTTAGTGCTCTTAATATGTTCAAGTAGTTATATTTGACGTGAATACATTTCTAACAATGAACTTTTCTATAGAACAACGCGACAACGTCGCAATCCTCAAGTCTCACGTTGAAAAGCTAGATGCTCTTCAAGCACCAGATTTGAAAGCCCAATTAGTCCTACTTGGTAAGTCTGGAACTACGAACATTGTACTTGATTTATCTGAAACACGTTATTGTGATTCTAGCGGTCTAAGTGCTGTCCTTGTTGGAAAACGCCTTTGTACTGATGTTGAGGGGTCATTCGTTTTGTGCGGACTACAACCAAGTGTAGAGAAGTTGATTTCAATCGCTCAATTACACCGTGTATTAAACATTGTGCCTACGATTAACGAGGCCGTTGACATGGTTTACATGGAGATTCAAGAGAAAGAAATCGGAAAGGAGTAAGGATTAATATTAAACGCGATTATTTAACGCTAAGAAACCTATAAGATGAATAAATTTTACCTTTTAATAGTTGCATTTGCTTTAACGAGTACTGCTTTCGGACAATGTGTCGCAGATTTTGATTTCGGTGATGTTGGGTTTGGAGTTTCTCCTGATCCTCAGCAAGGAGAGAACTTTGATTCAGGAGTTGTAAATCAACCTTACATCGATATTCTTCACATATTGATACCTGCTTTTGCAGCTGATGTTGATCCGACATATCCTCCGACATTACCCATTGATTCTATCGAGCTTATAAGTGTTTTGCTAACGGATACAGTTACTCTATTACAATATTCTCCAGTAGAACTAGGGTTAGAAGTTGTCTGTAACAATAACGGTGACTCTCCAAGCCCATGTATGTTTATGGGAGCAGCTCAGTACTGCGCTTCACTTCAAGGAACTCCTAATACAGCTGGTGTGTTTATAATAGACTTACATGTAATTGCTTGGCTTACCATTTTCGAGCCGTTTTCTACACCTACTGTTTTTTCTAACTTTATGCTGAATATTCAGTGTGACCTTATTGAAAGCATCGCGGTAGTTGATGCTGATAGTGATTTAGGTACTAATGGAAGTATTGACGTAACTCTAGGTGCTGATGTAGTTGCAACTTCTTTTTCTTGGACTGATGCTGACGGAAACGTTGTGGGAACTGAGGAAGATCTCACGGATGTAGGCCCAGGTGTTTACGATCTAACTATTACAACCGCGGATTGTACAAGTCATTTCAACGGAAATGTTGTGGTAGACGCTGCAATTACTTGCGCTCTTGTCGCTGAATATGTAATCGTTGATGAAGTGTCAGAGACTTTAGGAAGTATTGATGTTACTGTGACTGGTTCAAATGGTGTTGCTACTTTCGTTTGGACTGATGCAGATGGGCTTACAGTTGGAACAGGCGAAGATTTAACGGATGTTAGTACAGGAACATATACATTAACAATTACTGATGAAGATGGCTGTACTCTTGAGTTAACTGATTTGTTTGTTGATTTCGTTATTAAAGTAGAGAACTTAAACGCTTCTACTGACTGGACCGTTTCTCCTAATCCTACAAATAGTTCTTTTGCGATAAATAGTAACGACTTAATCGACGCTCAGATTAGTGTTTTAGATGTTAGTGGTAGAGTTGTGTTTACTGAAGTATTCACACAGAACCAGATTTGGAATGTTTCTAGCTGGAATGAGGGTGTTTACTTCATCCAAATTGCTGGGAAATACGGAACTACTACGCGTCGTTTGATTGTTCAGCACTAGGCTTTAATAGTGCGTCGATTCGAACTTACCGTTTTGGGGTGTGGTGCTGCGGCACCCACCCCTTATTTTTTGACCACATCTCAGTTCGTCAATATTCACGATCATTTAATACTTATTGATTGTGGGGAAGGGTGTCAGCTTACTCTTCGAAAGAAACGTCTTAAGTTTCAGCGAATTAAATTCATTCTGATCAGTCATATGCATGCAGACCACGTTTTAGGTTTGCCGGGCTTGCTTGCCAGCATGAACTTACTAGGGAGGAAGACTGCAATAGAGGTGTATGGTCCAGGGGAGCTTGAAAGCTTTGTTAGAATGGTTTGGCATAAGACGGGAACACATATAGAATTTGAAGTGAATTTTAATATTGTTGATTCAGAGAAGCCTTCGGAATTAATTAGAACGGATAGTTATGTAATTACATCTTTCCCGACTAAGCATAGGATTGAAACTACGGGGTTTCGTATTGAAGAATTGCCTGGCGCATGGAATTTAAAGCCATACGCAAAGAAGAAA
Organism: Flavobacteriales bacterium; assembly: GCA_015663855.1. Taxonomy (GTDB): domain Bacteria; phylum Bacteroidota; class Bacteroidia; order Flavobacteriales_D; family Sanyastnellaceae; genus UBA974. The sequence goes on along the minus strand of DQRJ01000012.1, from coordinate 10,081 downwards.
TTTGCGCTAACTTTTCATGAAATCATTCAGCTTAAGAAAGGTGAGAAGGTGAGTAGAGAGGATGGGGTAGAGGTAGATCCAAAGAATTGGTGCAATGCACCTAAACCTTCAAGGTCATATGTTTTTGCTGCTGACACAGCGTTTACTCCTAAAGTTGTTGATGCCTCAAAAGGAGCCACATTATTATATCACGAAGCTACTTTTATGTTGTCTGAGAAGGATATAGCAAAAAAGACCATGCATTCCACAGCTTCTGATGCCGGGAAAGTAGCTAAAGAAGCAGGAGTTAGTAAGTTAATGATAGGTCATTTCTCTAACAGGTACAAAGACTTGAGTAGTTTACTTGAGGAAGCACAAGGAGTGTTTGAAAATACTTGCCTTGCCGTTGAGGGAGATCTGATTTCCATAGAGTAATTAGACTAACTTTGCTATCTGGAATCATTCCAAATAACGCAATAGCATAAATGTCTAATAAATCCATAATTATAGCTGACAGTAGTACTGTAGGTAGATTAGGCTTAAATGCCATAATCTCACGAATGGATGGTTTTGATGTTGTAGGAGAAGCTGAGGATAGTGACGAAGCATTAGCGTTAATAGAAGAGAAGTCTCCAACCCTAGTTATTGTTGATTTTTTAAGTGATGGGTTTGGTGTAGATACTGTGGTTGCTATCAGAAGAAGCTTTCCTAAGGTACTGTTGCTTGCCATTACACCTTTACAGTCAGGCAGCACTCTCATTAGTGCGTTGCGTGCGGGTATTGATAGTTATATCAAGAAATCTTGTGATATGCTGGAGGTGATGGATGCTATTATTTCAACTTCTGAGGGGACAAGCTTTTATTGTGGTAAAATTTTAACCAAAATTCGAGAAGAATCTATAGATATATCTGATCTAGAAGTTGTTGATTTATCCTGTGACGCCGTGGGATTGAGTAAAAGAGAAAAGGAAGTATTGTCTTTAATTTCTGAGGGTTACACAAACACAAAAATTGCTGACATCTTATTTTTAAGTTCTCATACTGTAACAACCCATAGGAAAAACATCATGTTTAAGCTTGGGGTTAAAAACACAGCTGGTATTGTGATGTACGCTGTTAAGTCTGGAATAGTAAGCCCTAATAAGTTTCTTTTTCACACTGACAATCAGTAGGTTAGAGACCTCCGGATTGATATTCACAATCTTTTGTACTTTCTCGCGTTACGTCTATGAAGTATCATTTGCTATACCCCTTTAAATTGACGACCTTTGCACCCCAATTAAATGAAAGTGGAAACATGCTAACAACTGACTCTACATTTGAAATAAAGCTAACTGAATCATCTGCTATTGAAAGTGTAGATTTTGATGATATCAAGTTTGGACAAGTGTTTTCTGATCACTTGTTTTATTTAGATTACATTGATGGTGAGTGGACAAAGGGTGTTATTGAGCCTTTCGGGCCGATGTCTATGAGTCCCGCAACGATGTGTATCCATTATGGTCAATCTATTTTTGAGGGCATGAAGGCATATCGTCAACCCGATGGTAGTGTAAGTATGTTCCGACCTGGTGCTAATATCTCTAGATTTAATTTAAGTGCTAAAAGGATGTGCATGCCGGAAGTTCCCGAGGATGTATTTATGCAGGCTTTAGTGGAATTAATTAGTATTGATAAGGATTGGGTACCACACAATTCAAATTCTTCTCTCTACATTCGCCCCTTCTTATTCGCTACGGATTCTCATGTGGGAGTAAGACCGAGTAATACTTATAGATTTATGATTTTCACTTGCCCAGTAGGTCAATACTACAACAAGCCGGTAAGAGTGAAAATTGAATGTGAATACACTAGAGCTGCAATAGGAGGGACAGGAGCTGCAAAAGCTGCAGGAAACTACGCTGGTTCACTTCTTCCCACAAAACTTGCAAACGACAAAGGTTATGATCAACTTCTTTGGACGGATTCAAAAACTCATACTTGTATCGAAGAGTGTGGGACAATGAATGTCGCATTTGTAATTAACGGAAAGATGATCGTCCCAGCACCTAGTGACACAGTTCTTGACGGGATTACAAGAGAAAGTGCAATTACATTAGCTCAAGATCTAGGAATAGAGGTTGAAAGCAGAATAGTTACAATTGCAGAGTTAGAAAAAGCGGCTGAGAATGGCACTTTAACCGAAGCTTTCGGACTTGGAACAGCTGCAACAGTGTCATTAATGAGTACAATAGGATTTGAGGATGGTGATTATGACTTGCCAGACTTATCTACTTGGATTGTTTCATCACTTATTAAAAAAGCACTCGATGAAATCCGTTTAGGGAATGGCGAGGACGTACACGGATGGAATATACCAGTATAGTATTTGGAGGAGGTTGTTTTTGGTGTATTGAAGCAATATTCGCCGAAGTACGAGGTGTTGTGAAACTCGAGCCAGGCTATGCGGGTGGGGAAACAAAAAACCCTACATATCACGAAGTTTGTACGGGAACTACTGGTCATGCGGAAGTTATTAGAATAACCTTTGATCCTAATGTTATTGATGTTGTTGAGTTATATGAGGTGTTTTTTGCTACTCATGATCCCACCACAGTTAACAGACAAGGCAATGATGTAGGCACACATTACAGGTCTGTGGTCTTGTATAATTCTACATCTCAAAGAGAACTTGCTGAAACAGCAATAAACGCAGTTAATGCTACAGGGATATACAATTCTCCGGTAGTAACAGAAGTAGTAGAATTAGATGATTTTTATCTAGCAGAAGATTATCACAAAAACTACTTTTCAGCTAATTCTGACGCACCTTACTGTAGTGCAGTGATTGCCCCTAAACTTTCAAAGTTTAGAGAGAAGTTCAGAATGATATTAAAGTCTTAGTAAATCAATTATCCGTTACTCAGCCTCAAGTCGTTCGATTTCTTGATCGCACATGTTTATGATCTGTGTTCGTACTAAAGGGTCAATTTTAGCGTCAGATTTTGCTTTTTTCTTTAGGAAACGAAACATCGCCGCCTTCTTGATTTCTACAGCGACATAGACTGCGTAGCTCCCGTCTTCTCGTAGATATTTCTTCGAGCCGATTTCTCTAAGGTCTCCAATAGTAGTACTCGTAATTTCACGAGTTAAGCTCTCGAATCGTTCAATCGCCTCGTTAACATGAGCGCCCTGAACATCTTTAATATAATTATCTGCGACTACATTTATAGACGTTTGGACTTGTTGTGCTAGAGCTTTATGAGCTTCCATCACGGCTTTAGACTTGGCTATTTGGTCTCTATTGCTAACACCTTTACCTGTAGACCTGAAATATCTAGCGTTAGACATATAAGACTTTCCTGAAAAAGGTTCTTTCACTTGGGTACCCAAATTTGAAGAGCAGCCCATCGAAAAAGTGACTAAAAGAGCTAGTATTATTGGAGCTAAAGTTTTCATGGTAATTATTTGTGGAAAAGTACGCATCAATCGTGCCATACTTGACATCTGGAATTATCTTTGTGGAAGTGAATTGGAAAGAACGCATAGGGCATTTTTATTTATCTCGAGTTTCTGCGGAAATGAGGGAGCCGAAGAGTTGTAATTTGCGCAATGCTGAAAGTGTGGGAATTATTTATCTTGAAAGAGATCATAATTTTTATAGTACAATAAAGGATTTAGCGAAACATCTTAAAGACGAATTAGGCGTGAGGAACGTTTCTATGTTATCGTATGTAAATAAAGAATCTAAAGAGGCTCCGGGTTGGCTTGTTAAAAAGCTAAATAGTGGTTACTTCTGCAAGTCTGATCTTAACTGGTACGGAAAACCTGTTAATGAGGTGCAAGCTTTTGTGGATTCGGAATTTGATATTTTAATAGATTTAGAAATAAGCCCTATTTTACCATTAAAATATGTTTTGCGTTCTTCTAATGCGAAGATGAAAGTCGGGCCTGAGCAAGCGGAGTTTTCTAAGGATTACGATATTATAATTGGTTTGGCCTTAAGAGAAAATAATGATGAGGAAGAGGAAGAAGTTGATGATATTGCTATTTGGAAAGAACATACAGAAAGAACGTTTCATTTTATAACTGAAGCAAACATCCAGTAAGATGAGTATATTAAATGGTTTAGGCGTGGCGATGGTAACACCATTCAATTCTAAAGGCGCAGTCGATTACCCAGCTTTGCAGAAGTTGACAGAGCATTTAGTGAATGGATCATGTGACTTTCTCGTAGTATTAGGCACAACAGCTGAAACTCCAACTTTATCAGAGGAGGAGCAGAGACGTGTGCTTGACTTTATTCTTGAGGTAAACGCAAAACGACTCCCTGTAGTTGTAGGTTTAGCGGGTAATGATACTGCAGCACTATGTAGAAGGATAGGGGCTTTCGACCTCAATGGGGTCGAAGCAGTACTGAGCGCTTGTCCACATTATAATAAACCTACACAAGAAGGGCTGATTGCACATTTCACTGCAGTTGCTGATGCGTCTTCAAAGCCTGTTATTTTATACAATGTTCCATCGAGAACAGCTTGTAACCTTGAAGCATCTTCTACTGTTAAACTAGCTGAGCATAAGAATATCATAGCGGTTAAAGAAGCGAGTGGAGACTTAGGCCAAGTTGATTATATTCTTAAAAACCGCCCCTCGAATGACTTTCAAGTATTCTCTGGCGATGACGCTTTGACTCTTGCAATCATAGCAGGAGGAGGAGATGGAGTTATTTCTGTGATAGGAAATGCTTTGCCAGATATGTTTGGCCAAATGGTACATCAAGCGTTATTTGGACAGCTAAACGAAGCGCGGCACACACATTTAGAACTTACTTCCGTTATTAAAGCAATATTTAAGGAAGGCAACCCTGCCGGAATCAAGGCGATGTTACAGCACCTAAATATCTGTGAGGATTACGTAAGACTACCGTTAGTTTCTGCTTCTAAAGAATTGAAAAACGAGATATACTCACTTGTTGCTGAGTTAGATGTAACTCCAGTTTAAAGTGCTATAAGCTCTAAAGACCTAGCTACAATAGCATCAGCAGTAAGCCCGTATTTCTCCATTAATTGAGTTGGGGTTCCACTTTCACCGAAGCGATCTTGAACAGCGACCATTCTCATAGGAGTCGGGATGTTTTCCGCTAGTACTTGAGCTACTGAACCTCCAAGTCCACCTAGTCTTTGGTGCTCCTCCGCAGTTACAACCTTGCCCGTACGAGTTGCACTTTCGATAATTGCAGCAGCGTCAAGAGGCTTAATGGTGTGCATATTTATCACATCGGCATTAATTCCTTGATCTTTAAGAGTAAGAGCTGCTTTAACAGCCTCCCAAACCATATAGCCCGTAGCAATAATCGTAACATCATCTCCGCTCATTAACTTCTGCGCTTTTCCGATTTCAAATGGAGCACTCTCATTATAGAAAACAGGAAGCTTCGGACGGCCAAACCTCAAGTAAACTGGTCCTTCAATATCGGCAATGGCTAATGTAGCTTGACGAGTTTGCTCGTAATCAGCGGGGCAAATTACGGTCATGTTCGGGAGCATCTTCATCATCCCGATATCCTCAAGTATTTGGTGTGTCGCTCCATCTTCTCCGAGAGTAAGCCCGGCGTGGGAAGCACATATTTTCACGTTTTTCTCACTGTAAGCAATGGATTGACGTATTTGGTCATAAACTCTACCAGTAGAGAAATTCGCAAACGTACCTGTGAATGGAATCTTGCCACCAATAGTCATTCCAGCAGCCATACTCATCATATTCGCTTCAGCGATTCCTACTTGGAAAAATCTCTCAGGGTGAGCATCCCTAAAGTCCCCCATTTTCAGAGAGCCAGTAAGATCTGCACAAAGTGCTACTACGTCAGGGTGTGTCGTTCCTAACTCGAGTAACCCAGCACCGAAGCCACTTCTTGTGTCTTTAGAATCGGTAGGATTTAATGTGATGAATAGAGAAGAATCAGTCATGGAGATTCAAATTAAGGGTTGACCCCGATTTAATAGTAAAAGTGGATTGAATGCTATATTTAGAAGAACGCGCACCGCGTGCTCTGAAAATCACAGTATAATTGCCAGGCTGCATTGTATAACTACCTGATGGGTTACCGTTAGGGAATTGAATAACATGCTCCAAGGTTTTTGCGTCAACAATACTCCCAAACCCAGGAGCTGAGGATTGCAGCATTAAATTTCCAGGTGAAGCTATCATTACAGATGTAGGACTTTCAGTCGAAACCTCAACGTTTTCAATACGAGTTAAGGGAACTGTATGAAAAAGTAAATCATAAGTGCCCGTAATAAGTTGAGCGCTAGACCCCACAATCATAGAGTAAAAGGGATAGCATTCACCACTTTCAAAGACGTCAACACTCACCTTTCCATAGTTGTTTCTACGAGAATTAGGGAACTCGGGTGTTATCATGCCCTGCGACATATCTGGAACAGAGATAATATTATGCCTGCCGGGAGCCAAATGAATCGAGTCCATCCCCCGTACAGGAAGTGTATGCAGGCTTAATTTATAAGTGGGAATAGGATCCAAATAGAAAGTATCTGTGGAATTCATATATCCCAGTGTGTGAATCACTTGAGGATGATGTGTGCCAGCACGAAGATCAGTAAAACTCAAAGGCACATTCGTAACAGTCGGCTCCCCATGTTCATCAAGTAGGTTCACCTCAACAGTAGTGTTATGAAGTGCTTGTTCTAAGACCAAATCAAGAACCATCTCAAAGGTCTCAGGATCAGCAGCATCATAGAAATTACCTACACATCTCAATGATTCCTTAAACTTGTCTTCAAGACCTATACCTATAATAAATGGCTTTACTACAATTCCTTTTGCCTGAAGCATACGACTAACCGCACAGGGGTCTTCATCACAAGCCTCAATTCCATCTGTGATTAGGATAATAATATTTCGTCCGGGCGACTCTGGAAAGTCTTCTGCGGCTCTTTCTAAAGATCTCGCAATCGGTGTCGTTCCTTGCGCCCTTAATCGACCTAACTCTTGCTTGATAATTAAGTTAGTTCCTTTTTTTATAGGGACTATTAGTTCTGTATCGTCACAATCTTGATGCCCCTCAACGTGTTTTACACCATGCCCATAAGCTCTCAGTCCTAATTCTAAATCAGGTACTCCGTATAAAGACTCAAGTGATGTAGAGAGCAATCTAGTTGCAAGTACCATTTTTCTTTGCCCACTCCAAAAAGCGTTCATGCTATTTGATGCGTCAAAAACGAACAGTATTCTTGTAGGCCCCTCATCAATCTTATCGTCTGAGTCATAGCTTAGTGTTGCTTGCCCAGAAATAATTCCCGGGAGAAGAAACAACACGATTAAACTGAGCTTTATGTATTTCGGGGCGAGGAACACTATTTAATAATCTCCTAGAGTTTCTTCGAGTTGAGAAAGAGCATCGGCAAGTTGCTCATCATTAGGAGCAATTCCGTGCCATTTGTGAGTTCCTTCCATGAAGTCTACGCCTTTACCCATAACTGTTTTCATTAAAACAATACAAGGGACGCCAGAACCTCTGCGAGACTTTGCTTCGTCAATTGCACTGCCTAAGTCATCAAGACTATGACCGTCGCACTTTATTACGTGCCATCCGAAAGCAGACCACTTCGCACCGAGATCTTTCAAAGAAAGAACGTCCTCGGTAGATCCGTCAATTTGTTGACCGTTACAGTCTATAAAACTGATGATATTGTCTATTTTACGGTGTGCGGCATACATAGCGGCTTCCCATATTTGGCCTTCTTGCATCTCACCATCACCGTGTAAAGTGTATATCCAAGTATCCTCACCTGCCAACTTCTTAGTTTCAGCAGCACCTAAACCCACACTTAAGCCCTGACCTAACGAACCAGAAGCAACACGGATGCCAGGAAGCCCCTCCTCAGTAGCCGGATGACCCTGAACGCGTGAATTCAGCTTACGGAAAGTGGCTAATTCCTTCAAGGGGAAGAACCCACGTCTAGAAAGAACGCTGTACCAAACTGGTGAAATGTGCCCATTCGACAAGAAGAATAAATCCTCTTCTTTACCATCAAGAGTAAAGTTTTCCGCATCTAACTTCATTACATCAAAGTATAGTTTAACGAATAATTCTACACATCCCAGAGATCCGCCTGGGTGACCAGATGAAACGGCATGAACCATGCGTACTATATCACGACGAACTTGGGAACAAATGGTAGGAGAGGCTTGCATACTCATGAGTGTTTTAGAATAACGTTATAAAGCAACGCAAAAGTACCTAAGAGAAGTTTTGTGGGGCAGAACTGTGGATAAAGTTTTGTAAGTCGTTGAGAGTTTAGTTATCTACCTTTGCAGCCCTTACGAAAGAATAATACTATGGCATTACAATGTGGAATAGTCGGCCTCCCGAACGTCGGCAAATCAACTTTATTTAATTGTCTCTCTAATGCTAAAGCTCAGAGTGCTAATTTCCCTTTCTGCACAATTGAACCAAACCTCGGTGTCATTACCGTGCCAGACCCTCGATTGAACAAGCTAGCTGAATTAGTTCAGCCTCAAAACATTTTACCTACTACAGTAGAGATAGTGGATATCGCTGGGCTCGTGAAGGGCGCAAGTAAAGGGGAGGGGCTAGGCAACAAATTCCTAGGCAACATCAGAACTACGGACGCTATTTTACACGTTTTGAGATGTTTTGATGACGATAACATTATACACGTCGACGGATCGATTGATCCTATCCGCGATAAGGAAGTTATTGATATGGAACTTCAACTGAAGGACTTAGAAAGCCTAGAATCAAAGCGGGGTAAAGTAAGTAAAGCTGCACGAACAGGAGATAAGGCAGCAGTTAAAGAGTTAGATTTCTACGATAGACTGAAGAGTCTTCTTCTTCAAGGAGAGAACGCAAGGAAGCTCGAGCTGGAAGATTCTGACATTCCTCTAATGAATGAGCTTCAGCTTCTCACATCTAAGCCTGTTCTATACGTATGCAATGTCGATGAAGCAAGTGTTGTTTCAGGCAACGATTACGTTGAATTAGTTAGAAAAATGGCTGAATCTGAGAATGCCGGAATAATGGTTATCGGTGCAGGTATCGAATCGGACATTGCAGAATTCGATGACCTCGAAGAAAGAGCAATGTTTCTTCAAGACTTAGGACTAGAAGAAGCGGGTGTTGCTAAGCTTATTCGTAAAGCATATGAACTTCTCGAACTCCAAACCTACTTCACTGCTGGTGTAAAAGAAGTTCGGGCCTGGACTATAAAGAATGGCGCCACAGCACCACAAGCAGCGGGGGTTATTCATACCGACTTCGAAAAAGGATTCATACGAGCGGAGGTTATCGCGTACGCAGACTTCGTTTCATACGGATCAGAAAACGCTGTGAAAGATGCTGGAAAGATGTCTGTTGAAGGAAAAGAATACATAGTTAAAGACGGTGATGTCATGCACTTCCGTTTCAACGTTTAATTGACCACTTACCCTATGAAAACTCTAATTTCCCTAGTACTTTACACACTAAGTTTCGCTCCTCTTTTAGGCCAAATCCAAGTTGACGGCATGCCCCAATCAGCAGCGAACATAATGTTCAGGCAACAGGAATCTTGGAATGCTGGTGACTTAGAAGGCTTTATGTTGGGGTACTGGAATTCCGACAACTTACTATTTATTGGTGGGAGTGGAGTTACTTCGGGTTACGATGCTACGTTAGAAAGATATTTAAAAGGATATCCCGATAAAGAATCTATGGGGCACTTAGTTTTCACGAATCGCTCCTGGACTCCTCTAGGTCGCAACTACGCACTTCTAGTCGGAGAATGGCGACTTGGCGAAGACGTTGGAGGGATGTACTCATTGGTTTGGCATAAAATTAAAAGAGAGTGGTTAATTATTGCGGACCATTCTAGCAGTGAATAATGACAATTCTCCTCCCTATTATCATTGTTACAGCTGCTGTTTCGCTATACGCTATGAAACGCCCAGAGGTAATAAGGCAACTTGTCCTTTCACCGTATAAAGTAGCTAAAAACAACGAGTACTACAGAATTATAACCCATGGTTTAGTACATGGAAGCGGAATTCATTTGGCGATTAACTTATTCGTTTTATGGGAGTTCGGGACTATTGTTGAAAGTGA
>DQRJ01000046.1 GCA_015663855.1 Flavobacteriales bacterium | reverse complement strand
CTCACGACGAGGGATAATTTCGAATTGTCGTTCAGGTTCACGCCCACTCTAACGTCGATAAGCCAGGGCAAGGTCGGGTGATTGTCGAGCCAGTCATTTAATCCCCAATCGACAAACCCGAGGTCTTCAAAAGTTACGAAAGCTTCGTCGAAATTTTGGAGTATGCTTTGGTATCGAACGCTCACTCCGACGAAACCATGAGGGTGAGTCCATTGTGCGTCGAAACGAACTAGGTGAGGAGACCGGTATTTCAAGATGTAACCCGTTGTATCGTGGCTCGTCCCGATATAGGTGGTGGACACATTAGAAGAATCCGGATCGTAATTCAAATGCGGCGTTAAACTAATCGGATTCGTGTAGGTATAGCCCCCTAAAATATCCAGGGAGTGCTGGTTTTGAGCACCCCATTTGGCCTGCCCCATTAGACTTATCTCAGCTCCCCGCACCCTACTTTCTCCAGTATTTAAACTTCTAAATCCTAGACCAAATAAATTATCAAATCCCTCACTCGGAGCCCACGTACCAAACGAAAACTCTATGAAATTTGAATATCTTTGCTGGAACACAGCGAAGTCTAAGTATCCCATAAATCCACCAATTTTTAATCCTTGTTTTAATCCGATCTCTAGACTGGTAGAGGATTCGGGCCTAAGATCTTCGTTAGGATAAACTTGTAAATCTCCAAGTCCAGTTCTAATAAACTTCTCTGCTATGGTCGGGAATCGAAACCCTTGACCTAGACTACTTCGGAGATAGGTTTCTTCCGCGAGTTGATAGTTCGCCCCCGCCCGAAACACCGGCTTCCCTTCCGAATCGCTATTTATAGAAAAATACTCGTACCTCACTCCCGAAGATAAATTAAGATGCTGCCCGATAGGCTGATCGACCTGAAGATAACCGGCGATATTTCGAGCGGTATTAACACCATCTTCACTTCCGCCAGTATAAAGTTGCGCCTCGCCCCTCGTGTATTGATGTACCAAACCACCAGTTATCGCCATCTTCTCCATTCCCCAAGGGCCGATCTTTTGAGACTGTAATTCCGAGTAAAACACGTCCGAATTATTACCCTGGTTGTTATCATTATCGTTCCTTAAATGCTGCCAACGATTACGAAAACTAGTCCGAACCCCAGAAGGGCTCAAGTACTCAACAAAGGGATCGACCGTGCCCACAAGTTGCTTTGTGCGAGTCGCGGCACCGGCATAACTGTTATAAAGCCCCGTTGATGAATGCCCCCAAATCAATGTATTCAACCCCTCACCCTTCTGCCAGTTAGTACTTAATCCATAGGTCAAACCAGGAATAGAACACTCTCTCTTCCGCAAATTGATATTAAATCTCGCTTGAGCCCTAGCTCCATATCTATCTACAGAAAACGGATTATACCCCGCCACGTTTGTGTCAATAGGTGTCTCAAGAGAGTCAAACCTTATCGTAGGCCCTTTATATCCATCGTTCCCCAACAGATTTCCCCCAATTACGATATCCCAACTACCTAATTGTCGACTATGAAGAAACCGAACATTAGTTTGTTGTAGAGTGGTATTCCAGTACATCGAAGAGTCCGACCTAGGATTCGAATACGCCCCATGCTGAACGGTAACTCTAGTTAAAGGTCGAGCGTCTGGAAATCGAGTTCGGATATTGATTACCCCACTAAGTGCGGCACTTCCGTATAGGACGGAGCTGGCGCCTTTGATAACTTCGATTTGGTCTAAATTTTCGAGAGGAAGAAACCCCCACGTCGGGCGACCAGCATCACCACTTAAAAGGGGCAAATCGTCCACCATAATCATCACGCGCGAACCCGCTCCGTAACTAAAACCACTACCAGATCGGATCTGTGGCTCACCATCAACCATGCTCACCCCTGGAACCTGCTCGAGAGCCGATTCTAATGACGTTGTCGCCTTACTCTCCACTAATGCGGGCTTTAAAATCTCTAAGGACACGGTCACTTCAGCCACACTTTGCTCAAATCGCCCTGCAGAAACCACCGCCATGTCTAGGACTCTTGCCTCGGCGACAAGTGTAATATTCCAAACCACCTTTTGTCCCATTTCGAGCACAAACTCCCTAACCTCCGTTTTTTTACCGATAAACGAACAAGCAACTTGGTGCGATCCAGGAGTTAATTGTATGATATACTCCCCCTCAAAACCACTTGCTACGGTATTATCGTTATTCCCGCTAGAAACATAAGCCCCCATTAATGGATTACCCGGTGAATCAGATATTATACCAGAAATAGTTTGGGCGTTAATAACTAAAGATGAAGTGATTAAGGCCGTACAAATCAGCATATACCGAAGTAAACGCGAGAGGATTATCTTTTGCATTCATCGAAGTAAATACATTCTGATGGAAAAACGGCTTAAATATTGGAAACGTTGATAAATTCTTAGCCCCCGAATATGAAATGACTCTTGAAAATCTATTCTTTTTAAGGGATGTTTACCAAATGAATCCACGAGTCCACACCCTTTTAGCTCTAACCTTAATCGAGAACTTGGGCCCCACTAAACTTCAAGCTTTACTTGTGAAAAAAGGGTCACCGAAGTCTGTTTTAGACATGTATTGTAGAGGAGTTAGAAAAGACGTTTTGTCAAAAGCAACCGAGATTCAAGAGTCCGTTAAAAAGTTGGGCGGTCGAGTTGTTTCATTCCATTGCCGGGAATACCCAGAATTATTGAAGCAGATATCGGACCCCCCAGCAGTGATTTACGTTAAAGGCACGATTCCTAACGAGATAAAGAGATCTATAGCCGTGGTAGGCACAAGAATGTGCAGTCCTGAAGGAAAGAGGTTCGCAGAATTGACGGTAAATCATATGGCGGACCAGAATTGGCCGCTTGTAAGTGGTTTGGCAAAAGGAATAGACGCGGCCGCGCACAATGCGGCATTATCGAAGGGCCTCCCTTCTGTAGCGGTTTTGGCACATGGACTTGAGAGGATTCATCCTTGTTGCAATGTTAGTCTTGCGAACCAAATCATAAAACATGGAGGAGCTTGGATCACAGAACACCCTCCAGGAACTAAAGTTCTGAAGTGGATGTTCGCTGCTAGGAATAGGATTTTAGTGGGGATATGTCAAGCGACGGTTTTGGCAGAAAGCCCAGAGAAAGGTGGGTCAATGATTTCATTAAAGCTTGCTCTCAGCTACAACCGAGGCACGTATTCGTTTCAACCTCCGAATGCCTATAACTCAAGGTGGAATGGCAATAGGTATATCATAGCCCAAAATCCGAAAAACGCAATAAAAACTATTCCTTCATGGCATAATCAATTGCTACAAGAATCTAATGATATGAGAAGAAATAAAAAAGACCAAGCCCGAGCGACTAGCGTTAGTAAAACAGCTATTGAAGAGGGACTTAAGCGGGTGCCGACACCATGCCGCCCGGTTTATCAGCAACTTAGCCAGGACGGGCGTTCCATTCTAGAAATAAGTAGAGCGACTCGAACGGACATCACAGTTGTGAGGACTCGACTTTTTATTCTTGAGTCTCTTGAGATGGTGAAACGGGAGCCTGGGGATTGCTACTCTCGAGTTTAGTTTCCAACGGATTTTCAGATAATAACAACACGCCATCGCTCGTCTCAACGGGCTCAATACCAGTACCCTTTTGGATTAATGAAATGGTCATTATTATGCAAGTCACAAGGATTACAACTAACAGAATCCCTCCATCGAAAGAGGCATCAACATGTTCTGGGTAATTCGAACTGATTTGGAAGAAAAGCAGAATTGTAATGAGACCTCTGGGTGCGATATATAAAAGCGATGAGGGGTCTTTAGGCCTGAAAATGCGTAAAAAGACAAATCTCACAGCATAAAGAATAACAGAAATTGTAAGGCCATAGAAAATCACCTTGATATCTGTAAGAGAGGCCAAAACAACCGTTGCTCCAAAGAGCACGAAGAAGAATGTGCGAATCACAAAAGCACTTTCAAGAGTAAGAATATGGAAGTCATGACGCAAGCCGGCCATTTTTTTATCGTCGAGGAGTCCACCAAGCCAACTTTCTCCATCCTTGTTTTTGAAAATTCTAACAAAGAAAATCTTGTGGTTATTCAACATTAATCCGAAGATTAAAATAAGAATAAGAGGGCTTAAATGAAGTAGTTTTTGGATTGAATAGATGAGAATTAGAACGGCGATTGATAAAAAGAGTTTGACCGAGCTTGTGATTTTCTGCAAAACATAAACGAGTAAATAACTAACGGCAATTGAGATTACTAAAGATGCTCCGAGATTTATTGCGATAGCTTTAAGCACATCGGCAGTTCCTTCAGCTTGCTGATTTCCTAATACAAGATAGAAAGCCATAATACCCCAGATATCTGAGAAGGTGCTTTCGTACACCATGAACTCCTTCTTTTCGAGAGAAAGCCCTCCGACAGATGGAATGATAATCGCGCTACTCATTATTGAAAGCGGGATTGCATAAATCACGGCAGTGAACCACTCTAATCCCAGAGCGTAATTCAGAAGTCCGGCAATTGCTAAAGAGCTTGCGGCGAGAGAGAAAAGCGCTAAGGAAGCACTTTTTATAATAAGCGGAAGCTTTTCTTTTGAAAGTTCGAGATCTAATGAGGCCTCAAGTAGGATGAAAATTAACCCCACTGTTCCGAGAAGCTCTAGGGCTAGGTTTTCAAAAGGGATTTCACTCATCCCCATGCTTGTCAATCCTTGTCGAAGCAGTATTCCCATCCCGATAAGTACGAGGACAGAAGGGATGTTCGTCTTCTTAGCGAGAAGGTTCGCGAAGTATGAAAGAATGATAATGACACTTCCGCCAATTACAAGGGAAAAAGCACCAATATCATCAATAGAAAATGAGTCAAAAAATGAGTTGAGCATCTGCCCAAGATATAGCATTATTTTTTCAACCTAGCCAAACCCCCCAGTAAAGAGTCGCCAAAAATCGTTGCCTAATGCGAAGACCATAAGTCCAAGTAAGAGAAAGATTCCTATCACTTGAGCGTATTCCATTACCTTCTCTGGAGCAGGTTTTCCTACAATCATTTCATAAAGTAAGAATACTACGTGTCCTCCATCAAGAGCGGGAATAGGTAGAAGGTTCATAAAGGCAAGAATCAAAGAGAAGAAAGCGGTGTTTCTCCAAAAGATTAACCAGTCCCAACTCCCATCGAAAATGCTTCCGAATGTGATTAGCGACCCCACTTGTGAAGCACCTGCTTTTGATGCCAAAAAGCGCATAGAAAGTGCGTAATCTTGAAGGGTAGATCCAGCTAAAAAGAATCCACTTACGATGGCTTCCCCTAAGGAATACTTAATCTCTTCTTGAACGAAAATATCTGTAAACGATGCTGGGCTAGCGAATGAAAAACCGAGATGACCTGCGGTATCGGTCATAGCGGGAAGCGTTAATTGCTGTCCAGATCGCTCAATGTGAAGTAGGACAGGAGAGTTAGGAGCGCTTTCAAGAGCGTTCACAGTAAGTAACTGCAACCCGGTTGTTGTGGTTCCGATCGCGGTGATTAAATCGCCTGCAAGAAGTCCTGCTGTCTCAGCTCTTGAATCGGGATTTACACTCTGTACTAAAGATGGGATTTGGAGTGTGAAAGGTCGGCGTATGCCTTGGTCGACTAGGATTTGGCCTAATTCAGTATCAAAAGAAAGCTCGACAGCATTTCCGTTACGCATAACCGTAGCTTCAGTGACCGTCTCGAAGAACGCAGTGCGTCTTAGATCCTGGAATGTTTCGAGTGGTTCGCCGTTAAATTCGACGATGTGGTCGCCGTTTTGGAAGCCTAAAGTTTCAAGGCGTGGATCGACGTTTACATTGTATTCGTTAGGAAGGACTGTTTCACCCCAAACGAGTAAAACCATGCTGTAAATCACGAAACCCACGATTAGGTTCATGATGATTCCACCAAGCATGATTATTAGACGTTGCCAAGCTGGCTTCGAACGAAACTCCCAAGGTTTAGCGGGCTGCTTCATTTGATCAGTATCCATGCTTTCGTCAATCATGCCACTTATTTTAACGTATCCCCCTAATGGAAGCCAACCGATCCCCCACTCGGTATCACCGATTTGCTTTTTGTAAAGCGAAAATCCAGGATTCATAAACAGGTAAAATTTCTCAACTCTAGTTTTGAAATAACGAGCTGCTAAATAGTGCCCTAGTTCGTGTAATACGACCAGAATAGATAAGCTAAGTAGGAGTTGTAATCCTTTAATAAGTGCAATCATGGCGGCAAAGATACTCTTTGCGCCCGATGCGTACACATTTCCACGCTTTGATGATGACAAAGGATGTGAAATTCTTGAAAAATGGACACTCTTATGTGCATCTTGCGATTAGAATGACTGTAAAATTAAAACCACGCACTACTCTTTGGAAAGTGCTCTTTATACTTGGTGGGTTAAGTCCTCTTTTAGGAATAGCTGGCCTTGTGGGAATAGCTCTTTTCGGCGCGCTACCTGATACCGAGGCTCTGGCAAATCCACGCACGGACCTAGCGACTAAGATCTATACAATGGACGGGAAAGTTCTAGGTAGTTACTATAACGAGAACAGAACAGACGCGAGGTATGAAGATTTACCTCAGCATTTAGTGGATGCGTTGATCTCGACTGAAGATGTGAGGTATTTCAGCCACGATGGTGTGGATTTTTACGGACTAGGTCGTGCAATTGCTTTTATGGGGAAAAGAGGTGGGGGATCAACAATCACTCAGCAGCTAGCAAAACTGCTCTTTACAGAAGAATATGAGTCAACCAGCTTTTTAGAGAGGGCGCTTTTACAGAAACCGAAGGAGTGGATCATTGCGGCAAGACTTGAGGGCCATTACACAAAAGGGGAGATTCTAACAATGTACTTGAATCGGTATGATTTCTTGAATCAGGCTGTCGGAATTCGAAGTGCCGCTAACATTTACTTCAATAAAGAAGTCGAGGAATTGAACGTTCATGAGTCAGCGATGTTAGTGGGTATGCTCAAGAATAGCGCTCTGTTTAACCCGCTACGCAGGTTGGAAATGGTGACGAAGAGGCGCAATGTAGTTTTGGCCCAAATGGATAAATATGAATTCCTAACGACTGAAATTACAGACTCTCTTCAGGCAATGCCGATTACTCTGAGTTATCAGCGCGTCAGTCATGCGGAGGGGCCCGCACCATATTTTCGTGAGCGATTAAGAGCAGAATTAAAAAAACTATTTTCTGAAAAACAACCTGACGGAACCTATCTGATTAGTAAGGCCGACGGGACGAAGTATAATATTTATCGTGATGGACTTCAGGTTCACACAACGCTTGATAGTCGCATGCAGAAGTATGCGGAGAATGCAGTATCACGGCACTTAGGTGGTGAATTGCAAGCTATTTTTGAATGGGATTTGGAGAAACGACCTAAAATAGATTATCCGTTTTTCGAGGAGATCGAACCTTCAGCAAAAAAGGCGATTCTAGATATTGCAATTCGTGATTCTGACCGATATAAAAAGAGTAAAGGGAAGCTTTGTCCCGCATGTAATAGGCCGGCGTATTATATCGTTGATCACACGCTAGAGGGAGGGGATAATGGTTTTAGGTGCGATCCTGAGAAGGGTGGATGCGGTCATGTTTGGATGGGTTTAAGCTCGGCGGATTTCAAGAAGTCACTGCATAAACCTGTGAAAATGAAGGTGTTCAGTCACCACGGACCAGTTGACACGGTTCTCACGCCCATGGACAGTATTATTTATCGCAAGAAAATTCTGCAAGCGGGGCTTCTGTCTATTGAGCCCTCTTCAGGCCAAATCAAAGCTTGGGTCGGCGGTATCGATTATAGGTTTTTCCAGTACGATAATGTGGAGTTGAGTAAACGTCAAGTGGGGTCTATATTTAAACCGTTCGTGTATGCAACGGCTCTTCGAATGGGGATGAATCCTTGCGACGAATTGCCGAACCAAGTTACTTGTATTGATTTACCGAAGGGGTCAGACCCTCCACGTTGGTGTCCGGACAATTCATCGGAAGATTACGGAGAGATTGTGACTCTCGAGTATGCTTTGGCGAACTCTATGAACACCGTGACGGCAAAATTGATAAAGAATTTTGGTACGGATAGGGTTATAAAGTTAGCTCATGCCTTGGGTATTGAAAGCTATATTCCTAGCGTTCCCTCAATTGCATTAGGCGTCGCGGAGCTTAAACTCAAAGAACTTGTCTCAGCGAATGCTTCCCTCGTAAATGGAGGCGTATATGTCGAGCCCACTATATTAATTCGAATTGAAGATCGATTCGGGAATACTATTTATGAGCCTAGTCCAGAAGTTCGACAGGGTCTTGACGAGTTAACGGCATATAGAGTGGTCCGAATGATGAAAGGAGTAGTCGACGGAGCCTGGAACGAGGAATTACAAAAACGAATGGGTACGGGAGTAAGACTGCGATACGACTCAGATAAGCGCGACTACGATGGGATCAGGTTTCCAATGGCGGGTAAAACGGGCACAACTCAGAATAACACTGATGGTTGGTTTATGGGACTGACGCCGGAACTTGTAACTGGGGTTTGGGTTGGAGCACAAGACCCAACGGTAAGGTTTTCTACAACGCATTACGGACAGGGTGCTAATACGGCTCTGCCGATTTATGGATTTTTCATGAAAGACACATATGCGGATGAGGAAATAGGGCTCTCAAAGGAAGATTTTTTCAGACCAGAATCTTTAGGTGCGGATACTTTGAACTGTAAAGAACAAACCACTTTGAAAGGCCATACCTTCGACTCCGATGGGTTCGACGATTCAGACCTTTTTAATTAAATAAATTATGGCGATTTCTAAATTAGTGAGTGGAGTGAAGGAAGCGTGTAAAGGCGTTGAGGATGGGATGACGTTGATGCTAGGTGGGTTTGGGCTTTGTGGAATCCCCGAGAACTGCATAGAGGAATTGGTGAGGCTCGGTGTAAAAGACGTTACGTGTATTTCCAATAATGCTGGCGTAGACAACTTCGGGCTAGGTCGGCTCCTGCAAGGTCATCAGATCCGCAAAATGATATCATCATATGTGGGGGAGAATGATGAGTTTGAACGCCAAATGCTTTCGGGCGAGCTAGAAGTAGACCTCATTCCTCAAGGTTCACTTGCGGAACGGTGTAGAGCTGGTGGTGCGGGTATACCGGCATTTTATACTCCGGCTGGGTTTGGGACGGAAGTTGCAGAAGGAAAGGAGGTAAGAGAATTTGATGGTAAGCCGCACATTTTAGAATCTGCTCTTACCAGTGAGTTCGCTTTTGTGAAGGCGTGGAGGGGGGATGAAGCGGGGAATTTGGTTTATAAAGCAACAGCAAGAAATTTCAACCCCATGATGGCGATGGCGGGGAAGATTACGATTGCGGAAGTGGAGGAACTAGTTCCACTAGGGACGATCGATCCGAATGAAATTCATACTCCAGGGATTTTTGTACAGCGGATTTTCCAAGGCGATTCTTATGAAAAACGTATTGAACAACGTACTGTTCGACCTCATAAAAACTAAGGTATGCTAGATAAAAACGGAATTGCAACTAGAATTGCGCAAGAAGTTGAGGACGGTCAATATGTGAACCTTGGGATAGGGATACCTACTCTTGTGGCGAACCATATCCCCGAAGGTCTGAACGTAGAATTTCAATCTGAAAATGGAATTTTAGGGATGGGGCCATTTCCTTTCGAGGGATCTGAGGATGCCGACCTTATCAATGCCGGGAAGCAAACGATTACGGCACTTCCTGGAGCGGTTTATTTCGATAGCGCGACTTCGTTTGCGATGATTAGAGGACGTCACGTACAACTTACCGTGCTCGGCGCGATGGAGGTGAGTGAGACCGGAGATATTGCGAATTGGAAAATTCCAGGTAAAATGGTCAAAGGAATGGGTGGCGCGATGGATCTCGTCGCTAGTGCTGATAACATAGTCGTGGCGATGATGCACACGAATCGAGCAGGAGAATCGAAACTACTTCCCCAATGTTCCCTCCCCTTAACGGGTGTGGCTTGTGTAAAACGAGTGGTGACGAACTTGGCAGTCCTCGATATAAAAGACGGGGCCTTTCATTTGGTCGAGAGAGCACCAGGAGTTTCTGTCGAAGATATCAGGGCCGCTACAGCAGGAGAGCTTATAGTCCCAGACTCTGTACCGGAGATGCAGCTTTAAATTAAAATTAAGCGCGCATTATTACGGCTACTGACTCGCAATCTCCGTCAATAGGTGGAGAGAATTTTGTGAGTTTTATTTTAACCGTTTTAGCAAGAGGAAGACCGTTTTTCAACGACTCCGCAATACGCCTTCCTACGTGCTCAATGAGCTTAGAAGGGATAGCCATTTCTTCTGCAACGATTTTATGAACAGCACAATAATCTATTGTATCAGAAAGGAAGTCCGACTTTCCACTAGCGATCATATCGACCTCAAGACGCACGTCGATTCGGTACTCTCCTCCAATCTTCGTCTCTTCGGCCATACATCCGTGATATGCATGAAATCGTAGACCGCTAACCTCGATTATTTCAAATTTCTTGCTACTCATTCGGCCTTAAGCTTTTCGATTTCAAGAACGCCACTTTCTAGGCGCGAAATAGTTTTTTCTAGTCCGAGAAATTCCGCGAATTCGAACATAGAAGGCCCTCCTCCTTCTCCCGTTAGAGCCAAACGAAGGGGTAATAGAACTTGTCCGAACCCTAGCTCTTTTTCTTCGAGGTGAGCTTTGAATTGTGACTCAATTTCCTCTGCTATAAATGGAGTAATAGATTTCAGCATCTCCTTTAAATCGGCCATATAAAGTGGGGTTTCCGCTTTCCACTTCTTCCTAACCAGTTTTGCATTGAAGTCATCTGATTTAGGAGCGTTGAAAAGCCATTTCGCATCAAAAATCTCATGTAGGAACGAAACCCGCTCGAGCATCATTGTGAGGATGGCCTCAGCCTCGCCAGAATCGAAGTTCATACCCCTTTCAGAAGCGAGGTTAACAAGTTCGCTTGAAAGAGAGGCGGGAGTTTTAGAACGGAGGTATTGCTCGTTGAACCATTTGGCCTTATCAGGACTAAATCTAGCTCCTGATTTAACAACTCTATCAAGAGAAAACGCATTCGCCGCTTCCTCTAACGAGAAAATTTCCCTCTCATCACCTGGATTCCATCCAAGCATGAGTAGCATGTTTAAGAACGCTTGAGGATTATACCCCGCTTCTAGATAGCCCTTAGAAACTTTGCCAGAATCCGGATCTTCCCACTCAATAGGGAATACAGGAAAACCACCCGCATCGCCATCTCTTTTGCTCAGTTTTCCATTGCCAGTAGGCTTGAGAATAAGCGGAAGGTGTGCGAATTTCGGCGAATCCCAACCAAACGCTCGGTACAACATGACGTGCAGCGGCGCACTAGGCAGCCATTCTTCACCACGAATCACGTGGCTAATTTCCATCGCGTGATCATCGACCACGTTTGCAAGATGGTAGGTAGGTAGACCGTCAGCTTTCACAAGAACTTTATCGTCAATCACACCACTCGAAATACAGACCTCTCCACGAATTTCATCAGTAAAAACGATATCTTCCGCCTCATCAGGAGTCATAAATCTAATAATGTAAGGAGTCTCCGCTTCGATGAGACCCTCTACTTCTTCAACGCTTAAGGCCAAACTATTTCTACATCCACCCCTCGTTTTCGAGTCGTATTGAAAGACTTCTTTTCTCCCCTCAGCCTCCTTCCTCATAGCGTCGAGTTCTTCGGGAGTATCGAATGCCATGTAAGCATGCCCCGTCTCAATAAGTTTTTCAACGGCCTCGCGATAAAAGGAGTTACGCTCACTTTGACGGTACGGGCCGAATTCCCCACCTGCTACGACCCCCTCATCAATCTCGATTCCGCACCACTCTAGCGCTTCCCTTACGTACTCTTCAGCACCCTCAACATATCGGGTTTGGTCTGTGTCCTCTATCCTAAGCAGGAATTTACCCCCCTTAGAGCGGGCGAACAAGTAATTATAAAGAGCTGTTCTTACTCCACCCATATGAAGAGGTCCTGTAGGGCTTGGTGCGAATCTTACGCGTACATTTTCAGATGTCATGATGTGCTTCTATTGCAGATTGCGAAGGTAATACCACTTTTTCGAAACAGACGTAAACTCATCACCTTCATCTACAAAGCTTGTTGATTTTGGCGGAAAATTAGTTAGAAGTTTGGCACAGATAAAAACTATTAATAATGAATGCACTACGCAATAAAGTCCAATTAATTGGCAGGCTCGGGAAGAACCCCGAGGTCATCACCTTTGACGATGGCAAATCAAAAGTCAACTTTTCAATGGCGACAAACGAATCGTATCGCAATGGCGAAGGCGAACGAGTAGAGCGTACCCAATGGCACGATGTTGTCGCTTGGGGATCGCTTGGGGACATCGTTAGTCAATACTTGAAAAAAGGCTCTGAGATTGCACTCGAAGGCCGACTCATGTATAGAACCTACGAGGACAATGATGGGAAGACTCGCTATATCACAGAGGTGATAGCGAATGATCTTCTTATGCTCGATAAGAAACCCGTAGAGGCGTGATCGGACAGGAGGACTCAGACAGGTGAGTCCTCCTTTTTATTTGTTTCTGTTATAGAACGTTGGTCAACGAGAGCGTGCCGTGTACCTTTATGCGCGATTCATAGCAATGACCATGAGTAAAACAGGAATTCTAAAATCTTCTCTTTCGAAGAAGTACGTAATGGCCTTTACTGGCCTATTTCTCTGTATATTTTTAGTAGGCCACCTGATAGGCAATGTGCAGTTATTTTCAACCGGGCCAGAAGGACAAGCCGCCTTCAATAGCTATGCGGAGTTTATGACTTCAAATCCGCTGATTAAGTTGATGTCATACTTGACTTACGCAAGTGTTTTATTTCACGTTGTAGATGGATTTGTCTTGACAATCAAAAACAGAAAAGCTCGCCCAGTTAATTATGTTGTTGAGAAGGGCAACCTTAACTCGAGTTGGGCAAGTCGAAACATGGCCCTTTTGGGTACGATTCTACTAGTTTTCATTGTAACTCATATGCAACACTTCTGGTGGACTATGCATTTCGGGGACATTATAATGGTTGACGGAGTAAAAGATTTACATACTGTTGTGATGGATTTCTTTAACCCTACAGTTAACCGTCTTGCTGCTGTTATGACAGGGCTATACGTTTTCGCTATGATATCTATGGGCTTCCATTTGAACCATGGTTTCCAAAGTGCTTTTCAGTCTTTGGGACTTAACCACCCGAAGTACACACCTATGATTCAGTTCGTAGGAAAAGCTTTTAGTGTGATCGTTCCTGCCGGATTTGCGTCTCTTCCAATTTATCTCTTCTTGATTCAATCTTAAGCAAATAAGTCATGTTAGATTCTAAAATTCCAGAAGGACCGTTAGCAGAAAAGTGGAGCAAGCATAAGGACAATATCCGCCTTGTAACCCCAGCTAATAAAAGACACATTGACATCATTGTCGTAGGTACTGGTCTTGCGGGGGCTTCTGCGGCAGCTTCTCTAGCTGAGATGGGCTACAACGTTAAGTCACTTTGTTTCCAAGACTCACCTCGAAGAGCTCACTCAATTGCGGCTCAAGGTGGAATTAACGCTTCGAAAAACTACCAAAACGATGGTGACTCAGTTTACCGCCTTTTTTACGATACAGTAAAAGGTGGAGACTACCGTTCACGTGAAGCAAACGTTCATCGTTTGGCAGAAGTAAGCGGAAGCATCATCGATCAATGCGTTGCACAGGGAGTCCCTTTTGCTCGTGAGTACGGAGGTCTGCTCGATAACCGTTCATTCGGAGGGGTGCAGGTTTCACGTACGTTTTATGCAAAAGGCCAAACCGGTCAACAGCTTCTTCTCGGAGCATATTCAGCACTTTCTCGTCAGATTTCTAAAGGAAAAGTAGAAATGCTCAACCGTCATGAAATGATGGAAGTCGTTAAAATCGACGGAAAGGCAAGAGGAATTATCGCAAGAAACCTTATCACAGGAGAAATCGAAAGACATAGCGCTCACGCAGTTGTTCTTTGTACAGGCGGATACGGAAACGCATTCTACTTAAGCACGAATGCGATGGGCTCTAACGCATCTGCGGTATGGAGAGCTCATAAAAAAGGATCTTACTTTGCAAACCCTTGCTTTACTCAAATCCACCCTACTTGTATTCCTGTAAGTGGTCATTATCAGTCAAAGCTCACTTTAATGTCTGAGTCTTTGAGAAATGATGGAAGGATTTGGGTTCCTAAGTCTAAATCTGATGTGGAAGCTATTCGAAACGGTTCAAAGAAGGCTATCGACCTTAAGGAAGACGAACGCGATTACTATTTGGAGCGCAGATACCCTGCGTTCGGAAACTTAGTACCTCGTGACGTAGCATCTCGTGCGGCAAAAGAACGCTGTGATGCGGGTTACGGAGTGAATAAGACAGGCCAAGCCGTTTACCTCGATTTCGCAAGCGCTTTCGAACGTTACGGAAAGACAGAAGTGCTTACTCGTGGAATAGAAAACGCAACACAAGATCAAATCGTAGATCTAGGACGAGAAGTGGTGAAGTCGAAGTACGGTAACCTGTTCGATATGTACAAGCAAATCACAGACGATAATCCATACGAGACTCCTATGATGATCTATCCTGCGGTACACTACACAATGGGAGGTCTTTGGGTAGATTATAACTTAATGACCACTGTCCCTGGACTTTTCGCTGCTGGAGAAGCAAACTTCTCAGATCACGGAGCTAACAGGCTTGGAGCATCTGCTCTTATGCAAGGTTTAGCGGATGGTTACTTTGTTCTTCCATATACGATAGGCGATTATCTCGCTGACGATATCAGAACAGGAAAAATACCTACAGACTCTACCGAGTTTGATGAAGCTGAAAAGCAAGTAAAAGACGAGATTTCGGCTTTAATGAACAACAACGGAGACACTCCAGTAGATGATTTCCACAGACGATTAGGTCTTATCATGTGGAACAAGTGCGGAATGGCTCGAAACGAAAAGCATCTCAAAGAAGCTATCGTTGAAATTCAAGAGCTTCGTAAAGAATTTTATGCTAAGGTTAGAGTCCCAGGATCGGCTTACGACTTCAACCCTGAACTAGAGAAAGCGACTAGACTTGCGGACTTCCTAGAGCTTGGAGAGGCGATGTGTCTCGATGCTCTTACAAGATCTGAAAGTTGTGGTGGCCACTTCCGTGATGAATCTCAAACCGAAGACGGTGAGGCTCTTCGCGACGACGAAAACTTCACCTTTGTTTCTGCCTGGGAATATACTGGCACCCCTTCTGAGGCAAAGCTTCATAAAGAAGACCTCGTTTACGATAACATTGAACTTAAGCAGCGTAGCTACAAGTAAATCATCCTTCGAATCATGAATATTACTTTAAAAGTTTGGCGTCAGAAAGGCCCTAGTTCAGTAGGAGCGATGGAAACGCATCAGATGACAGAAGTTTCGGGAGACATGTCTTTCCTAGAGATGATGGACGTTCTGAATGACAGATTAGTTCGAGAAGGAAAGGAGCCCTTTGCTTTCGATCACGATTGTCGTGAAGGAATTTGCGGTACGTGTTCGATGTTTATAAATGGAGAAGCTCACGGACCGGGACGTAATGTCACGACTTGTCAACTTCATATGCGATCTTTCAAGGACGGTGAAACGATTCACGTAGAGCCATGGCGTTCGGCGGCCTTCCCTATTATTAAGGACCTTACAGTCGATAGAAGTTCTTTCGATAGAATCATACAGGCGGGTGGTTACGTTAGCGTAAACACCTCTGGAGCGACTCAAGATGCGAACTCTATTCCCATCCCTAAGCATGACGCTGACGAGGCATTTGATTCGGCTACATGCATCGGTTGCGGTGCGTGTGTTGCGACTTGCAAGAACTCTTCTGCAATGTTATTCGTGTCTGCTAAGGTGAGCCAGCTTTCACTTCTTCCCCAAGGTAAGGCTGAGAGTAACGAGCGTGTTCTTCGCATGGTAGACCAAATGGATCTTGAGGGATTCGGTAACTGTACGAATACTGGAGCGTGCGAAGTTGAGTGCCCTAAAGGCATTAGCCTAACGAATATTGCTCGCATGAATCGCGAATTTTTAAGCTCAAATTTGACTTCGAAATAAGACTCATTTAACGTTCCTGTACTCATAACAAATGTTATTCATGATTCAGGTATAGCTTTCGTGGCTTAAACTTGTAATATGAATAAAGTACTATACATCGCCCTAAGTCTTCTTATTTCAACTTCTGTGTTTGCTCAAAAGAAAGTGGACGCAACATTTTCAGTTCGCGGAAACTGCGGAATGTGTGAAGAAACAATTGAAGCGGCATATGACGTAAAAGGAATCGTCTTCGCAGATTACGACCTCGAGAAGGAAGAAATGCATGTCGTTTATAAGACGAAGCACTTTAACTGTATCATGTGTGTTCAAAGACTTGCCGCGAACGTAGGTTACGACACTCGAGACATTAAAGCTAATGACGACGTGTACAGTAAGTTAGCGGATTGCTGTAAGTACAGAAGCACAAAAGAGAAGAAGACCTGTTCAGGTAATCACGAAGATCACGAAGATCATTAATTCTCCAATTCATGGGATTTTTCAATAACGTTAGTAGGGCTAAAGCCCTGCTTGTTTTTGCGATTTGGTTTGGGCTAAATCCTTTAAATTCATATGCTCAGAGGCAAATTAGGGGTAAGGTTTTTACGCCTGAAAGTCATTTAGGGCATAATCACGATGAGGGGGAGCATGAGGGCGAGGCGGAGTATGTGCCGCTTCCGGGAGCAACAGTGATTTGGAAAGGAACGACTGTGGGAACGATGACGGACCTATTCGGGTTTTTCAAACTACCAGTAATGTCAGAGGGAGATACTTTGCAGATAAGTATGATCGGTTTTGAGACCGTGGGTATCGTATATACAGACTGGGATTATATGGATATACCTCTTGAGCAGGGAGTGATACTAGAATCTGCAGTTGTGGAAGTGAAACAGGCGACAACATTAATTTCGCTGTTAGATCCATTAAATATTCAACAGCTCAACAGAAAGGAACTCGCGAAAGCGGCTTGCTGTAATTTAAGTGAGGCTTTCGAAACTAACGCCTCGGTTGATGCCTCGTTTACCGATGCTATTACTGGCACAAAGCAAATTAAAATGCTTGGTCTCGATGGGAAATACACTCAAATACTAGTCGATAATCTTCCTGGACCGAGAGGTTTGAACGTGGTGCAAGGACTTTCGTTTATCCCTGGCCCCTGGATTGACGCTATTGCTATTTCTAAGGGTACGGGCTCAGTTTCAGGAGGTTATGAAAGCATAACAGGCCAAATCAATGTTGCAATGCGCAACCCTGAAAACGCCGAACCATTACACATCAATCTCTTCGTAAGTGGAGACGGAAGGATCGAATGGAACCACGTAAGTAGTCATCAGGTGAACAGAAAGTGGAGTACGGCTCTCCTTACTCATGCGGAACTTGGAACGCGCTTGAATGACAGAAACGATGACGGATTCCTTGACACCCCACTTAAGCGAGATATAGTCCTTCGTAATGAGTGGAAGTTACGTGGTGATAGAGGTATGCGTGGTGAATACAGTATTTCGTCGGTTCATATGGATAAACTTGCAGGCCAAAAAGCGGCCTACGATGGAGTAGATAAACCGTTTGATAGACTACAATTTTACCTTGACAGCACCCTGCCAGATCCGAATCCATGGACTGCGGCAACTGAAATTATCAGATACGAAGCTTCGGCAAAAACGGGATTTGTTTTCCCAGGCCAAGCATGGAAATCAATCGGAAGCCAATTCTTCGCTTCTACTCACAATCAGAAGCATAAATTCGGAAACCGAAGCTATAACGGGACTGAGAACTATTTCAGAGCGAACGTACTGTACTCGAGCATAATTAACAATACTGATCACAAGTTTACTACCGGTCTGAGCTATGTCTATGACGACTTTAACGAGATCGGTACTTGGGCTGCTGAGTACAATGAATGGTATGCGGATATCGACACCCTTGCCCGAACAGAAATCGTTCCCGGCGGATTTTTCGAGTACACATGGACAGCAAACGACCGCCTCGTTGTAGTAGCAGGGCTTCGGGGTGACCTCCACAATATGTACGGCGCCTTCGCTTCGCCGAGAATTCACGCTCGGTACTCGTTAGCGGAAGAAATATCTTTGAAAATCGTCGCTGGTAGAGGATTCCGCACAGCGAATGTTATGATGGAGCAGCTGGGAAGTTGGGCCAGCAATAGAAGGTGGGACATATCAGGAGAACTTGAGCCAGAGGTTGCTACGAATGTCGGATTTAACTTCGTTTCGAAATTCATACTCAACTCCCGCGATGCATCTATTTCATTGGATGGATATTGGACGGAATTCGAGAATAGAATCATAGTAGATCTTTGGCAACCTGAATACATTAAGATTTATAATTCAAATAGCGACAAGTCTTATTCAAAAACACTGCAACTAGAGTTTGATTGGTCGGCTCACAGAAGATTGGATATTAGAGCGGCTTATAGATGGGTTGATGCCCAAACAGAATATTCAGACCTCCTTCCTCAAGGTGAAACAATGCGCGATCCTTTTGTTGCTACTCACAGGGCTTTCACACAATGGAGTTATGCTTCTCGTGAAGGAAAGGAAGGTCAGCAGACTAGAGTAGATGCGACCCTTCAATGGATAGGGAATCAATCGCTTCCGCAACCATTGGAATCGGCTTCTGATATAGATTTTCACCCCGCTGAATCGCCTGCTTTCACTCAGTTAAACCTTCAGGTATCCCAAACCTTACCTGGTGCTCTTGAACTTTATGTAGGAGTAGAAAACTTACTCAACGTAAAGCAGGACAGTCCTATTGTAGGTGCAGCCTACCCAGATGAGTTCAATCGAAACTTCGATGCAAGCTTAGTATATGGCCCGATTTTCGGACGTATGACATACGCGGGGTTGAGATGGACCTTAGGCGAGAAGAAGGGCTAAAAAAACTCCCTCCGCGCTTTCCTAGCCGTGCATAGTCTCGACGATGCCGTAGCGTTTTATTACCTCACCTTCGAAATCTAGGAATTTCTGCCAGCGGGCATCTACGTCGATATCTCCAGCATATTTACGTGCGAACTTAAGAAAGGTCGTGTAATGGTGGGCTTCCGAGATCATTAACTCGCGGTAAAATTCTACCAGGTCGGGATCTTTTAGCTTCTCCGTTAATAGGCGGAATCTCTCACAGCTGCGTGCCTCTATCATTGCTGAGAAAAGCATTCTATTTACGAGTTGGTTTTCCTTCGACCCTCCCTCACTGAGCATGTATTTATATAACTCACCTACGTAGTTATCCTTGCACTCATACTGGAGTTTTACGCCCCTTTCCTTCATCTTTGCGAGCACCATTTCAAAGTGCTCCATCTCCTCGATAGCGATCTTTGTTAGAGCTTCTACAAGTTCTGTGTGCATAGGGAATTTCGTGATAACACTTATCGCATTTGAAGCGGCTTTCTGCTCACACCAAGCGTGATCATTGAGAATCGCGTCCACATTGTTTTCACAAAGCGAAGCCCAACGATCGTCTGTCGCTAACCTCAACCCCAGCAATACCTTTTTTGCCTTTTCGTACTTCTCGACCTCTTGCTTTTCTTGATTTGACATAGCTTATAACTCTACTCTTATTAATGACCCCGTTGAAAGAAGATGCCCATCTCTTCCTTGCAAACAAAGTTCTCCGCACTCGGTTGAAGCTTTAGGAAGAACCCTTTTCCAAAGAGTTTCGAGGGTTGAAGGAGGTAGTCCAGAATAAGTGTTCATGACAATAAACCCACCCGGTTCTACAACTTGAGAAACAAGTTCAACTATCTCAACTAAGCTATGCTCTAGTTTCCATTTCTCGTTTTTAGGACCTAAACCCCAAGTCGGAGGATCGAGAACTATGCCTGTATATTTATTCCCACGCTTGACTTCGCGTCTCAGGAATTTCAAAGCGTCCTCAACTACCCACCGTATACCGGTTAGGCCACTTAACTCCATATTCTCTCTAGTCCAATTTATCACCTGTCTGATTGCATCGACATGAGTTACGTCAGCCCCTGCACACTTTCCAGCTAAACTAGCTCCTCCAGTATACGCAAATAGGTTGAGCAACTTATCGCCCTCCTTCAATTTCCCCGCTAAATACTCCCAATTAGAAGCTTGCTCAGGGAAAATTCCCACGTGCTTAAATCGAGTCATCTCAAGCTTAAATTTCAAGCGTAGGTGCGGATGAACAGGCGATTTATACTCTAAATTCCAGTTCTCGGCCACCTTTCCATTCTTGCGCCATAAACCCGCCGCCTTGCTCGTTGATTCAAAGCTAGCGTTTGCGTTATCCCACTTTTTATAGTTCAGTTTTTTCGCCCAAACCGCACTCGCCTCAGGCCTGTCCATTACAACCCCTCCGAATCTCTCAAGCTTCGACCCATCTCCTGAATCGATAAGCTCATAGCCTCTCGTTTCGCCCCACGTGTCAGCGACAAATCGTTTTGTTTTATGTGATTCCATATGAACGCCAAAGGTCGGGATAACATCTTAAATAATGTTCTAATAACGTTAGCTTAATGTAGTTATAGAATTTTCGCCTCATATTTGTGCCATATATGGGAAGGAAAAATAGAGACTGGCCTAAAGGAAACTCTAAGAGGGGCAGCAAAGGCCAAAGAGGCCAACACAGTTTATCAAGCACAAGCTCACCAAAAGACCTACGACGTACGGTTCTTGACGTCTTTCGACGACGTCCGGATAAACCGATGAACCACAAACAAATTTCATCAGCATTAGGGGTTTTAAATCACGATGTGAGGAAATTGATAATGGAACTTTTGTCTGATATGGCTAGTAAGGGAAAACTTGAAGATGTCGGACGAGGTAAATACCTCCTAACGATGGAAGAAGTTGAGAATACAGAAGGGATTATTCAAATCACACGATTCGGTCGTGGATTTGTGATGTTAGAAAACGGTGAGGAGATAAAACTTACGAAAGGATATACAGGCACGGCTTTTTGGGGTGATACTGTTGAAGTCGAGTGGGCGAATAGCGGACGAAGAGCAACTCCATTCGTTTCTCGTATCATTAAACGACAACGAGAAGTCTATGTGGTTACAATCGAACAAGTACGGGATTACGCCTTCGGACATCCCTCGGATCAACGTCTTCACACGAACTTTTTCATTCCTCCCAGTCATCTTGGAGGAGCGGTTAACGGCGATAAAGTCTTACTCGAACTAGAGTCATGGGATAATAAAGAAGACGCACCTCTCGGTCGAGTGGTCAAGGTGCTAGGGCAGGAGGGAGATAACGACGTGGAGATGCACGCCATATTAGCGGAGTTTGGTCTACCCCTAGAATTTCCAGCAGAAGTAATGGATGAGGCGAGGGCATTTACTCCGAGTGCTGAATCTAAGGGGCTTGATCCGAAGGAGGTGAAGTCGCGTCGTGATATGCGTGATGTGCTTACCATTACTATTGACCCAGTCGATGCGAAAGATTTCGATGACGCGCTCAGTTTAAAGACGCTGAAGAACGGTAATGTCGAAGTGGGGATTCATATCGCGGACGTTTCGTATTACGTGAAGCCCGGGAGTGCTATCGATACTGAGGCAATCTCGAGAGCGACTTCGGTCTATCTAGTAGACCGCACGATTCCTATGCTACCCGAAGTGCTCTCGAACGACCTTTGTTCACTCCGACCTAACGAAGATAAGTTCGCTTTTAGTGCCGTTTTCGAAATGGACGAAGAGGCGAATGTGGTAAAGGAGTGGTTCGGGAGAACCGTTATTCACTCCGATCGTAGGTTTGCGTACGAGGATGCTCAAGTCCGCCTCGAAACAGGGAAGGGCGACTACTCAGACGAGCTCGCTCACCTCTTTAAATTGGCGACGAAGCTCCGAAAGAGGCGATTCGAAAATGGAGGGATCGACTTCAATACCGAAGAAGTCCGTTTCGAGCTCGACGAGTCAGGCAAGCCTATGCGTGTAGTCATTAAGACTATGAAAGAGGCGAACAAGCTTATCGAGGACTTCATGCTACTTGCAAACGTTCGAGTAGCCAGATTCCTCGCTAAAGTTCACCCAGAAAAGAAAACTCCTACCCGTACGAGCATTTACCGAGTACACGACAATCCTAACCCGGAAAAGTTGCAAGCTCTGCGAGTATTCGTAAGGAGGTTTGGCCATGAGATGCCTAAACCAAACCCCGGTAATTCCGAATCTCTCATTCGAGATCTCATAAAAGCTACCGAGGGTACTCCTGAGGAGGGGACGGTGAAAACGATGGCGATTCGCTCTATGGCAAAAGCGGAGTACTCGACTACGAACATAGGCCACTACGGACTTTCGTTCCCTTTTTACTCTCACTTTACCTCTCCGATTCGCCGATACCCCGATGTAATTGTGCACAGGCTTCTACAGCGATACCTCGATGGAGGTAAGGATGCGGACACCGGCGAACTCGACTCACGCTGTCAGCATAGCGGGATTATGGAAAAACGTTCCGCCGAAGCCGAGCGCGCCAGTATCAAATACAAGCAAGTCGAATATTTAATGACTCGTATCGGCGAAACATATAAAGGGCTAATTTCGGGAGCTGTACCTCGAGGTCTTTTCGTTGAAATTCAGGAAAATAAATGCGAGGGATTCGTCCCTAAAGACGCGCTACCAAACGATCATTGGGTTTATGATGATGAGAAAATTGGTTTCGAAGGAATGCGATCAGGACGGTTAATTGCACTTGGTGATGAGGTCACCGTGAGGGTAGTTTCAGCCGACCTTGCAAAACGTCAGCTAGAGTTTGAAGTTCTAGGAAAATAAACACTAAATTTGCACTCTGTTTGCGCTTGTAGCTCAGTGGTTAGAGCAGTGGACTCATAATCCATTGGTCGTAGGTTCAAGTCCTACCAGGCGCACACTACTAGACGCTGCTGAGATTTATCTCTCGGCGGCGTTTTTTTGGCCCCGTAGTTCAATGGATAGAATAGGACTTTCCTAAAGTTTAGATGCAGGTTCGATTCCTGCCGGGGCCACGAACTGACTGATGAAAAAATAGAAATCAGTCGAGCACACAACGTGTGCAGCATAACGATCGAGTATGAGACAGAAGCCTTGCTTCATGTCTCACCTGCTCGGAGTGATGCGAAGAGCGAAGCTCTCGAGTGATTTCATTCCAAGAATCAGTTCCTTGTGAGTGCCCCAAAGGAACACCGAGCCGAGCGAAGCGAGTGTGAAGGTATTCCTGCCGGGGCCACCTAACAGAACAACTCTAAATTCATAGTGAATTATTTTGATAGCAAATAGTTAATAATTTGGCTTTTGATCTTGTAGTGTATGCAGAGGCTGCTACTAACTTCGTCTTCATAAATGCTTAATCGAATCATATATACACGCTTATGTACAGTTGTTGTTTTCTGTACCATCATACTTGTTTCTGAGGCTCAAGAGGTTATAGTAGTCGATGATAGTAAAAGTAGGGGCGAGAAGACTGCACTTGTTGTCCTTAATGGGTTTGGTGATTCAAAAAAGAATAGGAGGGTCCAAACAGAATTTTTCACCTCCCTCGACTACGATTTATTTATACCTGAGTTTATTTTAAGACATTCACTAGATGAGTCTCTTGATGCTTTTAGTGATTTTTACAGGGAGCAAAGGCTAGATGAGTACGATGAAGTGAAAGTGATGTGTTATATTATTGGTGGATATGTATTGAATAGACATATTGAAAAGGAGGGGTTTGGTCAGATATCCACAATCATATATGATAGGAGCCCCATACAAGAGCGAGCACCTATAGTTGCTGTTGATAGGATTTGTCTTATTTCGAAAATAGTATATGGTGATGTACTACTGCAATTCAGTAAAGTGGAGATCACACCACTCGAAAGTACAGAAGGAGTAGATGTAGGATTGATAATAGAGAACAAGGCCACCTCGCTTATGAGGAAGTTTCAAAAAGCTGCAAATAAGTATGGAGAGTACAACTTCCTCCCAGATCAGATTGATGGAAATCTAGACGATTACTTTCATTCGGTATTAGATCACGACGAAATGTATGTGAGATTTGATGTTATAGGAGACGAGATAAAGTACTTTTTAGAAAATGGCAGATTTACTCAAGAAGCTAGGAGGGACAGGTATGAGTGGGATCCATTTAAAAAACGCAAACCATGATTTCGACTTATAAAATCAAACCCAAATTTCAGCAGATGCTTATGCCCCTGCTGAAACGTCTTCATAAGATGGGGGTCAGCCCAAACGCTCTCACTCTGATGGCCGTTTTGTTGTCGTTTGCAATAGGTTACTTGTTTTGGAACACTTCAGAACACCACTCGTACTTTCTTTTTGTCGCAATAGGACTTCTTTTGAGGATGATGTTGAATGCTCTTGACGGGATGATGGCTAGGATATATAATCTCCAATCAAAGTTGGGAGAGATTCTTAATGAGGTAGGCGATATCGTTTCAGATATTGTGATTTTCTTTCCTCTGATAGTATTCGACAGCCTTGATATCAAATTAGCTATCACATTTATTTCTCTATCTATTGTAAATGAATTCTGTGGAGTCATTGCAAAAGTTGTTTCAGGTCAAAGACGATATGACGGACCTATGGGTAAAAGCGATAGAGCATTATTAATAGGAGTCATTTGTATCATCTCATATTTCACAAGTGATATTAGTATTTATATTAATTACATAATAGGTGTTGCATCTTTTCTTATGATTATCAGCTCATATGCTAGACTTAAAAACTCATTAAATGAATAAGTTAATTCCTTCCCTTGAACTTGGTGCTCAAATACAAATGGTGGTTGCAGTCATATTTGGCATACTTATTATTTCTAGCGTTATTTTTTCCGCTTGGAAAAAACTGAAGCCCGGAGCTTTCATAGAGGAATTGGTAGTTAGACTCAAATCATGGTGGGTAATTTGCTTTGTTTTTCTATTCGCTGCATTAGCAGGTCCCATGACCACTTGTATAGGTTTAGGAGTTTTATCCTTCTTCGCATTGAGAGAACTATATACCCATTTGAAATTGCGAGATTCGGATAGATCCATCCTGCTAGTTTGTTACCTGTGCATTCCCGTTCAGTATTATTTTGCCTATAAGGGATGGTATAATCTATTCATGTCTTTTCTACCAGTATTTATGTTTATTTCCATCCCCTTTTTACTTGTTATGACTGGTGATACAAAAGACATTGTCAGATCTATGGGGCTTATGCCGTCTTCACTTATGCTGGGGATATTTGGGATTAGTCATATGGCTATGCTTGTGTGCTATCCAGCACTTAACGAAAATGCTGATGTAGGAAAAGGTCTCTTGCTGTATTTGATTTTTCTAACCCAAATCAATGACGTTATGCAGTTCACGTTTGGCAAGCTATTCGGAAAACATAAAATCATGCCTAAAGTCAGCCCAAATAAGACATGGGAGGGTTTTATAGGTGGACTTGTAGCAACTACTGTAATCGGTTATTACATGGGGTTTTTGACTCCTCTTCACTCTTGGCAACTCATAGTAGTTAGCTTCACGGTGGCCCTTTTTGGATTTATTGGTGATGCTATTGTATCAGCGATTAAAAGAGATTTCGGCGTTAAGGATATGGGAGATGCCATACCGGGTCATGGAGGCTATCTAGATAGAATAGATAGTTTAACTACCTCCGCTTCACCATTTTTTCATATTGTATATTTAATGATTTTAATATAAATGAAGAAGTTCCTTCTCATACTAGTTCATTCTATTTTATGGAGGAGAATTTTCAAATTCTTAATAGGTCTTCGTTATTATAACAGGGATGTTCTAAGATCAAAGAAGCAATATATTTTAATTGCAAATCACAATAGCCATTTAGATTCTATGGCCATTATGAGTGCTATACCCATGAACAATGTCCGTAGGGTTCACCCTATAGCTGCTGAGGATTTCTTTGGTAAAAACGCAATAAAAAAATTCTTATTAATTCATTTTGTCAACGCAGTATTAATTCCTAGAAGAAGAGCTAAAACCGAGGGTGAATCAGACCCAATAGAAATGATGAGTAAACTCCTTAGAAATGGCGACTCAATAATTTTATATCCCGAAGGCACAAGGGGAGAGCCAGGTGTTATGCAGGAATTTAAAAAAGGCTTGGCATTATTAATTCAAATGCATCCAGAGATTGATGTTATTCCCATATATATAGAAGGGCTACATAGGACCATGCCCAAGGGAGTAAGTCTGATTTTGCCATATAACTGCAAAATGTACATAGGTAATCCCATTTCATTCCACTCTTATAATCTCGAGGACATCCTAAGTGTCGCTGAGAATTCAATTATAGGGGCAAAACCCAAGCCAGATTAGAGTTAACGATCTGTCAAATTTTCCGGATTTCCCGCCCCGCTTCTCCACGAAAGTTATTTTATATAATAACTTTTTGACCTTCTTCAAGGTTCAATTCTCATTTTCGGGTTCTACGATTTCATTCCTAACATCAGTTCCCTGTGAGTGCCCCAAGGGAACACCGAGCCGAGCGAAGCGAGTGCGACGGTATTCCTATCGGTGACACAAAACGAATTCTCGGCACCCATGCAACTCATCTAAAATTTATGCGTCTTAATGTTGTTGAATGAAAAGCACAGTTCACATGTTGCCAAACACCCTTCGACCCGCTCTCACACTCGCCATGATTTTGAGCGTATTTTGGATTCCTAACGCGCAAGCCCAATGGCTAGACTGGGACGTCCAAACCGAAAGCCGGATGGAATTGTTCAGCGTGGCGATCAGCGACGATGAAGAAAAGGATTTGTGGCCAGCGGACTTGAACAAAGACGGGTGGACGGACGTGATTGTGGTTCGGAAACAGCCATTTTCTGCAGCCTCTGAACCCCCCAAATCGGACCTGCTTCTCATCAATCAACAAGGAGTGCTCGTCGACATGACGATGGAGCTCGCACCAGAATTTATCTCCAACCCCAGTTTTGCACGTGACGTCTATGTCGTGGACGTGGACGGCGACACGTGGGATGATGTGGTCATTGCTAACACCTTCAGCCAACAGCCTATGTTGTATATGAATTTGGGTGAGGATAGCTTGGGAAACTGGTTGGGACTTGCGGACGAAAGTGCTTCTCGGTTCCCGACTTTGATATCGGATGATCCCCTCATTTGTGCTATTTGGTCGGGCGATTTGACAGGCAACGGTGCGGAAGATTTGTACTTCGTGAACTATCGAGTGAACAGCGGAGGGGGCACCGCCAAAGATTTCTTGTTGATTAACGACGGAACGGGGCATTTCATCGACGATGGTGAGTCACGAATGGGGGACCTACGCAACAGCGCTTTTGGAACGGCTGGTCAAATCCACGACATGGACGGCGACGGCGATTTGGACTTAATAAAAAACACTACGCTCTATGACGTGCCGCCTTGGAATTCGAGAGGAGTTATCGTCTTGTTCAACGATGGGACAGGGAACTTCAACTCCTGGGATAATATCGTGCCTAACGGATCGCCGTACATGTTTGAAATCGCGGATTTCAATGGAGACGGCCTGCTCGATGTGTACGTCGTGGACGACGGGAGCGACAAATTATTGACGGCGACATCTCACACAGCTGATGTGAGTTTGGGGTTCAACACCGTCAACCTTGGGTTCAGCTCGTCGAATGGATTTGGTGGCAACGTACATGCCGCCGATTTGGACTTAGATGGAGATTATGATGTGGTGGTTTCCGACGTGGATGT